>DATLSD010000053.1:0-61084 GCA_035534315.1 Elusimicrobiota bacterium
CCGACGCGGTGTTCTGGGCCGTCCGCGAGGGCGTGGCCGACAAGGACCGCGTGGCGATTTACGGAGCCTCCTACGGCGGCTACGCGGCCTTGTGCGGCGCCGCGTTCACGCCCGAACTCTATCGTTGCGCGGTGGACATCGTGGGCCCGTCCAATCTGGCGACGCTCATCAAGTCCGTCCCGCCTTATTGGGAGCCTCTGCGCCGGATTTTCGATCTGCGGGTGGGTAGCCTGGAGACGGAGCCGGAATTTTTGGAGTCGCGCTCGCCGTTTTTTTTCCCCGATAAAATTCAAATGCCCATGCTCATCGCGCAGGGCGCCAACGATCCGCGGGTCAAGGCCGCCGAGTCGGAGACCATCGTGAGCGCGCTGCGCGCCAAGGGCAAGGACGTGGAGTATCTGCTCTTCCCCGACGAAGGGCACGGCTTCGCCCGGCCCGAGAACCGTCTTAAGTTCTACGAAGCCTGCGAAAAATTCCTGGCGCGCCACCTGGGCCGGGAATAAAAATTCCCACAGCCCTTTTCAGGCCCTTCTTAATTTGCCAAAATTTTTTCGGTGAAGATTTACACGCGGACCGGAGACAAGGGCGAAACCGGGCTTTGGGGCGGCGCGCGGGTGCCCAAGAACGACCGGCGCGTGACGGCCTACGGCGACGTGGACGAGCTCAACTGCGTATTGGGCGCGGCTCTGGCCGAAATCGAGCCGCAGGAAAACCTTCGCGATCTGCGCGGCGAGCTGCGCAAGATTCAGCAGGAGCTCTTCGTCATCGGCGCCATGCTCGCCTCTCCGCCGGACATCAAGAAAAGCGCTTCCTCGCGGACGCCGCCTTTGGACCCGGACGCCGTCAAGCGCATGGAAGCCGCCATCGATTCGATGACCGCGGGCTTGGAGCCTCTCTCCAATTTCATCCTGCCCGGAGGCGGCAAAGCGGGCGCGGGCCTGCACTGGTCGCGGGCCGTCTGCCGCCGGGCCGAGCGCTCGGCGGTGGCCTTGGCCGCGGCCGAGGCCGTTTCCGCCGAGATCGTCGTTTACCTGAACCGGCTTTCTGACTATCTCTTCACCGCGGCGCGCTGGGCCAATCATCAGTCGGGCAAGACCGAGACCTTGTGGAGCGCGGCCAAGTGACGGCGCCCGCGGTCGCGCTCAAGGCCGTCGGCCACGTCTATCCCGCGCGCAAAAAGTCCCCGGCGCGGGAAGCCTTGAAGGCCGTCTCCTTCGAGGTCGCGGCCGGCGAGATTTTCGGCGTGCTGGGGCCCAACGGCGGCGGCAAGAGCACGCTCTTCAAGATTTTATCGACGGCCCTACGTCCGAGCTCCGGAGCCGCGGAAGTCTTTGGGCTCGACGTGATTAAGGACGCCGGCGCCGTCCGCCGGCGGCTGGGCGTGGTCTTTCAGAGCCCCAGCCTCGACGCCAAGCTGACCGTGCGGGAAAACATGGAGCAGCAGGGCCGCCTCTACGGCGTGCGCGGCGCGGAGCTCGCCAAACGCGTGGCCGAGGGGCTCGAGCGCTACGGCTTGGCCTCGCGGGCCGATGATTACGCGGGCGCTCTTTCCGGCGGGCAAAAAAGACGGGTGGAGTTGGCCAAGAGCCTTTTGCACCGGCCCGATCTCATCCTTCTGGACGAGCCCTCCACCGGCCTTGACCCGGGCGCGCGGCGCGACTTGTGGGATCACTTGAAGGATTTGCGCGCGGCGAGGAGTTCGACGATTTTGCTCACGACCCACTACATGGACGAGGCGGAAAACTGCTCGCGCCTGATTTTGCTCGACGAGGGGCGCCTGGCCGCGCAGGGAACCCCGGCGGCCTTGAAGTCCGAAATCGGCGGGGACGTCATCGCCATCGAATCGGCGGATCCGGCGGGCTTGGGCGCGCGCATCAAGGAGCGCTTCGGAGTTTCTCCGGCGCAGGTGGACGGAGTGCTGCGGATTGAACGCGAGAGCGGCCACGCCTTCATCCCGCAGGTGGTCGAGGCGTTTCCGGGAGAAATCCGTTCCGTGAGCCTGTCCAAGCCGACCTTGGAGGACGTGTTCATGCACCGCACGGGCCACCGCTTCTGGGTCAAGGAAGAGGAGGCGCACAAGGCATGAATTTTCTTTTAGCCGTGGCCAGCCTGTGGGAGCGCGAGATGAAGCGCTTTTTCCGCGACCGGGCGCGCGTCGTCGGCGCCATCGCTCCTCCGGTTCTTTTTTGGTTTCTCATCGGCTCCGGCCTGGGGCCGAAGGTTCTGCAGTATTATTTTTCCGGAACGCTGGTTCTCATCGTTCTTTTCACCGCGGTGTTCGCCACCATTTCCATCATCGACGACAGGAAGGAGGGCTTCCTGCAATCGGTGCTTGTCTCTCCGGCGCCGCGTTTGGCCGTGGTGATGGGCAAGGTCTTGGGCGCGGCCACGGTCGGCTTCGTCGAGGGGCTGTGTTTCCTGGTCTTCGCCCGCGCCGTGGGGCTTCCAGCCGGGCTGATGGATTATTTATGGGCCGTCCTGGTCCTGGCCTTGTGCGCCTTGGGCCTGACCGGCATCGGCTTTTGCATCGCCTGGAGCATGGAGTCAACCCAGGGCTTCCACGCGGTGATGAATCTCTTTTTGATTCCTTTATGGATGCTCTCCGGCGCCTTGTTCCCGGCCGCGACCGCGCCGGTCTGGCTGCGCTGGGTGATGCGCGTCAACCCCGTGACCTACGCCGTCGTGGGCCTGCAGGAAGCGCTTTCGCCGATGCGCGCCGGCGGCGCGGCGTTCGCCTCCTTGTCCTCGTGCCTCATCGTTCTGGCGGGCTTTTCCGCGGCCATCCTGGCTTTCTCCGCGTGGCTCGCGGGCACCGCGGCGGCGGGATGATCAAGAATTGGCGGGGGACAGCGGCGCTTGGCCTGTGCGCCGCCGGGCTCGCGGGCTGCCAGAGCCTCTCAAGCGTCCGGCTTAAAGGGCTTTCCTTCAACGAGAAAAATCCTTACGCGGGGGTATGGGATTTCGCGGCTCAGCCCAGCTCGGTTCCGGCCGTTCCCGGCTGCGAGGCGCAGTGGGGGCCCTTTAACCTTCCCGTCAGCGTCGCGAGCGACGGGGCCTTCGACGCCGCCGACGCCAAGGGGACCGTCAGTTCCGGCGGGTCAGTTTCTATTTCCGAGGCCGCTCCGGCCAAGGACTCATGCGGCGGAGGCAGCGGCAGCGGGCAGTGCGCTTCCGCGGATTCCTGCCGGGGAACTTTCAACGGCAACGACGGCGCTTCGTCGTCCTGGCTCATGACGCGGAGATCGGCTCCCGCCGCGCAACCTTAGCGGCTCCGGGCCGAATTTAAGTCGCCGTAATTTTTTGCTATTCTAAATTTATGGCTCAGCCAACCATGGCTGTCTCCGGCGGACCTTTCGGCACGATGGATGGGGCTCTTCTGCTTAAAATCCATACCTTGATGGTCCGCGCCCGCATTTTGGAGGAGCGCTGCATCAAGATGGGGCGCACCGGCGAGGGTTATTTCTGGATCGGCGGGCCGGGCGAAGAGGCGTTCAACGTCAGCCTGGGTCTGCAAATCAAGAAAGGCCAGGGGCCGCGCTACGATTACCTGAATTTTCATTACCGCAACAGCGCCACGCTGCTGGCCATGGGCGCCGCGACCATCGACAGCATCCGGCAGATGCGCACGGTCGCGACCGATCCCTACACCAAGGGGCGCAATTTCGTCAACCACTATTGCGTTCCGGAATGGAACGTCGTGCCCGTGAGTTCGACCATCGAGACCCAGTATTCCTCGGCCATCGGCACGGCCATCGCCAACGCCCGGACTCCCGGCGACGCCGTCACCATCGTCACCGGCGGGGACGGCGGCACGGCGGAGGGGGATTTCCACTCCTGCCTGGTATGGGCCAACCGCCCGGTTTTGCCGCTGCCCATCCTCATCATCGTGGTCAACAACCACTACGCCATTTCCGTGCCGGAGCAGACCCAGCACGGCGAGAAAAAGATTTCCGATTGGGGCAAGGTTTTCGGAATGGCGGCCAGGACCATCGACGGCAACGACGTGGCCGAGTCCTACGCCGCCGTTGGGGAAGCGCTGGCCTACTGCCGCAAGGAAAGAAAGCCCTATCTTCTGGAGGCCGTCTGCAGCCGGCTCTACGGCCATTCCTCGGCCTCCGGCGCCAACCGCGTCAACGAGACCGACTGCATCGCCCTGTTCGAGGAGAAGCTCGTGGCCCAGGGCTTCGCGAAGAAGGAAGATTTGGAAAAAGTTTGGTCCCAGGCCTTGGCCGAAGTCGACGACGCCCATCAGCAGGTCAAGAAGGAACCTTATCCCTCGCCGGAGTCCATTTGGGAGGGGGTTTACGCGGAGCCGCTGCCCCCGTCCTACCCGACCAAGGGGGGAAGCTGATGGCGAATATGGTCCAGGCCATCCGCCTGGCGCTCCACTACGGCGAGGAAAATCTGGGCGTGCGGGAGATTTTCGGCGAGGACGTCGGGCCGCCGCTGGGCGGGGTCTTCACCGCGACGCAGGGCCTGCGCACCGCCTGGAACTCGCCCTTGGACGAGCGGGGCATCGTGGGTGCGGCCATGGGCTTGGCTTGGGCCGGCTTTCGCCCGGTGGCGGAAATCCAGTTCGTCGACTACATCTTCAATGTCATCGATTTGCTCAAGCTCGCGGCCAACGCGACCTGGACTTCCGGCGGGCGCTACAAGACGCCCATGGTGGTCATGACGCCGACGGGCTCTGGCATCCACGGCTCCATCTACCATTCGCATTCGTTTGATTCCATCGCCACCAAGCTCCACGGCATGAAGGTGGTCTGCCCCTCGAATCCGCTCGACGCCTACGGGCTCATGATTTCCGCCATCAAGGACGACAACCCGGTCCTTTTTCTGAAGCCCAAGGCGCTTCTGCGCGTCAAGGGCGAGGAGCTCATCCCCGGCGAGCCCGCGGACGAGAAGGAGCTGCGCGCGATGATTGACGCGCCCATCGGAGACCGCTCCCAGTGGAAGCCGCGCTGGCCCGACGTCAAGGAATACGCCGTCCCCATCGGCCAGGCCAAGATTTCAAAAGCCGGAAGTGGCGCCACGGTGGTGACTCACGGCCGCATGGTTCCCGTCGCCCTCGAGGTGGCCAAGGCGTTGGCCGCCGCGGGGACCGGCGACGTCGAGGTGGTGGACATGCGCTCGTTGGTGCCCTACGACTGGGAACTCATCAAGGCGTCCATCAAGAAGACCGGCCGCGTTCTTTTCTTGAACGAGGAGACCGAGATCACCAATTTCGGCGAGCACCTCTTCCGCCGGACCGTAGATGAGTTGTTCTACGACCTGAAGGTCCGGCCCCGGCTTTTGTGCGGCAAGGCGACCCCGGGCATCGGGCTCTCGCCCGCCCTCGAATACGCCACCGTGCCGCAGAAAACGGACGTCGAGCGCGCCCTGCGCGAGCTTATCGACGAGCCGGCTTAAAATTCCCGCGCGGGTAGCGGGCGGTAATCGTGGAGTGCATGCCTCCGCGGGTGGAAAACTTCCCTTCCAGTTCGGCCCAGACGGGCTTGACGGCCCTGACGACGTCGTCCAAGATGCGGTTGACGGCGTTCTCGTAAAAAATTCCCAGGTTCCGGTAGCCGAGCAGGTAGTACTTGAAGGATTTAAGCTCGACGCATTCCTTGTTCGGAAGATAGCGAAGCGTCAGAACGCCGAAATCGGGAAGCTTGGTTTTGGGGCAGATGGAGGTGAACTCCGGGCATTCGATTTTTATTTCATAGCCCCGGTATTGGTTCGGCCAGGTATCCAGCGGAGGCAGGCGCTCGGATCTGCCGGAAAAGGCAAGGTCGGGAGCGTAACCGTAGAACGACTTCTTGGTTTTTGATTTTTTTTTCATGCCGTCTCCTTCACGATTCTGCTGGAATTTATCCACTGCGCCAGGATTTGAGCGAGAATGACCCCCGCCGCGAGGGACTCCGGAATGAGGACTCCAAAGCGGGGATAGAGGGCGCCCGCCGCCGCCGGAAGCAGAAGCGCATTTATTCCCAGCGCCCAAAGAACGTTTTTTCGGGCGGCCCGGCGGATGGCGTCGCCCATCTCGAAGGTCCGCGCGACGCGGGAGATGTCGCCGTCCTCAAGGACGACGTCCGCGATTTCCTGGGCGACGGTCGAGCCCGGCTTGGCCGAAAGGGAAAAATCCGCCCGGCAAAGGGCCTCGGCGTCCGAAAACTTATGGCCTAAGAGGGCCACGCGTTTGCCCTCGGCTTGGAGCCTTTCGACGAGGAGCATTTTTTCCTCGGGCAGGGTTTCCGGGAAAACGCGGGCGATGCCGGTTTCCTCGGCCGCCCGGTAAGCGTTTTCGTTGCGATCCCCGCACACCAGCATGGTTTCGATTCCCATTTTTTTAAGCCGCGCGACGGCCTGGGCGGCGCCGCCGCGGAATTGATCCTCCAAGGTGAAGACAAGAAGCGAGTCTTTTTCCCAGGCGAAGCCCACTGCGGAAACGGCGCCCTCGATGGCGGCGGCCGGAACGGCGACGCCGTTGGCCTTGAGCCAAGGCAGGCTGCCCAGCCGCGCGGTCCGGCCCTCAATTTTGGCGGCGGCGCCCCGGCCTTGATCCGTCTCGAATGATTCGACGGGAAGCGGCCGCGCGCCGGCCTCCCGGGCATAAGCCGCGACGGCTTCAGCCATGGGATGAGGCGAGCGCTCGGCGATGGCGAGAACAGCGGCCAGGGATTTTCCGCCCGGGCTGGGCTCGGCGCCGACGACCTTGACCACGCTCGGCTGTCCGCGGGTCAGGACTCCGGTTTTGCCGATCAGGACGACGTCAATTCGGCTCATTGCGACGAACGCGCCTAAACGGCGGAAGTCGACTCCTTTTTTGCGGGCTTGCCGCCACCCGAATAAAACGGCCATGGGCTCTCCCAGCGCGAGCGCGCAGGGGCAGGCCGCCGACAAAATAGAGAAGAGAACGGCGCTGGCCCACACGGCCCGCGGCTTGGGACCGTCGATGGCCCAAATCACGGCCATGGTCAGCGAGGCGATGAGCACCAAGGGCAGGCTTAGGGCCGCGGCGTTGTCGGCGAAGCCGAAGAGGCGCGATCCCGAGGCTTTTTTGAAGGATGCCCGGGCCGCGATCCGGCGCAAGTCGGATTCATCGCCCGGTTTTTTGGCGCGCAGCCACAGGGAGTCGGATTTATTCACGGCCCCGGCCGTCACGGCGGCTCCCTCGGACTTTTCGGCCTGGCGGGAAGCGGCGTGGATGAGCTCTTCGTCGACGAGAGAGGAGCCCGAGGCGACGACGCCGTCCGCGGGGATTTGCTCTCCCGGCCGGACGTGCGCGATGGCTCCGGCGGCGATTTCTTCGACGGGGACCGTTTTTTCTCCGGAGGAATCAAGGACTCTTCCTGTTTTTGGCGCAAGCCGGCTGAGCCTGTCCAGGGCGCGGATGCCGCGCGCGTCCATTTCATCGGCGAGCCAGCGTCCGAAAGAAGAAATGATCACCAGGAAGCAAAGCAAGCCGGTGCCGGCGGCCCGCGCCGCGGCGGGCAGAAGGCGCGGAAATAAAACGATGGTTAAAATCGAGATGAAGGCCGTCCAGGATGAAAATGAGATGAGCGCGTCGGCCTCGATTCCCCTCCAAATAAAATTTCTGGCCGCGCCTTTGTGGAAACTCCATCCTCCGGCCAGGACGAGCAGAAAGGATAGGACCAGGCCGGTATAGGCGGAAAATCCCAGGGCGTTCTGCGCCAGGATGGGCGCGGAGAGGAGAATTCCCGCCACGACCTGGAATAGAGGGACCTTGCTGGCGCCGCTTACTGCAGGAGCGATGTCTTCCATGCGCTATAGAGAGAGGCCAGGTTGCTCCAAGTGCCCGGAAATCCCGCCGCGACCGCTTGATCGAGAGTTTCTCCTTTTTGCAGGGCGGCCAGGAACTGAGAGAAGCCCATGCGTCCGCCGTGCTCGATCATGAATTGGACCAGGCTTTCGGCTTCGCAGTACCAAACGCTGACCGTATGGGCCTCTTCGGTCGCCGGAGCAAGGTTGATCATCTGATCCATGGGGATGGGGCTCTGGATCATGGTGGGCCGCACGCTCGGGAAGATGTCCACCAAGCCCTGCCCGCCGGAGGCCGCTTTCTCCTCCTCATAGACGGCCAGGCCCTCGTTGACCCAGCGGTGCGCGGGATTCATATCGCCGCCGGGATAGCGCATGTACTCGTAGAAAATGAGGTGGGTCATTTCATGGGCGAGAATGGGGAAGAGCTGCTGGCCCATGTAGGTGTAGATGGCGTTGCCGTAGGCCATGCCCCCGGACCAGCCCGGCTGGCCCGTCTTTTTAAGATACTCGGCTTGGTCGGCGTAGACGTAAATTTGGTAGAGACCGGTCTGGGGCATGAAGGAGTAGAGGTTGGTGTCCATCATGATGTTGTTGTAATCAGTCTCGGCGGCGCCGGCGATTTGGTTGGCGGCTTGGTCGCCGTAGGCGTGCACGGAGAAATGCAGGCTGTCGACTTGGCTGGCCCCGGCGTCGAGCGGCCCAAAGGAGGTCTGGGTGACGGCCGGGGAACTCCCGGCGCCGGAATCGGCCGGGCCGCCCTGCGGATAGGGGACGCAGGCTCCGGCCGCGAGCGCGGCCGCGACGAGGAGCGTCCGGCTTATTTTCATGGAGCGTCCATTTTACAAAATTGTAGGATGAGGCCGTGCCCGGGGAACGGCAGGTCGTGAAACTAAAAGTCGAGCGCCTGGCGCCCGAGGGGGAGGCCATCGCCCGGGCGCAGGGCTCCTCGCGCGTTGTCTTCGTCCCCTACGGCGCTCCGGGCGACGAGCTCGAGGCGGAAATCGTCTCGGCCAAGGGCACCTACGCCCGCGCGAAAATCCTGCGCGTCGCGGCGGCCGGCCCGGATCGCGTCGAGCCGGCCTGTGCCATTCATTTCCGCCCGGGCTCCGCGGGCCTTTTTTGCGGCGGCTGCGACTGGCAGCATTTGAACTATCCGGCGCAACTCAAATATAAGAGGGGCATTGTCGAGGACTGCCTGCGCCGCATCGGCAAGATTTCAGGCGCCGAGGTGCTTCCGACGCTGGCCTCTCCTTATATATGGGGCTACCGCAACAAGGTCCAGATTCCCTTCGGCCGTGACGGAAAAGGCGAAATTATCGCGGGATTCTACGCTCCGCAGAGCCACCAGATTGCGGATTTTTCCGCTTGCCCGGTCCAGCCGGATTTAGCGGTGCGCCTGGCCTTGCGAGCCAAGGCCTTGGCCCGCCGCCTTAACTGGAAGGTCTACGACGAAAAAAACGGCCAAGGATGGCTCAGGCACTTCTTCGCGCGCACCAATTCCCAAGGGCAGGCGTTGATCGCCTTGGTCGCGCGCGCGTCCGAATTTCCGGATCAGGACCTTTTTATCGATGAGATGCGCGCCGGGACGCCGGAGCTGGCCTCGATTTACCTCAACGTGCAGCCGGAGAAAACCTCGGTGGTCCTGGGGCCGCGCTGGGCGCGTCTTTGGGGCGTTCCACGCATTGAGGAACAAGTCGGGAAGTTCTCGTTTTCGGCCTCGCCTGGAGCCTTCCTGCAGGTGAATACTCCCGCCGCGGAAATCCTCTACGCCGCCGCCCGTTCGGCGTTGACGGAGGGCGCGCCGAGATTCGACCGGGTTCTTGATCTCTATTGCGGCGTGGGCACGCTGGCCGCGTGGCTGGCCGAGGCTGCGGAAAAAATCATCGGCGTCGAGGAAAATGCGGATGCGGTTGAAGACGCCTGGGCCAACGCGCGCAGAAACGGAATCAAAAATGCCCGGTTCATGGCCGGACGGGTGGAGTCCGTCTTGCACCGGCTCTCCGCCGAGCTCTCCGGAGCCTGCGCCGCGGTGGTCGACCCGCCCCGCCAAGGGCTTTTGCCCGGCGCGCTGCGCGCCCTTTCACACCGGGCCTTCGAGCGCGTGGTCTACGTGTCCTGCAACCCGGCCACCTTCGCGCGGGACGCGGGGCTGCTTTCGCGCGCGGGCTACAGGCTTGAGCGGGTCCAGCCGGTGGACTTGTTTCCCCAAACCTCCCACGTCGAACTCGTCGGCCTTTTGCGGCGTCAAAACCGCGGTTTTTAACCGAATTTTTACCTTCGCGGGCCCTTGACACCCGGGAATTCTTCTTTTATCCTGACAGCGAGGCCAAATCATGGCGAAAACAAGGTCTATTTTAGTCGCGGCGGTTATTTTTGCCTCGGCAAGCATCGCGTTGTCGCAAACTACATCTGGCAGCCAGGGTCAGCCGGATAAAGGCGCTCCCGTTTCTGATCAGGATACAAGATCGACCCCGCCGCCTCCTCCAAAGCCTAAAAGTTCTATTCAGCTAAATACCAATGGCTCCGCTTATAAAGCGCTTGTCACTGGGCCGTGTCCGGGTGGAACTTTTAATTTCGGCGATGGATGTAGGCAACCGGACAGTTTCCAGGATTGCTCTTCCTTGAATGGCAAGGGAAAGGAAGTATTTGATCAATGCCAAGAGGCGTTTACCCAGCAAAATACCGGGCGACTACCGGTTAAACCTGAGTCAACTCAGCTTGACGCTAATTCTTTGACTGTGCCGGCGCCGCATGAAGAAGCCGGCGTTCCGACGCCTAAGCCGAAGGATCCTCAATCCGCCAACGCGAACCGCAACGGCATGTTGTTCGCCGGCTATTCGGGCTATTTGGCGATGTCTCTTTTCGGCTTTGGCTTGGGCGGTCTTTTATTCGCGGCCGCGGGCGGCTATTTGTTCGGAAACCATCTCTGGCACGTGGAGAACCCGTCTAAGAAAAGCTGACGCTTTTTAAGCGGCGCGCTTCTCCGCGGCCTCGTCTTTCAAGATTCCAATCCCCAGGCAGACCGCCCCGACGCTCACGCAGGAATCCGCGACGTTGAACACGTTGAAGACGTCGAGCGAGAATAGCCGCAAATCCAGGAAGTCCACAACGTGCCCGTATAAAACCCGGTCGCAAATGTTGCCCAGGGCTCCGGCGATGACCAGCAGGAGCCCGATTTGAATCCAGAGGTTTTTCTTCGCCCAAAGCCTTTGCAGGCGGAGAAGAACAAGGAGCAGCGCCGCGGACAGGGCCAGGAAAAGAACGTTGCGGTGGCGGCCCAGGCCGAACGCCATGCCGGTGTTCTCAACGTAGACGAAGCGAAAAAAAGAAAAGACCCGGATGACGGCCCTGGGCTTAAGGCATTTGACGGCCCAGAGCTTGCTCAGGCGATCAATCCCAAAAAGCGCCGCGACGGCGGCGGCGCGCGCGGGAAGGCTTAGGCTTGGAGGCTGAGGTGCTTGGCGCATCGGCCGCACAAATCGGGACGCTGGGAATCGGCGCCCACATCGTCAGGATAGCGCCAGCAGCGGGCGCATTTGGGTCCGGCGATCGGCGTGACCGCTATTTTCAACTCGCCGGAGCCGGCTTCCCGCCGAACGCGCGAGACCAAGAGCGTTTCGCACCAGCCGGCGGCGTCCAATAGCGCCGCGTCTTTTCCGGAAAGAATTAATTCGGCCTGCAGCGAACTGCCGATTTTTTTGACCGCGCGGGCCTCTTCGAGCGCCTTCTGCGCCGTCTCGCGCACGCGGCGGATGTCCCGCCACGTTGAGGCCAAGTTTTCACCGCCGGCCGTGGGCGCCGCGGCCTTGGGCAAATCCGTTAGGAAAACGCTGTCGTTCGGGCTCCACCGGCGCGGCCCCATCCGCCAGGCTTCCTCGGCGGTAAACGAGAGGATGGGTGCGGCCAACAGCAGCAGGCGCTCCAGTATCTCGGCCATCGCGGTCTGCGTGGCGCGCCGCGCCGGATCGTTTTTGGGGAAGGTGTAGAGCCTGTCCTTGACGATGTCAAGATAGAAGGCCGAGAGATCAAACGCGCAAAAATCAACGAGGCGTCTGGCCGCGTTCCGGAAACGGAACGCCTTGTAGTCGTCAATGACGTTTTTTTGGAGCGCGGCCAGGAGTTCAAGAATATAGCGCTCGAGCTCGGGCAGTTTCTCGCGGGGGATGGAATTGGCGCGCGGGTCGAAATCGAAGGTGTTGCCCAAAAGATAGCGCACGGTGTTGCGAAATTTCCGGTAGGCCTCGGCCGGCACCTCCAGAAGCTTGTCCGAGATGCGCACGTCGTCGCTATAGTCCGCCAGGGCGACCCAGAGCCGCAGAACGTCCGCGCCCATCTTGCCGACCACGTCCTGGGGGGAGACGACGTTGCCTGCGGACTTATGCATGGCGCGGCCGCGCTCGTCCAAGACAAAGCCGTGGGTCAAGACGGTTTTGTAGGGCGCGCGGCCGGCTAGGGCGGTGGAAAGGACCAGCGAGCTTTGAAACCAGCCGCGGTGTTGGTCCGAACCTTCCAGATACAAATCCGCGACGGGCGCATCTTTGGGCTCAGCGGTTTTCTCGCCCAGAACGGCCAGCCACGAGGCGCCCGAGTCCATCCAGACGTCCAAGATGTCGGTCTCGCGGCGGAAGCTCTCGCGGCCGCAGGCGGGGCAGCGCAGATTTTTCGGCAGGAAGCTCCAGATTTTGGCGGAGACTTCCCCGCCCGGGTTCTCGAACCAGAAATCGTCGCCGTCTTGGGCGACTTTCTCCTCGATGGCCCTGAAAACGGATTCATCAGCCAACGGCTTGGCGCATTTCGCGTCGGCGCAATAGAGGATGGGAATCGGCGTGCCCCAGATGCGCTGGCGCGACAAACACCAGTCCGGCCGGTTTTCCACCATGCTGGAGATGCGGGCTTGGCCGGCGGCGGGGATCCAACTGACGCCGCCGATGGCCTGCAAGAGCTTGGCGCGCAAATCCTTCCCCGCCACGCTCAAGAACCACTGCTCGGTGGCGCGGAAAATGACGGGATTCTTGCAGCGCCAGCAGTGCGGGTAGCTGTGCTGGATGTTTTCCTGGGCCAGCAGCAGCCCGCGTTTTTTCAAATCGGCGATGACGGCCTCGTTGCCTTCCGGGAAAACCTTCACGCCGCGCAAAAATTCCGGCGCCTCGTCCGTGAACCGTCCGGCTGCGTCCACGGGGCATAATATCGTATCGCGCTCTTCACGGAGCCCTTCTTGCTGCCATGTGTTAAAGTCATCGGCGCCATGGCCGGGCGCGGTATGCACGATTCCCGTGCCGTCCTCTGCCGTGACGTAATCAGCTTTTAATAGCCGGCCGCTGTTCGCCGGTTGAAATGGTGGGTGGTATGATGCTCCGCCTAGGAGGGAATATAGTTCCTTGCTATTCTTCCAATATTGGATGATCTCTAGACTTGATATTTCAGGAATCTTTTGGATCGCCTCCAGGCGTGCCTCGGCAAATAAGAAATGGCGGGATTTGCCGTTAAATGTTGCCTTGGCAAGGACGTAGGTCATTCCCGGATTAAATGCCAGGGCCATGTTTGCGGGGAGAGTCCAGGGCGTTGTCGTCCAGATTAATGCATAGACTGAATCAGCCGCAATTTCTCCCGAGGATGGAATGAATCGTGCATTTATTTTAATCGGAAACGCCACGTAGACCGACGGCGAGGTCTTGTCCTTGTACTCGATTTCGGCCTCGGCCAGCGCGGTCTCGCAGGTGATGCACCAATACACGGGCTTAAGTCCGCGGTAGATGTATCCATTCAGAAGCAGCCGGCGGAAAGCTTCCAGGATTTTTGCCTCGTAGCCGCGCGACAGGGTTTTGTAGGGATGCTCCCAATCGCCCAAGACGCCCAGGCGCTCGAACTCCTCTTTTTGGACGGCGATGAATTTTTCGGCGAACTCCGCGGCGGCCCTGCGGAACGCGGGCACGTCCTTGATGCCGCGCTTGGAGGTCTTCATTTCCTTTAAGAGCGCGGATTCGATGGGAAGCCCCCGGCAGTCCCAGCCGGGCACGTAGGGCGTGGCGAAGCCCATGAGCGCGCGGGACTTGACCGTCATGTCCTTCAAGATTTTGTTCAGGGCGTGGCCGATGTGGATGCGGCCGTTGGCGTAGGGCGGGCCGTCGTGCAGGACGAAGGACGGGCGGCCTTCTTGCCGCTCCCGCATTTTGGCGTAGAGCCCGGCCCAGCGCTCGAGGGTTTCGGGCTCCCGCTTGGGCAGGTCCCCGCGCATGGGGAACTCCGTCTGCGGAAGATTGAGCGTCGCGGAATAGGGCGAGGCTTCGGTCTTGACGCTCTCGCTCATGGAGCGGACGCGGCGGCTTTTTTCTTGTCCGCGGCTTGCGGCTTGTCAGCCAGCAGCATGCGGCTGATGACCAGCTGCTGGATTTGGCTCGAGCCCTCGCCGATTTGGTAGAGCTTGGCGTCGCGGAAGGAGCGCTGGACCGGGCAGTCCAGGGACGCGCCCTCGGGGCCGATGACGTCCAAGATTTCCGTGGGCGCGCGCATGGCCAAATCCCCCGCGATGAGCTTGGCCATGGAGGCTTCCTTGGAAAAGGGCCGGCCCGCGTCCATCAGGCACGCGGCGCGGTGGGTCAAGAGCCTGGCCGCGTCCACCTCGGCCGCAATTTGAGCGAGCGTGCGCTGCGCGAAAGTAAGCCCCGGATTCTCGGGGACGATGCCGTAGTCGCCCTTTCTCGCGGCGACCCATCGGACGCCTTCGTCCAAGGCCGCGCGCGCGATGCCGACCGAGATGCCGGAGATGGCGACGCGGCCGCCGTCTAAAATCCGCAGCGCCGCGCCAAAGGCCTTGCCCTTGGGGCCGATCATGCGGTCGGGGTTGAGCCGGACGTCGTGGAGGTGGAGCTGGGCCGTGTCTGAGGAGCGGATGCCCATTTTGTGCTCGATTTTTCCCACGGTAAATCCCGGCGTGCCCTTGTCGATGAGAAAGGCGGTCAGCTCTTTGCGGCCCGCGTCGGGGTCTCCGGTCTGGGCGAAGACCACGTAAACGCCCGCGACCGAGCCTTGGGTGGTGAAGGTTTTGGAGCCGTTTAAAATCCAGTGCTTGCCGTCGAAAACCGCCTTGGTTTTGGCCGCGCCCGCGTCCGAGCCGGAGCCGGGCTCGGTCAGCGCCCAGCCGCCCAGCATCTCGCCCGAGGTCAATAAAGGCAGGTACTTGTTTTTTTGCTCATCGTTGCCGTTGAGGTAGATATGATTGGTGCACAGGCCGTTGTGCGACTCGATGGTGAGCGCCGCGGCCGCGTCGGCCGCGCCCAGCTCTTCGAGGATGAGGCACAGCGACAGCTCGTCTAGTTCCTGGCCGCCGTATTTCTTGGGAAAGGTGATGCCGAAATAGCCCATGCGGCGCAGGGCCGGGACCGTGTCCCAGTGGAAGGTCTCCTTGGCGTCGTTGGCTTGGGCTTTGGGGGCGATTTCATTCTGGCAGAACTCCCGGGCGCGGCGTTGGAGCTCCGCGTGCTCGGCGTCGAGATCAAAGTTCATGGAGCCATATTACCATTTCACTTCGGGCTAAGGCCAAGGCGTCAGGGGCAGGGTCTCGCCGGCTTTAAGCCACCGCGGCGGCGTTCCGGGGCGAAAAAGCTTGGCGCGGGACTGGCCTTGAACCGTGGCCCGGCCGTTATCGACCTGGACCCAGGAGCCTTCCTCGATGCCCAGCACCGGATTTTGCCGGACCGCGTGATACTCCGCGATGCGGTCGTCCCGCGTTTCGCTAAACGGCGCCATGGCCGGATCGGTTTCCTTGTAGTGGGGGTTGATGTTGAAGGGGACGAGCTCCAGGGCGTCGAAGCGGGATAAGCCCACGACGTTCCAGTCGTTGGTGGTAAGGATGTTGGGCCCGGCGACGTTGGAGCCTGCGCTCGAGCCGGCGTAGGGCATGCCCGCGCGGACTTTTTCCCTAATCGCCTCCAAGAGCCCGGATGTTTGCAGCCTCTGCAAGAGCGCGTAGGTGTTGCCGCCGCCCATGAATAGGCCTTCGGTTTGGGCGAGAGTTTCCAGGGGGCGGCTATTCCAACGCAGGTGGACCAGAGAGAGTCCCGCGCCTTCGGGTGCCGCGGGCTCGAGCGCTTGGCGCACGCGCTCGAAGTAAGAGTCCTCGTCCTTGAGGCTGGCCGCGGTCAGGAAGGCGACTTTGCGCCTCTCTCCGAAAAAAACCGCGAGTGCCGACTTGGCTTCGGGGCTTGGCGGGCCTCCGGCGTGAAGCTGCAGGCGCGCTTGGCTCACTTGTATCCGTTTTCCCACTGGCCGTACATGGGATTGGGCAGCACGAAGTACTTGGTTCCGGCTAGGCGCAGGATGTCTTGCCGGCCGCGAGCGTCCATGTCCTGGCCGTAGAGTTCCTCAAAATCGCGCGCGCTGTCGCCGAAAAGCGCGATGATGGTCCTAGGCCCCTGCGCCTTGCACCGCGGATCGAGCGCTTTTTCCACGCAGTCTCGGCGCGCGCCTTTGTTGTCGGCTTTGTCCTTCTTGGTCAGCAGAACGTCGCCTTTCTTGAAGAGCCCCTGCGCGCGCAGATCCGCGCGCGTCGCCGCGGCCTCGTCGTCGCCGCGGTCGGTGATGAACACGATTTCGCCGCGCGGCAGGGCGCGGACCTTGTCGAGAAACGCCCTGGCGCCGGGAATGGCCGCGGCGTCCGCGCGCGCGGTCCACTCCTTCCAAATCGCCTCGGAAAAATGGCGGCTGCCAAGCATCTTCTGGAAAGCGGCGTTGTCCAGGACCGTCTGGTCGACGTCCAAGACCACGGCCCACTTGCCTTTCTGCTTTTTGGCCGCGGCCCGCACGATGGGCCACGCCAGTCGGTAGACCTCGGTTTGGATGGCCGCAAACTCGATGGAATGCGCGTACTGGATATCTTTGGGTATGGCGGGCGTCGGCATCTGAGCCCGAACGGTAGGGACCAATGCCATGCCCAGAAAAACGGCCACGATGAATCTCGATAATTTCATTTCAAACGCCTCCTCTTTAAGGTTAGATTATAAATCAAAGCACCTCGGCCTTGCCGCCCGAGGACAGCCGGTAGCGCGTGCCGCGCCATAAGATGGTCGAGCGAAATCCGAAAGGCCAAAGAAAGATGTTGAGGAAATCGACCAGGGGCAGGCCCGCGTAGGCGTGCCAGGGCATGAGGTTCTCGCGCAGGGCCAGGTCCTGGATGACGCCGGCCAGGGCCCGCGAGCCGGCCGCCGCGGCCAGGAGACACAGCGCCGGCGCCGCCGGGCGTTTTGAAAAAATGTCCAGCGCCAGGACCGCGGCGGCGGTCAAGACGCCGTCAAAGAGAGGCAGGAGCGCGTAGACGCCGGGCAGGGAGCTTCGGATGATGGCGGACCACTTGGCCAGATGGCGCAGGGACTCCTTGAGCGTGCGATCGCTTTCCTGCACGCCGATGCGCGAATGCAGGAGGTATTTGCGGCTGCCGGCCTTGGACGCCGCGTCGCCCACCGCGTAGTCGTCCGCGATGACGCGCGCGAAGGGCTCGAGCCCGCCGATTTTTCCGAGCAGGTCCGTGGTGTAGGCCATCCAGGCTCCGGCGTAGAAATTAAAGCGCCTGAGATAGTAGCCCAGGGCCACGGCCACGCTAAAGCCGTGCCCGAAGGCGATTTGCATCAGGTATCCGCTCAGGTCGTCCGTCTTCAGGTGATAGGGAATCGCGTAAATCGCGTCGAAGCCCCGGGCGAACGCCGCGCTTGTCTCCGCCAGGACCTCCGGCAGAGCGATGGTGTCGGCGTCGGAGAAAATAACGCGGGGGTGCTTGGCGCGGGGCAGGGCCGCGATCATGTTGTGGATTTTCCCCATGCGCCCTCGGGCCGGGCCGGAGATGATGATGTCGATGTCTCTTCCGGGGTGGGCGGCGGCAAAATCACGGCACGCGGTGTAGGCGGGATCCTCGGCGCTTTCCATCGCGACGAGAATTTGCAGGCGGCTTTGCGGGTCCGCGCGCACGAGGGCTTCCAAGCCGGGAAGCATGGCCTCGTCCAAGCCGCGCACGGGCTTGACGACGGTCATGGGCAGGATTTCTGTTTCCAGCGGCGGCGTGGGCGAGAGGCGGAAATAGATCCAGGTCGCCGTCACGCAGGCCCAAAGCGCCGCGATGAGGATGAGCGTCCAGACGAAAAGGGTCGAGATCAGGAGGTGCATGAGGGCGCTCTTGGCCGAGCGCGATTTATTGCATATATTTTACCCCGAGGATGTCAAAGAATAGGAGCGGCCAATCCACGTATTTTCGCGCCCGCTGGATCTTCATGCGGGCGATGGGCGCGGTTTTTTTCTCGGCGTTCTATTCCTGGGCGTTCCAGGTCCGGGGCTTGATGGGGCCGCGGGGCATCCTTCCCGCGCGCGAGCTTCTGGCCGCCTTGTCCGCGGCGCACATGGGTTGGCGCGGGATTTGGGAGGTCCCGTCTTTGCTCTGGATCGGCAGCGGCAACGCGGCCTTGACCGTGGTTGTCGGCTGCGGATTGATTGCATCGCTTTTGCTCTTCCTTAACGTTTGGCCCAGAGCCATGCTGCTGGCCTGCGAAATTTTGTACATGTCACTGGCCGCGGCCGCGGGCGATTTTTCCTCCTATCAATCGGACGGCATGCTGCTGGAAGCGGGGCTCCTGTCCTTTCTTTTCGCTCCGATGGGATTTCTGCCCGGCTTGGGGGAAAACGACCCGCCCGACGGCATCGGCCGGTTCCTTCTGGTGTGGGAGTGGTTCCGCATTTACTTCGAGTCGGGCGTGGTCAAGCTCGCCTCAGGAGATCCGCAGTGGCGGCACCTGACCGCGATGGAGCACTACTATGAGAACGGCCCTCTGCCCACGTGGATCGGCTATTACGCCCAGCAGTGCCTGCCGAAGCTCTTTCATAAAGGAACCGCGCTGGCCACGCTGCTCCTGGAAAACGTCTTCGTGTGGACCGCGTTTTTGGGCCGGCCCCTGCGGCTGGCCTGCTTTTTCGTCACGGCCGCGTTCCAAATCGGCATCCTCCTCACCGCCAACTATACGTTCCTTAATTATCTGCTTCTCTCGCTGAGCGTGTTGCTTTTGGACGACCGGTTCTTCGAGTCCTTGGGTTGGCGCGCGGCCAAGGCGGGCGAGTCGGCGGCGGAGCCGGGCCGGCTCGCGCGTTTAGGGGCAGCCTTGAAGCGTTTTGTCCAAGCTTGGATTTTCTACGCGACGCTGGTTTTATTCCCGCTTCTGGCGCCGCGTCTGCCGTCCTGGGCTCTGTTGCCCGCCGAGGCCTTGGGGCCGCTGCGCGTGGCCAACTCCTACGGACTTTTCGCGGTGATGACCACGGCCCGCTATGAAATCGAGTTCCAAGGCACGCGCGACGGCAAAACTTGGACGCCGTATCCCTTTCGCTACAAGCCGCAGGACGTGGACTCCGTGCCGGGACTTTATGCCCCGTATCAGCCGCGCTTCGATTGGAATTTGTGGTTCGCGTCTTTGGGAAACTGGCGCCAATACTCGTGGGTCCTGCGCGTGGAAAAAGCATTGCTGGAGCAGGATGAAGACGTGCTCTATCTTTTTAAGGCCAACCCTTTCTCGGATAAGCCGCCCATCGCGGCGCGCGCCGTCATCTGGCGCTATTGGTTCTCGTCGCCCGCGGAAAAGAAGAAAACGGGCGCTTGGTGGGACCGCAAACTTTTGGGGCTCTACGCCCCGATTCTGGCGCGGGAGCCGGACGGCAAAATCTACCTCGAGCCGCCGCCGGGCGCTCCGGGCGCGCGCTGAAAATCAAAAAAGAAAAATGTTAGAATAGCGCGCTTCCCGAATTTTGGGGTCGTGGTGTAGCTGGCCTAACACGCCGCCCTGTCAAGGCGGAGACCGCGGGTTCGAATCCCGTCGACCCCGAATTTTAAAACAGGAACCGGAAGCTCACCTGTCCGGTTCCTTAATTCGTTAACGAGTCTCATGGAGCAGCATGAGAAGATGGGCTGAATGCGGAATCCCCTTCGGCCGCCGTCTTCGCAATCCCTTTAAGCATGCCTCGAAAGATGAGTCGGTGAAAGGGGAGAAGACCGTACCAATAAAGCAGGCCTAAAAGGCCCGCTGGCTGGAAGATCGCGGTCTGGCAAATGACGGAACCGTCGCCTTCGGGGTCGATTTCAAACTGAAGCCATGCCTTGCCCGGGACCTTCATTTCCGCGACAAGGCGCAACAGGCGGTCTTGCTCGATGCTCTCGACTCGCCAGAAATCGAGGGCGTCGCCGGGCAACAGTCGATCGGGATCTTTGCGGCCGCGGCGCAAGCCCACTCCTCCCGCGAGAAGGTCCATGAACCCTCGCAGCCGCCACAGCCATTGCGCGTAATACCAACCCGCTTCTCCGCCGATGCGCGCGATAGGCCTGAAGGCCGCGGTCGGCGGGACGGCGACGCGCATTCGGCGGCTGTCGACGAGGCGAGTGCCCCGCGGCGACGCTCCAGGACGGGCGAGGCCCGAGGAAGAGAGCGCGTCGGACCAGCGCGTTTCGGAAAATTCCCGGTCTTCGTTGGCCAGCGCCCGAAGGATCGCTTCTTTCAAACCGCGCGGGCGAACCGAAAAGGCGGTGAGCGCCGAATTGTCTTTCACGATCGTTTCGTTCCGGATGCTCTCGATGAGCCTTGCGCCGATCCGCGCGTAAATCGGGGTGACCAGACCCAGCCATAAGCTGGAGAGCCTGGGCGTCAGGACCGGAACGCGAATCATCCATCGCCGCAAGCCTCGCTGCCTGGCGTACTCCTTCATAATGTCGAGATAGGAGACTCGGTCAAGGCCTCCGATTTCGTAAACGGCCCCGATCGGCGGAACGTCCAGCGCGGCGGCGAGATAATCGAGCACGTCTTCGACTGCGATGGGCTGCGTCTTTATGGACACCCAGCGCGGCGTAATCATGATGGGAAGCTTCTCCACAAGGGCGCGGACCAACTCGAAGGAGAGACTGCCCGAACCGATGATTACGGCGGCCCGAAATTCAATTACGGGAACACCCGACTCCCTGAGTATCCGTCCGACTTCATGGCGGCTCCTTAAGTGCGGAGAAAGGCCGTCGCCCGAGCCTAAGCCGCCGAGGTAAACGATCTTCTTGACGCCCGCCTGCTTGGCTTGAAGGGCGAAATTCTCGGCGGCGCGGCGCTCGCTGTCTTCAAAGCTTCGCGCATCGGCCATCGCATGAACAAGATACACGGCGGTCTCGACGCCTTTCATGACCGACGCCAGGCTGGCGGGATCAAGAAGATCTCCAGCGACCACCTCGACATGGCGCGAGTCCTGGCGAATGGACTCCGGACGCCGGGCCAGGCAGCGGACGTCGCGTCCCGCCGATTCAAGTCGCTTGAGAAGCCTGCCGCCGATATAGCCGGTAGCCCCCGTCAGAAGAATCATGCCGTCGATCGGTTTATCGTATGATAAGTCGTTCATGAGAATATGGGATTTGCCGCCGCGCGTGCTTTGCCGGCAGCATTTGCTGGGCGAGCACCGCGAGCTTCATGCGGTGTGGTCGATCTTGACCAAAGGCAAGCTCGGCTATTCGCGACATCCAGAGACCCTGCGCTGGAAAGGAAAGCTCAGGGCGCTCTACCTCCGGCACGAGAGCCTTGCCGCCGAGATGGCTCGACGCGGATACCGTCACGCCAGCCCCCTGGACGGAAGAGCCGCCTCCGGAAGCGCCGTTCAAAACAGTCTCATCCAGTCATTGTCCGAGCAACGGCGAATCCTTCGCAAGAAAGGATGCCCCTGCCTGACGTCCCGCTAGGCGCCGACGACGCATCGTCATTTGTTCAGGCTCCAGCAGCTATAATTGAGCGCCGTCGCGACGGTCGCCCAAGCGAGATAAGGCGCCATGATCGCGCCGGCCGCAACGGAGACAGTCCAAAATGCGCAGAGCGTGGCTAACGTCGCGATCCACAGAGCCACGCTTTCCATAAGCGCCCAATCAATGCGACGCAGCCCGAAAAAGACCGCCGGCCAGAGCGCGTTGAGAAGCCATTGGAGGCCGAATAAGGCCAGGGCGCTTCCCCGCCCTGCCGCGGTGGAACGCCAAACCAGCCAGGCAGCCAGACCCGCAGCCGCATAGAGCACAGTCCAGACCGCCCGGAAAACCCAGCGCGGCGGGCTCCAACTCGGGCGGCGCAACGCGAAATACCAGCCGCCGATATTGGGCCTAATGAACAAAGCTCCAACCACACCAGCCGAATAGCTTGCCGCAACGAACAGCAAAAGAGTCCTCATGCTCAGCAGTGTACCATGCCGAGCCCTACTGGAGCTTGCGCTCCGTTGAAATCTTGCTTAAATAAAGAATCTTGACTGAAAAGTTCTATCTTTTACGTAGATTGGGCCGCCAGTCTTTTTCCGATAGAATACGCCTTCTGCAACGGTGAATTTAAAAAATGGCTCCTGTTCCTACTTATGCCCGTTTGTGGACCGCTAAGGCGTTTTGGAAATTAGGACGCCGGAGAGCTGGGTTGCTATTGATGGATCAAGTGCTTGCGGACCGCCGCATTAGTGCGTCCAGCCGGGCGCAGTTCGAATTGGCGCGGGAGCAAATTTTGCGATGTGCGTCCAGCCGCACGGCCTGGATTCGTTAATGACGGTCCGCATGAGGCCGTTGGCCAGCATCATCGTGCCCTGCTGGAATAATTTGCGCTATACCCGAGAGTGCGTCCGCAGCATCCTTCGTTGGCCATCCGCGTCTTGCGAACTCATCTTCATCGATAATGGATCAACCGACGGTACGGCCGCGTTTCTGGACAGACTTAAAAAACAAGCGCGAGCACGCGTCCTGAGCAACCAAAGCAACCTGGGGTTTCCCCACGCGATTAACCAAGGCATGAAAGCGGCTAAGGGTGATTACTTGGTCTGGCTAAACAACGACGCTGTCGTCACGCCAGGCTGGCTCGACAGGCTTATCGCCGTCGCCGAACGCTACCCCAAAGCCGGAGCCATTGGTCCTTTGGTCAACGGCGACGCGGCGAATCTCCACTTTCCACTGGATTATTTGGCGGCCATGGCGGCACTTTCAATTCGCAACGGCCCTAAGGTGTTGCCTGTGCGCTGGCTGCTGGGGTACTGCCTTCTCCTTAAAAGGCGCGCTGTCGAGAGAGTGGGTCTCCTCGATTCCAGATTCGGCATGGGGCTCTTCGAGGATATCGACTACTGTCTGCGCTTACGGCGGGCCGGATATGATCTTCTTGTCGCGGATGATGCGTTCGTCTTTCATCACTGGCATCGTTCCTTCCGGTCCGCAGGGCATTACCAGGCGCAGCTTAAAGCTAATCACGATGTCTTTGTCGCCAAGTGGCATTGGGCCGCATCCGGCCCCGAGTCTCTGCCTTCCAGACTTCAGGATTTTCCGCAATTGTTGGTGAATCAGCGGCGGGCCCATGAGACGCCGCTAGGCGATTCTTCGATTTTTTGATAATGTAAATCGAACTTTGAAAGTTCTATCTTTCATGTCGGCCGGACCGCCGGCTTCAAAGGCCGGCTTTACGATCGGACACAGGAGTCATCCCATGCCGAAAAATTCCAGGCGTTTGGAGACCGAGGTCATTCACGCGGGAAACATCAGCCCCAGGATTTTGGGCGCGGTGAGCATGCCGGTTTTCCAGTCCTCCATCTACGAGTATTCCGGCGAAACCAGCTACCACGATCTCAAGTACATCCGTCTCAACAACACGCCCAATCACCAAGCCCTGCACCGCAAGCTGGCGGCCTTGGAAGGCGCGCAGGACGCGCTGGTGACCGGCAGCGGCATGGCCGCCATTTCCACGGCGCTCTTGAGCGTTCTCTCGGCGGGAGATCACCTCCTGGCGCAGGACTGCCTTTACGGCGGCACGCACGAGTTCATCGCCCGGGATTTGAAGTCCTTCGGCGTCTCCTACGATTTTATCGACGCGGACAAGCCGGCCTCCTGGAAAAAGAAAATCAAGCGCAACACCAGAGCCATCTACGTCGAGACCATGACCAACCCCCTGCTGCAGGTGGGGGACCTGGAGGCCGTCGCGCGCTTCGCCAAGGAACGCGGCTTGGTCTCGCTCATCGACAACACGTCCGCGAGCCCGATGAATTTCAGGCCCGCGCAATGGGGGTTCGATTTGTCCCTGCACAGCGCCACCAAGTACTTGAACGGCCACTCGGATATCGTGGCCGGAGCCGTCATCGGCCGCAGGACCTGGATAGAGAAAGTCACGCACCGGCTCAACCATTTGGGCGGCTCGCTTGATCCGCACGCCTGCTTTCTGCTCGAGCGCGGCATAAAGACGCTGGCCGTGAGGATGAGCCGCCAAAACGCGAGCGCCCTTGAAATCGCGCGGTTCTTGGAGCGGCACCCGAAAGTGTCCGGAGTCAATTATCCGGGCCTGCGCAGCCACCCGAGGCACCAGAGGGCGCGCGAACTCTTCGACGGTTTCGGCGGACTCTTGAGCTTTGAGCTTAAAGGCGGACTCAAGAAGGCCGAGCGCTTCATGCGCGCCGTGCGCCTGCCGGTCGTGGCGCCGAGCTTCGGGGGCGTCGAGTCGCTCATCACCCGGCCCGCGACCACGTCGCACTCGGGAATGCCCGCGGCCGAGCGGCGCAAACTTGGCATCGCCGACGGGCTTATTAGGGTTTCTGTGGGCTTGGAGGCGGTCGAGGATCTGCTCGCGGACTTCGAGCGGGCGCTGGCCCGGGCTTAAGGCGGCCCGGCTCAGTTCGTAATCTTGATCTCGCCGAAGGCGGCGTCGGCGTCGATGAGGAGCGCGGGCAAGCCTTCCTTGTAGCTCTCGCTCTTGTAGGTGTTGGTTCCGATGACCGCGGCGCTGCCGCCCGGGAACTTCACGCCGCCGAAGGCGCAGCTGAAGACGATTTTGACCGGCGTGGCCGGGTCTAGCTTCACCTCGGTCGAGCCGAAGGCCGCGTTGACGCGCACGCGCACGTCGCCCTTGGACAAATCGACCTTGGTCAGGTCGATTTTCTGGCTGCCGAAGGCCACGTTGTACTCCGCCGGTTCGGATCCCGAATGCTCAACGCTCGATGAGGAGAAGACGGCGCTGCCGGCGCCGTTGCGCGTCCATCCGCGGCAGACGCCGCGCGAGCCGGGAAGAAGCACGCGCACGCCCGCGTAGATGATGAGCAGGGCCAGAGCCGTGCGGACCAGCGGCAGATGAATGCCGAAGACCTGCAGGATCATCCCAAAGCCCAGCAAAACGAGAAACGTCCCCGCAATCACCGCGAACCAGTTCATTTTCATCGTCCTCCTCCGTTGAGACGCCATCGTAGCATAACGCGCCGGGAGTTTAAAGTTGGTTCGCGCCGCGGCTTTTGCCGAGAAGTTTAATCCAGAGCGACGAGACCAAGCGCCGGCCAAGCTCCTCCTTGGCGACCCAGGCGGCTTGGGGTGGAATCTTTTTAGGCGCGGGAGCCCGGCGCAGTTCAGCCGTGATCCGATGGTGCGTGATGGAGTGCGACGCGGTTTTCAAAAGCGCGCCGGGCTTTGCGCGAAGGTGGCGTGCCTCGGGAAATCCCCAAAGTCCCTTCAAGAAGCGTTCGTCTTGGGATCTCTTCCATAAAAGAATTCTTCCCTCGTTTTCGATCAAAAGGCAGGTCCAGCGCAGGGAAACGGCCTCCTTGCGCGCCGACACGACGGGCAGGCGGCCCTGGATCTTCCGAGAGAAGGCGATGCAGCGGCGGGAGACGGGGCATCCCGAGCATTTCGGGTTTTCCGGCAGACACACGGTCGCGCCCAATTCCATGAGAGCTTGGTTCCAATCGCCGGGCCGCGAGGCCGGAACCAGCTTTTCGGCGATGGACCACAGTCTTTTCTGGGTCCGGGCATCCTTGATATTGTTTTGCACGGCGAACCAGCGGGCAAAGACGCGCATCACGTTGCCGTCCAAGACCGGCAGGCGCAGCCCGAAGGCGATGGAGCCGATGGCTCCGGCGGTGTAGCGGCCCACGCCCGGCAGGGAGAGAATTCCCTCGTAGTCCGAGGGAAAGCGCCCGCCCATCTCGCTTGTGATTTTACGCGCGGCGGCCAGGAGATTGCGAGCGCGAGAGTAGTAGCCCAAGCCCGCCCAGGCGGCCAGCACGTCTTCTTCCGAAGCGGCGGCCAGCGCCCGCACGTCCGGGAACCGGGCCAGGAAGCGCTCGAACTTGGGGGCTACCGTCGCGACGGTCGTCTGCTGCAGCATGATTTCGGAAAGCCAGGCGGAGTAGGGGCCGACCTTGCGCCGCCAGGGCAAATCGCGCTTGCGCGCGTCGTACCAGGCGAGCAAAAGCGCTATTCTTGGATCAGGAGGTTGTTGAGGACTTCCTGGACGCCCGGCGTGCGGGCCGCGACGCGCCCGGCTTCCTGTTTGGTCTGCCATGAATTGACGAGTCCGGAAAGAGTCACCACCTGCGAGACGACGTCGATGTCCACCAAGTGGAGATCCAGGTCCTTGCGCGCGGCCAGCCGCTCTTCCACTCGCGCTTGGAGCGCCGCGTCGGAAAGGTTGAGATCCTGGCTGCCCGTCGTCGCGCACCCAGTCAAGCCCAAGGCCAAAATAGCGAAGCAGCAGCGCCAGCGCAAAGCCGTCATCATCGACATCGCGGCAATAATGATACAATTTCGCCGACGATTCGACCATGTCCATGAGGCGCCTTTTTCTGGCCACGGGAAATTCCCACAAGGTCCGCGAGATTTCACAAGCCCTGAAGGGGCTGGGCGTCGCTTTGTCCCTTACTAAGGATTATCCCGGCTTTCCTGAAATCGACGAGGACCAGCCCACCATCGAAGGCAACGCGCGCAAGAAGGCGCGGACGGCCGCGCATTTTTGCGGGAACTGGGCCCTGGCCGATGACACGGGTCTGGAGGTAGAGGCTTTGGGTGGACGTCCCGGCGTTTATTCGGCGCGCTACGCGGGGCCGGGCTGCGATTTCGCGGCCAACATCAAGAAACTTCTCTCCGAGTTGGACGGCGTTCCGGCGCCGCGTCGCGCGGTTTTTCGCACCGTCATGGCTTTGGCCGGGCCGGACGGCGCGGTCATCTGCGAGGAAGGCCGTCTCGAGGGCGAGATCACGCTTGAGCCGCGCGGGCGCGAGGGTTTCGGCTACGACCCCGTATTCTACGCGCCGGATGAGAAAAAGACGCTGGCCGAGATGAGCCTGGCGGAAAAAAACCGGATCAGCCACCGGGCTCGCGCGCTCGCGGCTATTTTGCCTCGCGTCAAGCAGGCCTTGGCCCTGGGAGGCGTCCTGCTGTGCCTGAACGTCATTCCGGCGCGGGCCCTTCCGACCGAGCAACCGCCTCAGACCATTTGGGACCAGATGATGGCGGCGCAGTCCAACCAGGACATCTCCCAAGGCTACGACGATTTTTCCAACCACAGCTACGCGACGGCGGCAATGAGGTTCTCCCAGGCCGTGGCCGCGGATCCCAAGAACGCGGACGCGCATATGATGCTGGGCGCGGCGTATTATTGGCTGGGCCAGGTCGACGAGTCGCTCAAGGAATACCAAGTCAGCCTCAAGCTCAATCCCAACAGCGCCCAGCTCTACATCCTCCAGGGCATTTCCCTGGCTTACGAGGATCGCGATCAGGAGGCTTACCAGGCTTTTCTCAAGGCGATTGCGCTTGATCCGAACCGCCCGGATTCGTTCATGGATTTGGCGTCCCTGGAGGAAAGCCTGGGGAAAATTTCCGACGCGCTGGACCATCTGCGCCGCGCGGTGGCGCTCTCGCCCTCTGAGCCGCTTTATCGTTTCCAATTGGGCGCGCTTTATTATCTTCTGGGCCGCAGCCAGGACGCGGAGGCGGCGTTCCGCAAGGCGTTGGACTTGAATCCGCAGTTCGAGGACGCGTGGCTGGAGATGGGCGCGGTCCAGGAAAACGACGGAGATTTAAAGTCCGCTCTGGGGAGCTTTGAGAAGGCCTTGGAACTCAAGAACCGGGATTCCGTGGCCCGACTGCGCCTGGGACGCGTCCTGCTCTTCGAGGGCCGCGCGGCGCAGGCGCGCCGGGTTTTTTCGGGCGCGTTCCATTTGACGCCGCGGGAAGGCGGAGCGGGCCTGCAGCTTTCCGTCGCCTATTCCGGAAAATCCGCCGCTGGCGGAGGAGCCAACGCGCCTTCCGCTGCGGCGTCCGGGGCCGCCCAGCCTCCGGCTCCGCCCGCGAGCGAGACAGAGGCGCCCAAGCTTTCACCGGACGATCCGCTGAGCGTGTTCGCGCGCAACTTGGAGCGCATCCCTCTGGATCAAGACGCCATCATGCAGGTCCAGGCGGTGTTCATGCCCAAGCCTCAACTCGTCGAGCGGTCATCCGAGGAGGCCGGCTCTTCTCAGTTGAAGCGCGCGCTGCAGATGGCCGTCAACGGGCCCTCCCAGGGAATCCAGGCCGTCAACCGCGGCTACCAGATTCGCGCGGCCAGCCCCGAGGAGCGTCGTCGCCAGATCGCGGGAATTTTGCGGGATCTGCAGAAGACCGTCGCCGAGGCGCCCGCCGGCAGCGACGTGCACCTGGGCATGAACCTGACCTTCAACAAGCTCCAGGCGGTTTCCGACGGCGCGCCGTCCGGCGGCGGAGGAGCGGGTTCGGGAGAAAATCCTTCCAACTCCAACGTGCTTTACGAGCCGCGGCAGGTCGGCAACGACATGGGGCTTTGGATCGTGGGCGTGGGCTGGATGGCCTTGGTGCAGGAAACTCTGCCGCAGCCGGGAGAGCCGCCCAATCATCCGGATCAGACGGACTGGTGGGTGGCCGAGGGCTTGGCCCGCGCGGACTTGGGCCAGGGTCATCAGGCGCTCGACGCCTTCAAGCGCGCGGTTTCTCTCGATCCGAAAAACGAATCGGCCCTTTTGGGCTTGGGCGTGGCTTACGTCATTACCGGGGATGAGAAGGGCGCCGAGCAAACCTACCGGCGGGTTCTTCGGCTGGATCCTAAGAACCGCGAGGCGCGCCAGGGCCTCAATTGGCTTCTGCGTCCCGCCGCCGTTGAGTCTTCGTCCCAGGGGGGCGGCCATGGCGGATAAGGCTCGGGGGGAGGACATGATGCGGCCGTTTATCCGGCGCGTGCACTTCGTGGGCATCGGCGGCTCGGGCATGAGCGGCATCGCCGAGGTCCTGCACAGCCTGGGCTACGAAGTGTCAGGCTCGGACGCCAAAAGGGGTGAGGCGTTCAAGCGCTTGTCCGCGGAGGGAATCAAGGTTTGGCTGGGCCATGAGGCCGCGCACGCCCGCGGCGCGCAGGTCGTGGTCGCGAGCTCCGCGGTGCCGGCGGATAATCCCGAACTCGCCCGCGCGCGCCGGGAAGGCATTCCGGTCATCCCGCGCGCCCAGATGCTGGCTGAACTTTGCCGCTTCAAGAAGACCCTGGCCGTCGCGGGGAGCCACGGCAAGACCACCACCACGTCGATGGCCGCGGCGGCGCTGGGGGCGGCCGGGGCCGATCCGACATTAATCGTCGGGGGGCGGCTCAAGAACGTCCTCCCCGCGGCCGGCTTGGGGATGGGAGACTACATGGTAGTGGAGGCGGACGAGTCGGACGGCTCGTTCGTCCACCTTTCGCCCTTGGCCGCCGTGGTGACCAACATCGACGACGATCACCTCGATTTCCACAAATCCATGGACCATCTAAAGCAGGCGTTCCTGGACTATCTGCACCGGCTGCCCTTCTACGGCTGCGCCGTGATCTGCCAAGATGATGCGGGCGCGGCTTCGATTGTGCCGCGCGTCGAACGTCCGGTTTCGACTTACGGCTTTGATCGCAAGGCCGGCTGGCGCGCGCGCGATGTGCGGCTGTTTCGCGGCGGGGCCAAATTCGAGGCGTTCCATGACGGCCGCAAAGCCGCCGACGTATCCCTTAAGGTTCCGGGCCGGCATAACGTGTTGAACGCCTTGGCGGCCTTGGCCGCCGGCGCTTATTTAGGGTTTGATCCGAAAGATTTGGCCCGCGGACTGGGCGAGTTTGCCGGCGTGGGGCGGCGCTTGGACCCTTTGGGCTCGGCCGGGGGCGCCGAGTTCGTGGACGACTACGGCCACCATCCGACCGAAATCGCCGCGACGCTCTCAGCGCTGGCGTCCGGCGCGAAATCCCGTCGCGCGCATCGCGGTCGGCTCGTGGTGATTTTTCAGCCGCACCGCTTCTCGCGCACCAAACTCCTGGCCGGGCATTTCGGCCCGGCGTTTCGTGGCGCCGATTTCGTCTACGTGACGGACATCTATCCGGCCGGCGAAAAACCTCTGCCGGGAGTCAGCTCGAAGCTTATCCTCGATTCCCTGGTCCGCAGCAAGATTGCCTGCGCGGCTTTTCCGGGCGTCGCGCCGGTTTTGGAGCGCATCAAAAGCGGCGACACGGTGCTGACCTTGGGCGCGGGAGACGTGCGCGCCATCGGCGAGGAACTCCTGCGCCGGCTGGCCGCGGCCCGCCCGGTTCGGGGCTAGGTTCGGAATGCCGGCTAGGCTTGGGCAGCATTTCCTTTCGGACGAGCGGGTGCGCGACCGCATCTTGTCGTGCGCTCAAATCGAAAAGGGCCGACGCGTTTTGGAAATCGGGCCGGGCCGCGGAATGCTCACCCGCGCTTTTTTGGCCGCGGGCGCCGAGCTCACGGCGGTGGAAATGGACGAGCGCCTGGCCGCGGCGCTGCAAGAAGAGTTCGCCGGCCGCTCCGATTTCCGTCTTATCCGCGCGGACTTCCTGAAGCTCAACCTCGCCGACCTGGGCCCGGCCTCGGCCGGGCCGCTTCGAATCGCGGCCAATCTGCCCTATTCGGTCGCGTCGCCCATCCTGCAAAAGATCCTGTCCTGGGAGCTTTGGGACGAGGCAGTTTTGATGTTCCAGAAAGAAGTGGCTCTGCGCATCGCGGCGGAGCCCGGGACGGCTGATTACGGCGTTTTGACTCTGTCGGCCTGGCTTTACGCCCAAGCCGAGATTCTTTTCGACGTGGGGCCGCGCTCTTTTTCGCCGCCGCCCCAGGTCAAATCCTCCGTGGTGCGCGTGGTCAGGCGGCCCAAGCCCATGCTTGACGCCGCGCGCCAAGCGCTGTTTTTTCGGCTGGCCAAGGCGGCGTTTGGCCAGCGGCGGAAAATGGCGCAGACGCCCATCGCCCAGGCCTTTGCAATTCCTAAGAACGCGGCGGCGCGCGTGCTCTCCGAATGCGGCCTTTCGCCGTCCTGCCGGGCGCAGGACATCCCACCGGAAGCTTACGTCCTCCTCGCGGAGAAATTTGCTATTTTAAAAAGCAAGGCCGCGCCGGAGGATATTCAAAAATCGTGATCGCGTTCAACGTGAGCCGGAACGCCGTGGTGGCAGCGCAAGTTTCGCGGGCGGACACGCCGCGGACGCGCTCGCGAGGACTCCTGGGCCGGGATTCTTTGGGCCGCTCCGAGGGCCTTTGGATCGTGCCCTGCCCCATGATCCACACGTTTTTCATGAAGTTCGCCATCGACGCGGTGTTTCTCGATTCGAACTTGGGCGTCGTGCGCGTGATGGAAAACTTGAAGCCGTGGCGCCTCTCGCCGTGGGTTTTCCGAGCCAAGAGCGTGCTGGAACTGGCCGCCGGAGCCGCGTCCGGCGCCGTCGCCGCGGGGGAAAAAATGGAGTTCCGCCAATGAGCGACGCCGCGCCCATGCCCGCGCCCGCCCCGGCTCCCGAGTTCGAGACCACTTCGGGCCTGGAGATTTCCCGCTACTACGGCCCGGACACCGCCGCCGTTTCGCCCCAAGACTTGGGGCGGCCGGGAGAGTATCCCTTCACCCGCGGAATCCAGAAGACCATGTACCGCGGCCGGCTTTGGACCATGCGCCAGTACGCGGGTTTCGGCACGGCCAAGGAAACCAATAAGCGCTTCCGCTACCTGCTCTCCGAGGGGCAGACCGGCCTTTCCACCGCGTTCGATCTGCCGACGCAGATCGGGCTCGATGCGGACGACCCGCGCGCCAAGGGCGAGGTCGGCCGGGTGGGCGTGCACATCGGCAGCTTGGCGGACATGGAGGAGCTCTTTAGCGGCATCGAGCTGGATAAAGTCTCCACGTCCTTGACCATCAACGCCACGGCGTCGGTCCTGCTGGCGTTCTATGTCGCCTGCGCCAAGAAGCGGGGCGTGGCCCCGGCGCAAATCCGCGGCACGGTCCAGAACGACATCCTGAAGGAATTTTTGGCCCGCGGCACCTACATTTATCCGCTGGAGCCGAGCCTGCGCCTGTGCGCCGACACCATGGAGTATTCCTTCCGCAATCTCCCGAGCTTTCATCCCATCTCCATCTCCGGCTACCATATCCGCGAGGCGGGCTCGGACGCGGTCCAGGAGATCGCGTTTACTTTCGCCAACGCGGAGGTCTATCTCAAGGAAGTCCTGGCCCGCGGCGTGTCCGTCGATTCGTGCGGTGAGAAGCTGGCGTTTTTCTTCGGCTGCCACAATAATTTCCTGGAGGAAATCGCGAAATTCCGGGCCGCGCGCCGCGTCTGGGCCAAAATGATGAAGGATGACTACGGAGCGGCAAGCCCCAAGGCCATGGCGCTGCGCTTCCACGTCCAGACCTGCGGCTCGACGCTCACCAGCCTGCAGCCGCGCAACAACGTCATGCGTGTGGCGCTCCAGACCATGGCCGCGGTGTTGGGGGGATGCCAGTCCCTGCACACCAACGCTTACGACGAGGCGCTCGCTTTGCCCACCGAGGAATCCGCGGCCCTGGCCCTGCGCACCCAGCAGATTTTGGCCTGCGAGACCGGCGTGGCCGACACCGTCGATCCGGTGGCCGGATCCTACGCGATAGAGTCTTTGACCTCCCAGTTGGAAGCGCGCATCCAGGAGAAGCTGGGTCAAATCCGCGCCCAAGGCGGCATGATCGCGGCCCTGCACAAAGGGCTTCCGCAGGCCGAAATACAGGAAAAAGCCTACCGCTACCAGCAGGACATCGAGTCCGGCCGCCGCAAGATCGTCGGGGTCAACTGCCTGCAAGTAGATGAAACGGGCGCCAAGCGGAAGGAAAAAACGCTCAAGGTCTCGCCGAAGCTCGAGACTGATCAGGTCGCCAAGCTCGCCCGCCTGCGCCGCGCCCGAAATTCCCAGGACGCGTCTCGCGCCCTGGCGGCCTTGAAGGAATCGGCCCGGGGCAAGGACAACCTGATGCCGGCCATCCTGCTCTGCGTCGAGAAGAGCGTCACTATCGGGGAAATTTGCGGCGTGCTCCGGGCGGAGTTCGGCGAGCATCATGCCGGCTAAGGGACTTTCGCGGCGCAGGACCGCGGCCGAGGTTTTCTCGGACAAGGGCTTGGCCTCCGCGGAGAAAATACGCGAGGCCGAAGAGGCCGTCAGGAAGGATAGAAAGCCCTTCATCCAGGCCGTCATCGACATGGGCGCCGCGTCCAAGCACGACGTGCTGGCGGCGCTCTCCGAGGAATGGAAGGTCCAAGCGGTGGACCTGACCAAGGTGGAAATGGATTTGGAGGTCGCGCGGATCATTCCTGAATCCACGGCCAGGCGCCACGGGGCCGTTCCCTTCGCCAAGGACGAAAACCTTCTCTACGTGGCCATGGCCGACCCCAAGGATTTCTTCGTCTGCGAGGACATCGAGCTGCGCACGGGGCTCCAAGTCCAGGGCGTGCTGGCCGTGCCCCAGGACATCAGCGACGCCTTGGACAACGTCTACGGGCGCAGCGGCGCGGCGGCCGTGAGCCGGCTCATCGAGGAAGTCGCCAAGAAGGACGATTCGGGGCAATCAATGGGCGTCGATGTCTTGTCTGATCAGATCAAGACCGACATCACGGAAGTCGACGCTTCCGCTCCCGAGGTGGAGAAGCTCGTCAACGCCATCATCCTGACCGCGCTGTCCATGAAGGCCTCGGACATTCACATTGAGCCCTTCGAGGATCCCACGGGGCGCAACTCCCGCGTCCTGGTTCGCTACCGGGTCGACGGCCAGTTGGTGCCGGGTCCTTTTAATGTTCCCTGGGGCTACCGCAACGCCATCGCGGCCAAGATTAAGATCATGACCAACTCGATGAACATCACCGAGCGCCGCATCCCGCAGTCGGGGCGCATCCAGATTCTGGCCCAAGGCAACCCCATCGAGTTCCGCGTCGAAATCGTCCCCGCGGTCTACGGCGAGTCCTGCGTCATGCGTATTTTAGACCGCAAGGCCGCGCAGGTGGACATCGGTAAAATGGGGTTTCTGCCGGACACTCAGGAAAAATTCCTAGGCCTTTTAAAAGGCATCGGCGGCAAGAAGAATTTCGGACTCATCCTGCTCTGCGGCCCGACGGGATCGGGAAAATCCACGACGCTTTACGCCGCCTTGAACCACATCAACCGGCCGGACATCAAGATCCTGACCGCGGAAAACCCGGTCGAGTACAATTTGGACGGCATCATCCAGGTGCCCGTCAACCCGGACTTAAAGCTCGGCGAGGACAAGTTCTTCGACTTCGCGACCGCGCTGCGCTCGTTTCTGCGCCTGGACCCCGACGTCATCATGGTGGGCGAAATCCGCGACCGCGAGACCGCGCACATCTCCATGGAAGCGGCCATGACCGGCCACCTGGTCTTCTCCACCATCCACACCAACGACGCGCCCTCCGCCATCTCGCGCCTGGTGGAGATGGGCATTCCCGCCTACATGGTGGCGACCACCTTGAAGGCCGTCATGGCGCAGAGGCTTTCGCGCAAGCTCTGCGAGAAGTGCAAGGTCCCGCACGATCCGACGCCCGAGGAGAAGCAGGTCTTCGCGGAAAACGGCGTGGAGATTAAATCCGGCGCGAAGATTTACGGGCCTTCGGCCGAGGGCTGCGAGGCCTGCGAGAAGCTGGCCTTCCGCGGCCGCATCGGCCTGCACGAGCTTCTGGTGATGTCCGATTCCCTGCGCGCGCTCTGCCTCAAGGAAATCGCGGCCGATCCCATCCGCCATCAGGCGCTCAAGGAAGGCATGCGGCCCATCGTTCAGGACGGCCTTCACAAGGTGCTCATGGGCTTGACCACGGTGCGGGAAGTCCTCGGGGGGGTCGAATAGCATGGCCGCGGAGCTTTCGCTCGATACGCGGACGGCGCTGGAGCTTTTCTCCATCGCCGGGAGCTTTAACTCAAGCATGGATTTGGACTCGCTGCTGCGGCAAATCGGCTCGGAGGCGGAGAAGCTCCTCGACTCCGAGGCCAGCGCCATCATGCTCCTGACCGACGACGGGAAAAACCTCTTTTTCCGAGTGGCCTCGGGAGACAAGGCCCGGGCGATCCGGACCATGACGCTGCCCTTGGGCCAGGGCATCGCCGGCTGGGTGGCCCAGAACCGCAAAATGGAGATGGTCAACGACGTGAAGAACGACGCGCGCTTCACGGGGCGCTTCGATAAGGCGTCGGGCTTCGAGACGCGCTCGGTCTTGTGCGTGCCCATGTTCTTCAAGGGCGACTTGGTCGGCGTCATCGAGGTCCTGAACAAGCGCCGCGGGAAATACTCCGAGACCGACGCGAAGCTCCTGGAAAGCCTGGCGGGCTTGGCCTCGGTGGCCATCACCAACACCCGCATGATTGCGGATCAAAAGAACTTTTTCTCCCACATCCTGGAGCTGCTGGTTTCGCTCATCGAGACGTCCAAGCCGGGCATGCAGGGCCACCCCGGCCGCGCGGCCCGGCTGTGCTGCGCCGTCGGCCGCGCTTTGGACATCGGGGAGCACGACTACCGGATGCTCTACTACGCGGGCCTGCTTCATGACGTGGGCTATCTGGCTTTCCGCAACATCAGGCTCTTGGGCGAAATGGGCATGACCAACGTTTCGGAGGAAAGCCATCCGCTGCTTTCGGTGCGCATGCTCGAAGGCATCAAAATTCTCGCCGGGGCCCTGCCCGCCATCCGGGAGCATCACGAGCGCTTCGACGGTTCGGGGTTTCCGGCGGGATTGAAGGGCGAGGACATTTCGCTGGGCGGCCGCATCCTGGGGCTCGTTGAAGCCGTCGAGGATATGCGCATGAGCGGCGGGACGGACGGCGAAAGCGTGCGCGACCGCGCGATATCGCTGGCCAAGCAGGGCTCGGGCTCGCGCTTCGATCCGCGCGTGGCCAAGGCTTTTGCCGAAATCGCGGCGAACGAGGAGGGCGTATGGTGACGGAGAAAAAAACCTACCGGGTTTTGATCGCCAAGCCGGGTTTGGATGGGCACGACCGGGGCGCCAAGGTCATCGTGCGGGCCCTGCGCGACGCGGGCTTCGAGGTGATCTACACCGGCATCCGGCAGACGCCCGAGATGATCGCGGAGGCCGCGATGCAGGAGGACGTGGACGCCGTGGGGCTTTCGCTTCTCTCGGGAGCGCACATGACTCTTTTCCCGCAGGTGGCGGGGCTGCTCAAGAAAAAGGGCTTGAAGGGCGTGCTTTTGTTCGGCGGCGGCATCATCCCCGATGAGGACGTGCCGGCGCTAAAGAAAAAGGGCGTGCACCAAGTGTTCGGCCCGGGAACGCCGCTTTCCACCATCGTCGGCTACCTGCAAGAGAACCTGCCCCGTGCGCGCGGGAAATAAATCGTCCGCCCTCGCGGGCGAGGTGCGCGCGGGAAACCGCCGCAGCCTGGCGCGGGCGCTGAGCCTGCTCATCGACGAGACCTCGGAGTCTGACGCCCTGCTGCAGGATTTTTTCCCGGAGTCGGGCCGGGCGCAGAAGATCGGCCTAAGCGGCCCGCCGGGCACCGGCAAATCCACTTTATGCGGTCGCCTTATCTCTCATTTCCGCGGCCAGGGACTCAAGGTCGGCGTCCTGGCCGTGGATCCCACGAGCCCCCTGACCGGCGGCGCGTTTTTGGGCGACCGGCTGCGAGTGCAGGAGCACGTCTCGGACGAGGGCGTGTTCATGCGCTCCTTGGGCACGCGCGGCATGGTGGGCGGCGTCTCGCAGACCATTTACGGCGCCATCCACGCCTTGGAGGCGGCCGGCTTCTCCAAAATCATCGTCGAGACCGTGGGCACGGGCCAGGACGAGGTGAGCATCGCCAAGGTCGCCGACACCGTGGCATACGTCACCACGCCGCAATTAGGCGACGAAATCCAGGCCATGAAGGCCGGAGTCATGGAAATCGGCGACATTTTCGTGGTCAACAAGGCCGACCTGGGCGGCAAAGACAAGGCGGTCAGCGATTTGAGATCGGCGCTGGCCTTGGGCCGCGGCCGGGAGGCCAAGCCGTGGGAGCCGCCCGTTATCGCCGTGTCCGCCGCGACCGGCGAGGGCGTGCCCGAGCTCGGGAAAATCCTCGAGGCCCATTGGGAATACCTGCAATCCTCGGGAGAGGGCCGCGCGCGGCTTTTGGCCCAGCACAAGGAAGAGCTCTCGCTCTATATTTCCCGGCGGCTTTACCGCCGGGCTCTCGACCGGATCACGAGCGAAGACTTGGAGCGCATGCTCGATCACCGCTCCGATCCGGTGAGCGTCGCGCGCAGAATTTTAAAGCCCGGCCGCGGCTAGGCTTCCCAGCCGCAGGGCGAACTCCTTGTCGGAGGGGAACATCTCGCCGGTGGGGATGGCGTTCGCATCGGCCCAGAACAAGTCGATGACGTCGTCGCCGTTGCCGCCCGAGCGCAGCGTCCCGCCAGCTTCCTCCACCAGCCAGTAAAGGCTCACGATCTGCATGGGGCGCTGGGTCGAGACGTGCAGCCCCTCGCTGGCGTAGAGAACCTTGACGGGGCGGATCAGAAGCCCGGTCTCCTCCTTGTACTCGCGCTTCAGGGCGCTTAAAGGGGGCTCGCCCAACTCGATGCCGCCGCCCGGGAAGTTGACGAATTCGCGGTCGATGAAGCGGCTGCGGGTGAGAAGGACCTTGCCGCCGCGGCGCAGGACGCCGTAGATGCGGCAGCTGAAGAACTCGGGAGTCGTCGGCATAAAATGGGCAAGGGGGGACTTGAACCCCCAAGGCCTTGCGGCCACACGGTCCTGAGCCGTGCGCGTCTGCCAATTCCGCCACCTGCCCGTAAAGCGAGGACTTCCGCGAAGGCGTGTTATTCTATCAAAAAGGGCCCGGCTTTGCCCGACTTGCTATAATGCCTGCGCGCCCGGTGGGCGCCACGATGAAGCCCTCCAAGAACGAGAAAGAGTCGGACAAGATTCCGGTCGCGAGCTACCGGAAGGCGCGGCATTTCTACGAAATCCTGGAGACTTACGAGGCGGGCATCAGTCTTGAGGGCCCCGAGGTCAAGGCCCTGCGCGGCGGGCAGGCGTCTTTGGAGGGCTCGTTTGGCCGCGCGGAAGGCGGCGAGGTCTATCTCTTTAATTTCTACATCCCGCCCTACAAGTTCGCCCGCCTCGAGTTGGAGGCCGATCCGCGGCGCAAAAGGCGGCTCCTGCTGCACCGACGCGAAATCGACAAGATCGCGGGCAGCCTGCAGACCAAGGGCCTGACTTTGGTGCCGCTCGAGGTGTTCTTCCGCCGCGGCTGGGCCAAGGTGGTGGTCGGATTGGCGCGCGGCAAGAAGGGGCCCGACCGGCGCGAGGACCTGAAGAAAAAAGCCGTCGCGCGCGAGGCGGAGAAGAGCTTTAAAGGAAGCTACAAGGGCTAAAAGCGGTCCCGTCCCGCATCTAGAAGCGCATGCCCAGTCCGGCCTCGGCGCCGCTTTGGCCGTGCATGAACACGTAGGCCGCGTCCGCGTAGAGGAAAGTCCAGGGCCGGTATTGAATCCCGGCGGTAAAACGTCCCTCCAACGTGAGCACGGAGGTCCCCGCCAGGGAAGCGTTGGCCGCGCTGGTGACGGTCACTCGCGTGCGGTCGAGTCCGATGCCCAGGTAGGGAGTGACGGTCTGGTTGCCCATGGAGCCGACCAAGGAGGCGCCCAGGTGATTGGCGGTGAACCACTGCGAGGTCGCGGTGTTGCCCACCACGGTCGCCAGGATTTGCGGCTTCCAGGGCTCGTCGGAAACCTTCAAGAGCCCGTAGCGCAGCCCTCCGCCCACGGCCGTCATCCCATCGAAATCCGTGCCGCGCACGAAGCCGTCGATTTTGAGCGGCAACCCGACCTCGGCCTGGGCCCAGGGCAGGATGATGGGGTGCGCGCCGTTGGCGCGCATGACGGCGTCGTCCTTGTCGGGCAAGAACTGCATGGCGACGTGCCCGCCCATGTCGAAGCCGGAGAATCCCAGCACGCGCCCGGTGTGAAACGTGTCCGAGCCCAAAAGCCCGCCCAGATCTCGGGCGAAGGGCTTCAAGTCCGCCTGGGTCGCCGAATTGTAAAAGCCGCCAAACTCGGTCGCACAGGCGAGCGCGGGAAAAAGCAGCGCCGCCGCGGCCAGCAACGAGAATCGTTTCGTCATGCCAAAGCCTCCATTCGTTCATGGGCGATGCGCAGCCCCTCGAGGGTCAGGTCCGGCTCCCAGCGGGCGCCCTTGGGCAGGTCCTTTCGGAAAAGGCCGGAGAGCCCGCCCGTCGCGAACACGGCCGCCTTCGGGGCCTTCATTTCCTTCTTGAACATCTCCAAAAGCTTCTCGATCATTCCCAGGGAGCCGTAGTAAATGCCGGAGCGCAGGCATTCCGAGGTGTCCCGTCCGATGGCGCGGGACGGCTTCTCGATTTTTGCCAGCGGCAGAAGGGCTGTTTTCTCGGACAGAGCCCACGCCGAGGTGTTGGGGCCGGGAACAATGGCTCCGCCTAAAAAGCGCCCGCCGCTTGAGACGCCCTGCACGGTCGTGGCGGTGCCGAAATCCACGATCACGCAGGCGCCGCCGGCTTTTTCGTGGCCGGCCAGGGCGTTGAGCAGCAAGTCGGCCCCGACCTCGCGCCGCCCTTTAAGGGTCATTTTCACGCCCAGTTCCATCTCCGGCTTGACGGCTTTGGCCCGGCATCCGAACGCCAGGCGCACGGCGCGCTCAAGCGCGGCATCGGCGCTGGGGACCACGCTGCCGTAGACCACGGCCGCGACGCGCAGGCCGCGGGTCCGGCGGCGCAGCTCCGCCGCCAATTTCTCCGCGGAGAGCCCCGCTGTTGTCTCATGGCGCCAGCGTCTGATAATCTTCTTGCCGTTGAAGACTCCGGCCGTGATGTTGGTGTTCCCGACGTCGAGCGCCAGGAGCATCTATTTGAGCGCGACGGAAAGCTCCTTGACCGCCGAGGCGGACTTGAGCAACTCGGTGCGCTCCTCCACGGTGAGGTTCAGTTGGATAATCTGCTCGATGCCGCGCTCGCCGAGCTTGACCGGCACGCCGACGAAAACGCCTTCGACGCCGTATTCGCCTTCCAGATAGGCCGCGCAGGGAAGAACCTTCTTCTTGTCCTTGAGGATGGCTTCCGTCATTTCCGCGGCCGAGGCCGACGGGGCGTAATAGGCCGAGCCGGTCTTTAAGAGCTTGACGATTTCCGCGCCGCCGTCGCGCGTTCTCTTAATGATGGCCTCGACCTTGTCCTTGGGCAATAGCTCGGTGACCGGGATGCCCGCGATGGTTGAGAAGCGCGGCAGAGGGACCATGGTGTCGCCGTGGCCGCCCAGCACCATGGCGTGCACGTTTTCGATGGAGACGTTCAAGGCGTCTGCGATGAAGCAGCGCATGCGCGCGGAGTCCAAGACTCCGGCCATGCCGATGACCCGGTGTTTGGGAAACTTGGAGGTCTTAAGCGCCACCAGGCACATGGCGTCCAAGGGGTTGGAGACGATGATGATGACGCACTCGGGCGAGTAGCGCGCGACCTGCTCGGTGACGGACTTCACGATGCCGGCGTTGGTCTTTAAAAGGTCGTCGCGGCTCATGCCGGGTTTGCGCGGCACGCCGGCGGTGATGATCACGACGTCCGAGCCCGCGGTGGCCTCGTAGGAGGTCGCTCCGGTCACGCGCGAGTCGTAGCCCATGATCGGGGCCGACTCCATGATGTCGAGGGATTTGCCGGCGGGCATGCCTTCGGTCTGCGGGATGTCGACCAGGACGACGTCGCCCAGCTCCATTTCCGCGAGCCTTTGGGCCAAAGTGGCTCCAACGTTTCCGGCACCGACCACAGTGATTTTTTTGCGCGCCATGCGGACCTCCTTAAGAGATGAAAATCTTCCTTGATTATGATACCAAATCCGGGGAAGGGCGGCGGAGTTCCGGCGCGGCCGCTTTAGAGCGGGATGTTGCCGTGCTTCTTGGCGGGGGCCTGCGCGGCCTTGCTCTTTAAGAAACGCAGCGCGGTGACGACCTTGCGCCGGGTCTGGGACGCCTCGATGATCTCGTCCACATAGCCGCGTTTGGCGGCCTGGTAGGGCGAGGCGAAGCGTTCGATGTAGCTTTCAATGAGCTCCCGGCGCTTGGCCTCGGGGTCGGCGGCCCCGGCGATTTCCCTCCGGTAGATGATTTCCACCGCGCCGGCCGCGCCCATGACCGCGATTTCCGCGCCCGGCCAGGCGTAGTTGACGTCGCCGCGGATGTGCTTGGAGCTCATCACGTCGTAGGCGCCGCCGTAGGCCTTGCGCAGAATCACGGTGATCTTGGGGACGGTGGCCTCCGCGTAGGCGTAGAGGAGCTTGGCGCCCTTGCGGATGATGCCGCCGTGCTCCTGGGCCAAGCCCGGCCAGTAGCCGGGAACGTCGACCAAAGTCAGCAGCGGAATGCCGAAGGCGTCGCAGAAGCGCACGAAGCGCCCGGCTTTCTCGCTGGCGTCGATGTCCAAGGCGCCGGAAAGCACCGCGGGGTTGTTCGCGATGACGCCGGCGCTTTCCCCACCCAAGCGGACAAAGCCCACGACGATGTTCTTGGCGAAGTCGCGGTGGACCTCGAAGAACCGGTGGCCGTCGGCGATTTCCCCGATGACCGCCTTGATGTCGTAGGGCTTCTTGGAGTCCGCGTTGGAGATGGAATCCAGAAAATCGCTCGGGCGCGCCGCGTCGTCCGAGAGCATGACCGAGGGCGCCGGCTGCTTCCAGTTGGAGGGGAGATAATCCAGCAGTTCGCGGATTTGCCTAAAGCAGTCCTGCTCGCTGGCCGCGCGGAAGTGGCATACGCCGGATTTTTCGCTGTGCGTCCGGGCGCCGCCCAAAGTCTCGAAGTCGCACTGCTCGCCGGTGGCCTGACGGATGACGTCCGGGCCCGTGATGAACATGTGGCCGGTGCCTTCGACCATGAACACGAAGTCGGTCAGGGCCGGGGAATAGACCGCGCCGCCGGCGCAGGGGCCCAAGACCACGGAAATTTGGGGGATCACGCCCGAGGCCCGGACGTTGCGGTGGAAGATTTCCGCGTAGCCCCCGAGCGCGTCGACGCCCTCCTGGATGCGCGCGCCGCCCGAGTCGCACAGGCCCACGACCGGAACTCCCGCCTCCATCGCCAAATCGAGCAGCTTGGAGATCTTTCGCGCGTGGGCCAGGCCCAGAGAGCCCCCGGCCACGGTGAAGTCCTGCGCGAAGACGCACACGCCGCGGCCGTTGATTTTTCCGTGTCCGGCCACCACGCCGTCGGCCGGCGCCTCGCCGTCCTCGGGGCCGAGTTCCGGGCGGTTCTTGCCCGCCAATAAATCGATTTCCTCGAAGCTGTCCTCGTCGAGGAGCAAATCGATGCGTTCGCGGGCCAGGAGCTTGCCGCGCTGGTGCTGCGCCTTGGCCCGCTCGGGCCCGCCGCCGGCCTCGGCTTTTTCCCGGCGCTTAAGCAGGTCCTGGGTCTTGGGCGAAACGGACGGCTTCGCGGGATCAGCCATTTTCCACGAGCTCCACCAGCGTTCCCTTCGCGTGCTTGGGGTGCAAAAAGCAGACTTGGTGCCCCCGGCTGCCCAAGCGCGGCTCTTTTTCCAGCGGCGGCGCGCCCGCGCGGGAGAGGCGCTCCATCTCCGCGCGGATGTCTTGGGCGGCGAACGCCACGTGGTGCAGTCCGGGCCCGCGTTCCTTTAAAAACTTGGCCACGGCGCCGTCGCCGGTCGGTTCCAGGAGTTCGATGGAGGATTCTCCGGCTTCCAGAAAGACGACGCGCACGTTCTGCGATGGGACGCTTTCCTCGTGCGTGAGCGCCAAACCGAGCTTTTCCTTGTAAAACGGCAAGGTCTCCGCGATGGAGGAAACCGCGATGCCGACATGGTCGAGCTTCATATGATTTGCTCTAACCATAGCAAATCGCGGCGGGTGGAAAAAATCCAATCCGGAGCCGGACGCTCGCGCGCATTAGGGATAAAGTCCCGCCGATCAGCGCGGAGTCTTTTGGGATTAATTTTTAACGGAGGATGATTCTTTCTTGATTCCGTTTAAAACAACCGGATTGACGAAGACGCCCGAGACCTGCGGGATCGCCGCCAAGGTCTTCGCGATTTTCGCGGCTTCCAGGACGTTCTTTGTTCTGATTTCTATGTAGTTGGCGCCGCCCAGCGTCAGATAGGAATAAAAATCCATGCCCATGCGCGCGGCGATTTCTTTGTCGTAATAGTAAGGGTCGCCGTTGCGGGAAAACGGGTTGAACAAAACGCTGGTTTCCGGAATGGGGTGATAAATGTTGTCCTGATATAAGCTGAAGCTCCATATTTTGCCGTCCCTATTTTTGGAGGGCAGGTTTAGAAGCTTCACGATATGCCGCGCCAAGGATTGCGCCGAGGCCTTCCACCATGACAGCGCCGGGTAAACCCGCGGGGCGTCGGCGGGAACGGGGATGTTCTGCCCGGCGGCCGCTGCCGATTGCGCGGGAGGGTTTTTAGCTCCCAGCAACGTCGGGGCGGCCTCCGGCCCCGCCGCGTGCAAAAGCGGAAGGCCCGCCAGCACCGGAGTCCCCAAAAATACCGCGCGATCGAACAGCCGCTTTCCGGCGTCGTACTGCGCCATGGCGTTTTCCGATTTATCCGGGAGCGCGGCCGCGGCGCGGACGGCGTCCAAGTCGGGCGAGGAGCCGGCCTTGAAGATCCTCGCCTGATAAGACCCCTTTTCATCCCGCCCGATGGCCGCCAGGGGTTTGCCCGAGGCGTCGAAGAGCACCGCGCTCTCTTTCCTGCCGCGTCCGTACGTTTCGACTATGTAGGAAGCGTTTGCCCAATTAATGGCCAAAGCCGAGACCGTTGCGTCCTGATTCCGGCCGGCTTTGCGTCTTTGCAATCGGTAAAATGCCCTGGCCGCCTTTGGAAGTTTGGCCGGAGAAATCGATGCCGTATTCAACATCCGGTAAATATCCAGCAATTCCTTCGGGCTATACGTGTCGAGCGGAGCGTCGACGCCGGATGCCGTGATGCGCGTTGAATCCGCGGCGGAAGCCGCGTCTAAAGCGGCCGCGCCGAAATCTTCGCCTGCCGTAATGCCGGCATTCCCGATAGAAACGCCGATAGGGGCGTCGCCGCCGCCGCTTTGGATATCGACGACGCCGGCTACGGCCTGGTAGCAGGACAAGCTGGCGGAAAAAAACATCAGGCTGGAGCAGAGAAGGGCGGAAATGGGGCGTTTGGCGCTGTTCATGAGACTGGAGACCTCCCGGGAAACGGGCACGCGGATTTTCATCGGCCAAGAATTGTGTCATAAATGCGGCGCGGCCGCATGGGCCGTGCGGACCGCCTAACCGGAGGCTTTGGGCCCACCGCTTAAATGGGACTTTGGGTTTCATGTCATGGATGCGGCCGCGTCATCGCGCGCGGGCTCTACAAATAATTCTGATATAATGCTCCCTGGTTTATACATGAGCCAAGAGACCGAGAAATTCCATTACCGCTGGTTCGTCCTGGGCGACATCAACGGGTTTTTCGGCCTCATCTCGGACAACTTGACCCTCCTGTCGTTTCTGGCCGGCATCCTGATCTACGCCTTCGGCTTTCCCGCCGACGTCGTCTACACGAAAATGTTCCCGGGCACGGCCATGGGCGTCCTCTTCGGCGACTTGGTCTACACCTGGATGGCGGTGCGCCTGGCCCAAAAAACCAAGAACCACAACGTGACCGCCATGCCGCTGGGCTTGGACGCGCCGTCGACCATCGGCTTGGCCCTGGCCGTGCTGGGCCCGTGCTTTCTGGCCATGAAGCAAGGCGGCATGCCCGTGCACGAGGCGGCGATTGAGACCTGGTACATCGGCATGGCGACCATGATTTTCATCGGGCTCTTCAAGGTCGCCTTCTCTTTCGTCGGTCCGTGGGTGCAGAAAGTCGTGCCCGAGGCCGGGCTCTTGGGCTCGCTGGCCGGCATCGGCCTGGCGCTCATCGGCTTTATTCCCTTGGTCGACATTTTCAGCATGCCGGTCGTGGGCTTGATTTCGCTGGGCATCATCGTCTACGCGCTCATCGCGCACTTAAAGCTCCCCGCCAAGTTTCCGGGCGTGCTGGCCGCGGTGCTCATCGGCACCGCGATTTACTACGCGATGGCGCCCTCCGGCGCCGCGGCCCAGGCGTATCACGCCAGCCGGCTTCAGCTCTGCTTTCCCATCCCGACTCTGGACTTTGTCCGGGGCTTGCGGCCAGCGCTGCGCTATCTGCCCATCGCGATTCCCTTCGGCCTCCTGACGGTCGTGGGCGGCATCAACGTGACCGAGAGCGCGCGCGTGGCCGGCGACGACTTCAACACGCGCGACATCCTCTTGACCGAGGCCGTGGCGACCTTGGTGGCCGGCGTGTGCGGCGGCGTGGCGCAGTCAACACCCTACATCGGCCAGCCGGCCTACAAGCACATGGGCAGCCGCGCGGGCTACACGCTCTTGGCCGGGCTCTTCATCGGCTTGGGCGGCATCTTCGGGTACCTGGGCGCCATCGTGGAGCTCATCCCGCAGGCGGTGCTGGCGCCTATTTTGATTTTCGTGGCGCTGGACATCGTGGTCCAGGCCTTCCACGCCAGCCCGCAGCGCCACGCGCCCGCCGTGGCCTTCGCGTTTTTTCCGACCATCGCGCGGCTGCTGCAGATTAAGCTCTCGGACCCGACCTACGTTTCCGCCGCGGCTTTCCAGAAGCTCATCTCCACGCCCGGCAAGACCTTGCCCGAGCTTTTGATCATCGTGGCGCTGGGCAACGGATTTATCCTGACCGCCATGCTCTGGGGCGGGTGCATCGCGCACCTCATCGACAAGGAAATCCGCCGCGCCGGGGTCTATCTGTGGATTTTGGCGGGACTCTCGTTTTTCGGCATCATCCATTCCGCCATGCCCAACGGGGACATGTACCTGCCCTGGAATTTATCCGGGCTGGCCCGACAAATTCCCTACCAGTTTGCCGCGGCCTACGCGATTCTGGGCCTGGCGCTCTATGCCGCGTCCTTGACGGCTAAAAAGGAGCCCGTCGCGGCGTAGCTCATGGATTTAAGCCAGCTCACGAGCCTCTTCGGCGTCGCCTTCGTCCTCTTCATCGCCTGGCTTTTCTGCCGCCACAAAAAATCCGTCAACTGGCGCACGGTGTTCTGGGGCACGGCGCTGCAGTTCATCTTCGCGCTCCTGGTCCTAAAGACCCCGCCGGGCCGCTGGTTTTTCTCCTCGGTCAACAGCCTGGTGACCGCGCTCATCGGCTTTCAAACCGACGGCGCCAAGTTCGTCTTCGGAGCCCTGGGCATTCCGCCGGGGCAGCCGGGGTCTCTGGGCTTTTTCTTCGCCTTCCAGGCGCTGACCTCCGTGGTGTTCCTGGCCGCGCTCATGTCCGCGCTCTACTACCTGGGCTTGCTCCAGCCCTTGGTGACGTTCTGCGCCAAAATCATGTGCCACACCTGCCAGACCTCCGGCGCGGAGACCTTGAACGCCGCGGGCAATATGTTCGGCATGGGGCAGACCGAGGCGCCGCTGCTGGTCAAGCCGCATTTGGAGGAGATGACCGAATCGGAGCTTCTCTGCGTGATGGTGGCGGGCATGTCCATGATCGCGGGCGGCGTCATGGTGGTCTACGTGGACATGCTCAAGCCCTATTTCCCGGACATCGCCGGGCACCTCCTGGCCGCCAACGTCATGGCCGCGCCCGCCGCCCTGGTCATCTCCAAGATGCTCATCCCCGAGACCGGAAAGCCGAAAACCAGCGGCGCCACGAAAATCGAGTACCACGACGAGTCCTCCAACGTCGTCGAGGCGGTGTCGAGCGGAGCCGAGGTCGGCATGCACCTGGCCATCAACGTCGCGGCCATGCTCATCGCCTTTATCGCGCTTCTGGCCATGGTCAACGCGGGCCTGCACGCGATCTTCGGGCTCTTCCACCATCCGGACATCGGCTTGGAGCAGCTGTTGGGCTGGATGTTCGCGCCCATCGCCTGGATCGTCGGAGTTCCCTGGCGCGACTGCGCCACGGCGGGATACCTGCTCGGCGAGAAGACGGCCCTAAACGAGTTCGTGGCCTACACCTACATGATGAAGTACGCCGCCGCGCACGCGGCCCAGCAGCTGTCCTACCGCTCCTACGTCTTGATCGCCCACATGCTCTGCGGCTTCTCCAACATTTCCTCCATCGGCATCCAAATCGGCGGCATCAGCGTCTTGGCGCCCGGCCGCCGCAAGGACCTGGCCCGCCTGGGCGTCTACGCGCTCATCGGCGGGGCTCTGGCCAACCTCCTGACCGCGGCCGTGACCGGGGTGCTGATTCATTGATCGCCTGGGCGCAAGAAGCCTTTCACTTCCTTTATAACGTCCACGGGCTCATCGAGTGGGGCGGGCTGTGGCTGGTGACTTTCGTCATCTTCGCGGAGACCGGGCTGTTCTTCGGGTTTTTCCTGCCCGGCGATTCGCTCCTGGTCGTGGCCGGGATTTTCGCGCGCGCCCGGGAGCTTCCCCTGCCCTGGCTCCTGGTCCTGCCCTGCCTCGCGGCCATTCTGGGCAACCAGACCGGGTATTTCCTGGGGCTGCGGCTCGAGCATTCCATGATGAACTGGCCCGATTCGTTGTTCTTTAAAAAGCGGCATTTGGTGATGACCCACGAGTTCTACGCCAAGTACGGCGCCAAGACGATTTTCCTGGCCCGCTTCGTGCCCATCGTGCGCACCTTCGCGCCGCTGGTGGGCGGCATCGGCGAGATGGGCTACGCGCCGTTTCTCCTCTACACCGTGGCCGGAGCCGTGGCCTGGGTGTGCGGCCTGGTGCTCGCCGGCTACTCCCTGGCCTCGCTGGTTCCCGACATCGAGAAAAAAATTCACGCGGTCATCGTGGTCGTGGTCTTTCTCTCCATTCTGCCCGGCATCGTCGAGTTCTTCCGCGCCCGCCGCCGGCGCCAGTAAAGAACAGATAGGCAAGACCGGCACTCACACTTGCAGGGCTAATTGTCTGGGGCTATACTTCTGCCCATGGAAGCTGATGGCCAAGTCTGGATCATTGCTTTTTTTGTCGCGATTCTTTGCCCATTAGGTGTGCTTTCGGTTTATGGGCAAGACGAAGATGATCCTGTCCTTGATCAATGCAATTTGCAGCAAGTTGTATCTGGTAATAATATTTATTTCATCCCCGAATTGGAGAATCCTCAGCGGACGGATGTTGGAAATGGGCTTTGCTTCAGCAATGTCATTGTTTATGCGAGACTGCCGTCTGTTGTCAACCCTCCCAGCGCTTCCCAGCAGGATAGCAACTCAATCGAATCGGTGCAGACGTCCGCTTGGCAAGAGTTCGTGGATCCGGGAACAATCAAGACGGATGGCGATTATGTGAATGATGGGCCGGGCTCGAAACGACAAAAATTTAACATTGACCATATAAAAGGTATTGACGTAATTCCGAATTCATGGCTTGACATTAATGGATATTACCATTCTTATGTCACGCTGAAGGCGCAAGTCGATTTCCGTAGATGGCTGCTTGAACGTCCCAATTGTGCGAATGGGTGCACGCTGACTGCGGGTCGAGTGTCCCCTTTTGTTATTTCCGTTCCGGCCGTCACTGGAATCCTGGATCGGGATACATTTCTCATTCCGTTAATGAAGCTAGAGTGGTATTATGACTCGTCTTATCGCGCGCTCCTAAGCGACTGCCAAAAACAGTATTCCCCAAATTGCTCGGGCCCGCCATGGCCCGACTCATTTGCATATCGGGTCGGCAAGTTGAGTCATGCGCGCGCAACCTTGGACGCCTTTTCCAAAGTGTTGGCCAAGGCGTCTTTCGGGCCGCAGGATTATAAGTCTATTAATGAAGCGGATTGCGATCCTGATGATAGGTCGGGCGTAGGCGGCTTGAAACTGGCGTGCAGTGCTTTCGACGGGTACCATGATCCTGATTCCGAAGCGGCGGCGCCGGAGTTGCTGGTTAAAGGAGCCTTCTATCCGGATTCATTGCCCACGGAAGAAGTCCAAGACGCGCAGGCGCGGGCTGCGCAGGCCATGGCGGAGGCAGCCGCGCTTAACGATCTCGAGGTTTGGGACCCCCAGATATCCCCGGGCCAGAATGAATCGCAGGACCCAACGGCAGGGAACTCTCAATGAAAATCGCTCGCTTCGCGCCGCTTCTTGCCGCGCTCTTGACCAGCTATTGCTGGGCAGACGAAATCGTTATTCCTCCCTCGCCGGTGCCGCACACGGCCTCCGCCACCGCGCGCAAGGGCTCCGTGCAACTTGCGCTTAAGATTTACAACACGCGCATCACGCGGCACTACGGCATTGAGAAAGTCTTTGACTCAATCCGTTCGCTGAAAACTCATAACGTCAGGGTCAAGCGCGCGCAACCCGTGTGGTTCCAGTTGGAAATTAAGGATGTCGGAAAGGACGCGTTGCCGACGAACGGCATGTTCGCGAAAAATGCGGCCAGGTTTTTTGAGCGAAATTGGGAACAATACAACGGAGGCCGTTACGGAACATACCTGGTAGTTATGGGACCGGACGGCAAGCCGGAACCGTGGAAACAATACCCCTATTTCCACATGCACGGGTGCGAACTGCCTAAATCCATGGCAGGGTTCTTCGTCGTCCCCGATTTCATGCCGCATGAATCCGATGCGCAAGAACGGAAAAATGCCGTGACTTTAAGCCCAGGCCAATCCGCGCGCACGCCGACCTGGGTCCTTCCCGGCGAGTGCCCCGGGGACAGGCCCAATCCTCCGACACCCATGCCCAGCTACGCTGAATTGTGGCATTTTTCCTTTGATCGGCCCGGGAAATATACGGTCTGGGCGGTTTATGATGTGGAACCTCTTTCAAAAGAAGATATGAAGGGTTTTACTCCCGATTTAGTTAAAGTGTTGGGGAAAAAACTAGACTGGCAAGTTCATTTTAAGACCCCTCCAATCGCCATTACGGTGCTGCCATGATGACCATCATTGCTTTGTTGTTTCTGTTAATTCCCGTTAACAATGCCTGGGCCATCCATGCGGCGACGAAACCTGAGATCAGGGCTATTCAAAAACAAATTGACGATGCCCAGAAAGGAATCCCTGGAGAAATAGACAAATATAATGCGGAAATCAGCGCTAGCGACCGCGGTGAGATTCGATTAACAGACGCGCAGGTAATGAAAATTGATGAACATATCGCTCATTTGCGCAAGCAGATACCAGCGGCCTACAACAAGGCGATTAAGATGACCATCAAAGCCTACGGCCTGGAGCCACCGAAAACCTCTGCCAAGATTATCACGCCCAACAAATTCGAGAACCTGACCGCCAAGTTCCAAGTCGACTATAAGGCCGGCCGGCACGACATATACGATCAAGAACAACAAAGGGAAGACCATCAATCTAGTAATGCCGGGGGTTGACCTTTCTGGAATGACGATAGTGGGTCAGACATTACCGGATGGACATATCGCCATCATCGATCCGTTGGCATTTCAAAGTCCTGGATTTTTGGCTTCAATTATCGTTCATGAAAGAACCCATTACGAGCAGACCATCACGCTCGGGCAGGGAGACAAGATTCATATGATAGAAGCCGAAAAGGAAGCTTTCAGCAATCAGCTCGGCGCTGCAAAGATATTGGGGTTGACCAACGACCAAATAAAAAAACTACAAACAGACGAGACCAACGAGGTTCAAGGCCTAAAAAATATTGGCAATCCCGGTTTCTGGACATTGCCTGACGCCAACGCCAAGCTTGCGCGACATATTGAGGATATAAAAAAGGAGGGGCGGGATGATTTCCTGAGCTCCGTTGCCCAGGGCAGCGGGAATTTGGATCGAAAATTCAACACTGCGAAAAAAGAGAGGGTGGCGGACCATGCCCGTCAAGCGGCGGAAGATGCGGCTCAAGCGCGGCGCAAATCCATGGGTTGGGTTGCTCTGGAGAAGTATGCGGGAACCGTTTGCGACTATGACTATCCTGGGCCGAATGCTATGCAAGACCGCCAGTATCTTCTGACGCATTCGATTGTAATCCAAAAATCAGAGATTAAAAAACTGCTGGATACGGAGGGGGCGTCTGAGTTGGACGGCTGTGAGGATGCATTCGTTCTCCGCGTCTATAAGGCCAACGGAACCATCAATTCGGCATGGCTGGTTCAAGAAATAGATGAAGATAATGCTGAAGGGGTATATGGTCATATTTTTCATCCCATCCTCAAAGGCCTTAAGTTCGTCGGCGCGGTACTCGTGGCCGGCTTTGCGGTTCCATTCATCGCGGTAGGTGCCACTGTTGTCGCGGTGAGGAACGCCGTAAATGCGCCAGATGACAGTGGGAATGGAAGTCAGGGAGCGGGAACGCGCGCGTCGCGCCCATCCACGCCGGATAGCGGCATCCATCTGCAAAACAGCGAGGCGTATGGGCAATTGGAGGGCATCGCTGATGGTACATTTAACGGGTTTGGCCAATAGGTCTTTTATGTTCTTCTCGTCGCCGGCGCAAGATCAGCTCAGCGCCGCTTTCTTAGCCTCCGCGTAGGCGGCCAGGACCGACTCCTGCGCGGCTTGGCGCGCCTCGGCCGTCACCGGGCAGGCGATTTCGTACCATTGGTTCTGCTTCTCGCCCTTGCCCGGTTTGGCCGGGAAGGAAAGAAAAATGCGGCCTTCGCCGTTTTCCCCGTCCTTGCTTTTGAGGATGCGGATGCCGCGGATGGCGAAGGCGCCGCCCACGGTCAGGTCCGCGAAGCCCAGGAGCGTGGCCGCTCCGGCCTCGCTTTCGAAGATGCGCACGGTGGTCTTGATTTCCGGCAGGGTCATGGTGCTGCCTCCAGTCGCGATTTATCGTCCTTGCGTCTCCTTGAGTTACGATTCAAAGGGCCGAAAAGTTCCCCGTTTGACAGGGGGGGAGCGGCAAGGTAGAATCAAGGCCCCATGAACATCGGCATCGGCGTGGGCTACGGGCCGGACGCGGCCAAGGCGGCGCGGGATGCCGCGCGCGAGGCGAAAAAGGGCGTCAAGAAGCCCGATTTGGCCCTGGCTTTCTGCGGCGTGAACCTCAATCAGAAAAAGGCCCACCGCGCCCTGTGCCGGGAATTGGACGCGAAGGTTCTCGTCGGCGGATCGTCCTACGCCGAAATCTCGCCGCGGGGCGTGAGCGAGAACAGCGTGGCGGTGCTCTTGATGACGCTTGACGGCGGCAAAGTGTCCTTCGCCCAGGCGCCGGTGGGCGACGATCCGCGCAAGATCGGGGAAGAGCTCTCGCGCCGGCTGCGCCGGCAATTGCCCGGCAGCGCGGCCCTGGGCTGGCTGGTCCCGACCAGCTCCAACGGCTACGAGAACGAGGCCTTAAAAGCCGTCAACGTGGCGGGCGAGAAGTTTCCGCTCTTCGGCGGCATGCCCTGCGGCAAATACGATTTGGGCATGAGCCATCCGGAATTTCGCAGGCAGTACAACTACATGGGGCCGGCCTTGGCCGAAAACGGCGCGCGCCTGGCCTTTTTGGAACTGCCCAAGGACGAGGCGCGCCTGGGCTTCGGCTTCGACCACGGCTGGCAGCCCATCGGCCCCGAGATGCGCGTGACCCGCTGCGAAGGCAACAAGATTTTTGAAATCGACGGCGTCCCCATCATCGATTTCTACCGGCGCCTGCTGGGCACGAGCGGCAGCGACGAGTTCTTCAACTTGGACATCCAGCGCTTCGGCCTGGCGATGCTCCTGGAAAACGAGCACGAGGGCCGTTCGCTCATCAAGCTGCCGGTCAGCACCGACTTCAAGGAAGGCTCCATCACCTGCTGGCCCGCCGAGGACCTTTCCGGCCGCCGCATGCGGCTTATCGTCTCCAACCGCAGAAGCCTCGTGGACGGCGCGCGCGACGCGGCCAAGCGCTGCCTGGAGGCCTTGGACGGCGCGCCGCCGCGGCTGGTGTTCATGGTCAGCTGCTGCACGCGCAAGGCCATCCTGCACAGCCGCATGGATCAGGAATTCTGCGCCGTGCGCGAGGTCTTCGGCGGGAAGGTCCCCATTTTCGGCTTCTACACCGGCGGCGAAATCCTGCCGTTTTTAAGCCGCTACCGGGACATCGTCGATCCGGAGATTTCCTTTTCCGGATCCTACTACCACACCACCACGATGGGGCTCCTGGCGCTGGGCGCCAAAAAACCGTTCAAGGTCCGCGTCGGCTATCCGCGCGGGCCCAAAACGTCGTCGGCGCGGGAAATCTCCGAGCTCAAGCAGCTCCTGGCCAAAAGCGAGGGCAGCCTGGACGGGACCGAGGCGTTTTTGGAGAACCTCGCGCGCAAGTCCTACCAGGACAGCGAGAAAATCAGGCGGCAGAACGAAATCATCCACAGCTACACCCCGCACAACGTGTTCGCGCGCATCGGCGAGAACGTGGCCCGCGGCGTGGACGAAATCGCGGACGCGGAGTTTTCCGGCTGCTTTTTGTTCCTCGACATCCAGGGGTTCACGGCCTTCAGCGAGACCCGCGAGGCCGCGGAGGTGGTCCGCGCCATCAACGATCTTTTCGATCCGGCGACCCAAACTATTTACCGGCACGGCGGGGACGTGGACAAGTTCATCGGCGACTGCATTTTCGCGGCCTTCGACTCGCCGCGCCAGGGCGTCGCCTGCGCCCAGGATCTCCTGCGGCTTTTCCTGGAGCGCAAGAGCCGGGGCAGCCCCTTTTCCGTGCGCATCGGCTTGAACGCCGGCCGCGCCGTGCGCGCCAACGTGGGCTCCTGCGCGCGCCGCGAGTACACCTACATCGGCGACGCGGTGAACCTGACCCAGCGCCTGGAGGCCAACTGCGCGCCGGGGAAAATGCTCATGAGCGAGGCGGTCTACCGCGAGGCCGCCGATCTGGCCTCGGGCGCCGCGCGGCGGGAAATTTTGGTCAAGGGCCGCAAAGAGCCGGTCGCGTGCTACGAGTGCGGCACGTGAGGTTTCCGATCTTAAAGCCGTTCCTGGCGGCGTGCGCGGCGCTGGCCTTGTGCCTGGGCTTGGCGCCCGGAACGCGCGGGGAAACCCCGGCGCCGGGCGCATTCCGGGACGTGATGCGCGCCCAAGCCGACGCCGCGCCGTCTTCGAGCTCGGTCCCGGCGTATCAACGCCTGAGCCGGACGTCCGAGTCATATCTGTGCGAATACGGCTTCACGAGCTTCAACCGCGACAAGTGGGACATCCATTTTTCCCTGAGCCGCGCCGGCTTGGCCCGATACGAAAATCTTTTCGGCTACACCCAGTCCGGCCTAAACCGCCTGGAGTCGTGGAAAGCCTCCGCCCTGCGCGCGGGAACGCCGGCTTCGGAGGCTCAAGCCGAATATCAGGGCAAGCTCGTTTCCTACTTCGCCCGGCATGGGTTCGAGATCGCCGGGCCGCGGACGGTCGAGGTGGACATGCCGGCCCAGATCAAGGAAAATACCGCGCCGCTTAAAAGCGTCGCCGATATTTTCGCGCGCGTGGGCGCCCGGCGCGGCTATGATTCGGGCGCGCTCATCGGCGCGGTCGCGGCCATGGTGCAGACGGCCGTGAACTATCGGGAAATTCCGCAAAACTACGGCGGCAAAGACGTCGGCGCCTACCTGCCGCCGCTGCAGATTCTGGCCCAAGGCTGGGGCAACTGCGCCGCCAAGAGCGGGCTCTTGGCCGCGATATTGTCCAACTGGCCCGAGGCGCGCCTGGTGGGCGTGGCCGCGCCCAACCATTACCTGGTCGGCGTGCTGCGCATCCCGCAGCCGGGCGACTACTACGTCCAGTACGACGGCCTGCAGTACGTGCTGGTCGAGGCGGCCGGGCCCGCGTGGCTGCCGCCGGGCACCGTTTTCGATTATACCGCCGCCATTTTGCAGTCGTCGGATTACCGCATCGAGCCGTTTTTTGATTGAACAAGGAGAATCTTATGAGCGTGGCGAGAGCGCTGGTCGGGTTCGTGCATTTCGGATTGGCCTTGGTCCTCTCCGTGGTGGTCATCTACGTCACCTACCGGGTCTTCATCCTGGCCAACCCTGATTTCGACATGGAAGCGGAAATCCGCAATGGCAACACCGCCGTCGGAGCCTTGGTCGGCGCCATTTTGGTGGCCGCGGCCATGATCCTTAAAAACGGCATGTCCTCGGTGATGACCATGGTGCGCCTGCGGCTTTTGGCGCCGGCGGAAAGCGGATTTTCCTTGGAGCGCCTCGTGTGGCTGGCCGCGGCCCATTTGACGCTGTCTTTGCTCATGGCGGTGCTCACGATTTCCATCACCCTGCGCGCCTTCGGGCGCCTGAGCCGGCGGCGCGGCTGGCGGCCGGGCGAGGAGCTGCAGAAAAACAACGTCGCGGTGGGCGTCTTGTTGGCCGCCGTGGTCATCATCGCCGCGATGTACGTGGGCGACGGCGTGGGGGCGCTCTCGAGTTCGCTGCTGCCGCAGCCCACCATGGGCCATATCCAAATCATGCGTTGACGCGCGCGGCGTAAAAATATTTTTTTGACATGAGCGAGCACCTTGAGACCCAGGCGCAGAAAGACGCGCGGGATTTAAAGCGCCTGGGCTACGCGCAGGAGCTGCTGCTTCCTATTTTGTGTTTACTTCTGGATATCGGCATTCTTGGATACTTTCTAAAGCACCACTGGTGGCCCAAAAAAGAGAATTTTAGAGCGTGGTTTTTAATTCTGTCCAAGCTTAATTTATTTTTTCTTTCCCAATCAGCCATAAAAATCTCCGAGGCTTGCCTAATATTCTTCGGGGCATATGCCCTGGGAGACCTCCTGTTATCAAGTTTAAATGCCTCAATGAAGCAATTTAAGTCTAATTCCGAATATCATTTCTATTCGTTAGGCGTTGGGTTGGGAAGCATTTCCTTATTGTTGTTCCTGCTGGGAATAGCCGGCCTCTGGTATCGATGGATTCTAATCGGGGCTATTCTCGCTCCGGCGGCATTGTGGTTGTCACTAAAGGGAAAAAATATTCCTACAGTTCTACGTTCAACCAATCTAAGAGCGAAGCACCACCCAATAGAAATACTGGCTGCGGTGTTTTTGGGAGGATTCGTCCTGCTCAACTTCCTGGCCGCGTCAGGGCCGGACGTTTTTTATGACTGCCTCGTTTATCATTTGGCGCTACCGCAACTTTACCTTCTGTGGCACCGCATTATTCCTACGCCCACGATACTCTATTCGGCCATTCCGCAGGGAACCGAGATGCTTTTTGGTCTGGCCATGGCTATGCAAGATGGCACTCTGGCCAATATTATCCATTTGGGATTTGGTTTGGCGACAACCGCCCTGATTTTTCATTGGCTTGATAAGCGAAGCGGGAGATTCGCGGCTTGGATGGGGGCGCTCTTATTTTATACGGCATCCTTCGTTTGCTTCGAGAGTTGGTTTTCAATGATCGAACTGGCATGGACATTTTATATAGCCCTTGCCGTTCTGGCGTTGCATGAATCGCTTCAAGAGAAAGAACAAAATACAAGACGAGGATGGGTGTTACTTGCAGGCATCTTTATCGGATTTTCCATCGGAACCAAATACAATGCGCTTCTATCATTGCCAGTCTTAACGGTGACATTATGGGCTTGCGAGCATGATAAAATGGACCTTTTAAAAAGACTTTGCATGTTGTGGGCTGCTGCTCTATTGGTCTCTTCGCCATGGTTCATAAAAAATGTTTTTTATTTCCACAACCCCATCTATCCATTCTTGAATAATTTCTTCCCTACAAGACACACGGGCATTAACCTGGCAGCGTTTAAAAGCGACGCATCTTTTTCACCATTCTGGCGTTCTTTTGGTAGCACGAGTGCGGCGGCCAGCGCTTTGCGCGGATTTTTTCGGCCCTTTGAACCAGGAATGTTCGTTTCTGACTATGCGGGCTTAGCCCTAACCTTGGGGACACCATGGGTGCTAGCTTGGCGGTCTGAGAAAAAAGCACAGCGTTTTTTATTCGTCTCTTTTGCGTTCATGTGGGCAAGCTGGGCGCTTTACAGCCGGATGCCGAGATTTCTTCTCTACGTTTTTCCAATATTATGCATCCTTATCGCGCTCTCACTTGCAAAAATGAAGCCCATTTTGCGCGCTTCCGCTGCCGCACTTCTCGCATACGGGTTCGTTCTTAATTTCAGCGGATTGCTTTTCGCTTTTTACCATATCGGAATGTGGCGGGTGCCTCTCGGGGCGGAAAGCCGCGCTCAATACTTAAGTCATTGGCATCCGTATTACCCCAACAATTACTACGCCGCCATTAATTTCATTAACAAGGACACACCCGAGAACGCGACCATTTTGTTCCTGGGAGAATCGCGCGGGTATTATTGCAAAAGAAAATTCATCACGGCCTCCGTGTTTGATACAAATCCAATAGATACCTTCGCGAACGGATCTCAAAGCGGAGAAGAACTGTTCTCTAAAGTTCGGAAGGCCGGTATTTCTTATATCTTGATAAATATGGCGGGAACGCAGTGGCAGAGCGAACTCTCGCAAATGACCAAAAGAGGCAGTGAGAACTTCTTAAATTTCTCGAATAACCACATGCAGCTTGTTTGGAGCAACAAGATTATCCAGCCCGACAATATTTCTTGGACGCTAATTTATAAAATTTTTTGACATGAGCGAGCACCTCGAGACCCAGGCGCAGAAAGACGCGCGGGATTTAAAGCGCCTGGGCTACGCGCAGGAATTGCTGCGCGACATGGGAGGCTTCGGCAACTTCGCCGTCGCGTTCACCATCATCTCAATTCTGACCGGCGCCATCACGCTCTACGGGCAGGGCCTGGCCTTCGGCGGCCCGGCCGCGGACGGCATCGGCTGGCCGCTGGCGATGATTTTTACTTTGGCGGTCGCGGCGTCCATGGGGGAAATCGCCTCGGCGATTCCCACGGCCGGAGCGATGTACCACTGGTCCACGTTTTTGGGCGGGCCGGGCTGGGGGTGGTTCACCGCGTGGCTCAACTTGGTCGGCCAGGTCGCCACCACGGCCGGCATCGACTACGGCATCGCGCTTTTTCTTTCCGCGCTCCTGCACCTTTCCGGGCAGGCCCATCTCCTGGAGATTTACTGCCTGCTGCTTCTGAGCCACGGCCTCAGCAACCACTACGGCATCCACTTGGTCGCCATGCTCAACGACTTGAGCGTCTGGTACCATATCGCCGTGACGCTGGGCCTGGCCGCGATCTTCTGGTTCTTCGCGCCGCGCCAGCCCCTGTCCTTCGCCTTCAAGACGGGGTTCACCACGTCCAAGTCCCCGTACTGGTGGGCGTTTTTGCTTGGGCTGCTCCAAGCGCAGTGGACCTTCACGGGCTACGACGCCTCGGCGCACATCACGGAGGAGACCCTGGACCCGCGCCGCAACGCGCCCTGGGGCATGGTCAACGCCATCTGGATTTCGGGCGTCATCGGCTCTGTCTTGATGCTGGCCGTGACCTTGGCCATCAAGGATTTGCCCGCGGCCGCGGCGGCCTCAAACCCGTTTGTCTACGTGTGCGACGAGGCCTTGGGTCACGGCTTTGGCAACGCGGTGGTCTGGGCGGTGCTGCCGGCCATGTGGTTTTGCGGGCTCTCCTCGGTCACGACCAACGCCCGCATGATTTTCGCCTTTTCGCGGGACGGCGGCCTGCCCGGTTCGCGCCTCTGGTCCCGGGTCGATCCCAAGCACAGGACGCCCGCGGCCGCGGTCTGGCTCGCGGTCTGCCTGGCCCTGGCCGTGGCGCTCTACGGCCGGGCCTACACCGTCATCGTCTCGCTTTCGACCATCGGGCTCTACTTGTCCTACATCATTCCCGTGATCTTGGTGCTGCGCGCGCGGAGAAACGGAAGCTGGAAGGAACTAGGCCCGTGGCGCCTGGGCCGCTGGGGCGCGGCAATCAACGTCATCGCGGTGGCCTGGACCGCGCTCATCACGGTTTTGTTCGTCTCGCCGCCCAACGAACTCACGGGCTACACGCTGGCGGGGGTGCTGGCGGCCTTGACCGTTTATTACGCGCTGGCGGAGCGCAAGAACTTCACCGGCCCCAAGCGCCTGACGGCGCACTAAGCCGCGGAGAGAAGCCGGAATTTGCGGACGAGTATCCGCCGGCTAGTTGTTCCCTGTGCCGCCGTGCCCCATCGATGATCCAGGTGGGGTGTTGTTTATAGGTCCGCCGTTTAGACCGCCAGTTGCACTGCCATTTGGATTGCCGCCAGCTACTCCGGCAACCTGCGCTACCGACGTCATGTCGGCGGGCAGTTCCGCGCCGCCGCAGGCATAGGTCGAGCCCGTCGCGTCTACGGCATAGCCCCAGCCGCTGTAAGACGCGGACGCTGCTCCCTGCCGCGTGGTGCACGCCACGTAGCTGCCGTTGGGACAACTCGCCCCGCAGCTTGCGTTGTCGACCGCCTCGGCCGAGTAGGGGTTGGTGTCCCAGTCCTGCTGGCTTAAATAGCCGCAATAGATCAAATCGCAAGCGTTATGGGCTCCGCTGGTGCTGCAGTCCGCGCTCGTGCCGGAGCACGCGCTCGTCAGCGCTCCGGAGAGATGTATGCCGTTATCCGCGGCGTACATGCGGTTGGCCGTCGCCACCATGTTGGCTAAGGCGGCTCCGGAATTAGCTTTGCTGATTTCCACGGTCTTGAGGTAATAGGGAACGGCGAAGCCGGCCAGAATGCCGATCATCAGGACGACGACCAAAAGCTCGATTAACGTGAATCCGCGGCTGGTTTTTGCGGGCACAAATGGAATTATTGTGCGCCGGGGCTCAAATGTCAAGTGGTCAATGCGGCTTAAGGACGGCACTCGGACGGCCAGGCCGAATGCTCGCCGCCGAGGTACCATCCGTCGTACCAGGCCGGCAGGGTGACGAAGGTGGCGCCGTGATGATCGCGCACGTTCCAGAGGGTGATGATGTTCTCGGCGTAGCGGCCGTGGGGAACGCGCCGGCCGCGGATGGAGAGGCAGCGGATGGCGGGCCCGCCGCGGACGCTCATGCGCAGGCCTTTGTCCACGATGAGTGAGGTGGAGACGGCGCCGGAGGCCTTGAGCGTTCCCAGGGCGGTGGCGTCGCTTCCGTTGGTTTTTTCCAGGACCAGCGTTTTGCCGGAGAGAACCAGCGCGTAGCCGTGCCGGCGCAGGGCGGCCTCGGTAGGCCACCACACGTAGGCGTTCTCGTTTTCATTGCGGCTGCCGTCCGCGTTGTCGCCGGATTCGACCATGATGTCGCTGACGTCGCGGGTGATGACATTGCCGGAGTCGTCGCGCCCAGGAACATCCTCCCAGGAGCAGATTTTTTGGTAGCTCCCTTCGTAGTAGGGCTCCTCATGGCACGGCGGCGGAGTTTGCGGCGGCTCGGTGACGAACGTCACGCCGATGTCCAGGCCTTGAAGATTAATGGGCATCCAGCTTTTTATGGGCGCGTCGCCGTAGATGGTGTTGGCCGCCGCTTCCTTAATAAGGACCCTCGCGGAGGGCAGGCTGAAGTTTCCGGCCGCGGCTTTTTGCGCCTCGATGCTTTCCGAGGCCTTGGATTGCGTGAAAGACAAAGCTAAAATCGCCGCCGCGAGGATGGCCGTTTTCTTCATGATCGCGAGTTCTCCCTTGATAACGCAGCTTCTGATGCTATTGAACGATTTGCGCGTTGAAGAAGCCATGGCGGGGAGATAAAATGCGGGTGACGGGCGTGTGACAAGGGCGGGACCCGCGGGCGCGGGCCGGCCCTAATAAAGGATGCGAAACTTGATGGTGTGCTTGATGGCCGCCAGGTCGCGCGCGATGGCGCGGCTGTTGGACGGGCTGATGTCGGTGATGGCGTAGCCCAGGGTCTCGTTGGTCTTCAAGTACTGCTCCACGATGTTGGCCTTGTGCGCGGCGAAGACCCGGTTGAGCTGGGCGAGCATGCCCGGGATGTTTTCGTGGATGTGGATGACGCGGTGCACGCCCGAAACCTTGGGCAGCTGGATGTTGGGAAAGTTCACGCTGTGGAGCGTGCCGCCGGTCTGGGCGTAGTCCAGGAGCCGCTCGGCCACGAAGGCGCCAATCGCGGTCTGCGCCTCCTCGGTCGAGCCCGCCACGTGCGGGGTCAAGACGGCCTGGTCCAGGCCCTGGAGCGGCGAGTAGAAACTCTCTCCCGAGCCGCGCGGTTCCTTGGCGAAGACGTCCAGGGCCGCGCCGCGCAGGCGGCCGGCTTTTAGCTTCTCGGCCAGGGCCGCCTCGTCCACGACGAAGCCGCGGCTGGCGTTGATGAAGATGGCGCCCGGCTTCATGAGGTTGAACTCGCGCCGGCCGAAGAGCCCGCGGTTGCCGGGCCGGCCGTCCACGTGCAGAGTCACCACGTCCGAAATCTTGAGCAGTTCGGCCAGCGTG
>DATLSD010000054.1:0-46473 GCA_035534315.1 Elusimicrobiota bacterium
CGGCGTCTCCGACGTCATGGTGAACCTCCACGCCTACCCGGAGCAGGTGCGCGGCTACTGCGGCGACGGCAGCCGCTGGAGCCTGGACGTGTCCTATTCCTTCGAGCCCAAGCTCATGGGCACCGCCGGAGCCATCAAGAAAACGGAATCCTTCTTCAAGGATGGCCCGTTTTTCGTGATGTCGGGCGACGGCGTCTCGGACATCGATCTGACCGAGATGCTGGCCTTCCACCGCCGCAAAAAATCCCTGGCCACCATGGCGTTAAAGGCCGTCGACTCGCGCTTCGACTACGGCGTGACCCTCTCGGACAAGCGCGGGCGAATCACGGGCTTTATGGAAAAGCCCAATTGGAGCGAGGTTTTCTCCAACAAGGTCAACACCGGCATCTATTTGTTCGAGCCCGAGGTTTTGAAGCTCATTCCCAAGGGACGGCCCTACGACTTCGGCCACGAGTTGTGGCCCAAGCTCTTGAAGATGAAGGCGCCCATCTACGCCTACGAGACGCGGGCGTACTGGTGCGACGTGGGCAATCTTTCGGAGTACCGGCGCTGCCAGGTGGACTGCCTGGCGGGCCGCGTGAATCTCCAGATCCCGGGCCGGGAGATCAAAAAAGGCGTGTGGGTCGAGGAGGCCGTCAACATCTCGCCGCGCGCGATTCTGCGCCCGCCCTGCCTCATCGGCAAGGGCTCGGTCATCGAGGCCGGCGCTGAAATAGGGCCGCACACCGTGGTCGGCGACCGGGCCCGCGTCGCCTCCTCGGCGGTCCTGGACAACAGCATTCTTTTCGACAACGTGACCGTGGGCCGCGGAGTGCGCCTGTCCAACTGCATTTTGGGCGCGGGCGGCAACGTCAAGGAAAGCATTTCCGTCTACGAGGCCGCCGTCCTCAACATCCGGCAGTAGGCGGCGCTTCGGGCGCCAAACGCCCGCCCCGGAGAAATCCGGGGCGGGCTCTTTATTTTCGCGGCGGGAAAACTACTGCGCGGCTTGCGGCTGGCTGGGGGCCTGGCTTCCGGCGCCCTGGCCGGCTGCGGAACCGCCCGAGCCGCCGGCGTTCCGGCGCATCCGGCCGAGGTTGCGGTTTTCCTGGCGGTTCAAGGAGCGCTGCTGGCCCTTGGTGATGTAGCCGCCGTTGCGGCGGGCCATGCGGCGATCCTCGCGGCGCATGCGGCGATCGTTGCGGACGATCTTGTTGCGCTGCCGCTTGCTGATCTTGCCGTTCTTATAGAGCCGGTTGGCGTTGCGCTGCTGCCGGCGGGTGCGGTTAAGCGCCTGGGCTTGGCGGGGATGGTTCTTGCGCCAGCGGCCCTGGGCCGCGGCGGCGCCGCCCACGGATACGAGCGCGGCTAAAACCGCGATGAGAAGTCCGGCCATGGTTTTCTTCATTAATGCCTCCGTCGTTTGATTCGCGCGATGCGCTAGATTTGGACGATTGGCGACCGCGAAAAGTGTCGCGCCGGCCGATTTTGAACTATGGTATAATCAATTTCCGTTTAATTCAACCCCGAAGGCTGGAGGAATTCCATGCAGAGACAAGGACGCTACTTTTTCACCTCGGAGTCGGTGACCGAGGGCCATCCCGACAAGGTCTGCGATCAAATTTCGGACGCCGTTCTGGACGCCGTCCTGGCCGAGGATCCGACGGGCCGCGTGGCCTGCGAGACCTTCGTCTCCCGCGGCATGGTCATCGTGGGCGGGGAAATCACCACCGACACTTTCGTGGACGTCGACGATTTGGTCCGCAAGGTCGTGCGCGGCATCGGCTACGACCACCCGAAGTACGGCTTTGACGCGGCCTCCTGCGCGGTCCTAAACGCCATCGGCCGCCAATCCCCGGATATCGCCCAGGGCGTGGACACCGGCGGCGCGGGCGACCAGGGCATCATGTTCGGCTACGCCTGCCGCGAGACGCCCGAGCTCATGCCTCTGCCCATCATGCTGGCCCACCGCCTGGTGCGCAAGCTCTCCGAAGTGCGCCGCTCCAAGACGCTGGATTACCTCGGCCCCGACGGCAAGTCCCAGGTGACGGTGGAATACCTGGACGGGCGGCCCCTGCGCGCCGACACCGTGGTGCTTTCGACCCAGCATACCGATGAGATTTTGGACCGCACCGGCTCCCAGATCACGGAGAAGGCCAAGAACGAGATCATCGACGCGGTCATCCGCCCGGTCCTGGGCAAGCGCCTTATCGACGCCAAGACCCGGTTCCTCATCAACCCGACCGGCAAGTTCGTGGTCGGCGGCCCGGCCTCCGACACCGGCGTGACCGGCCGCAAGATCATCGTCGACACCTACGGCGGGCGCGCCCCGCACGGCGGCGGCGCTTTCTCGGGCAAGGATCCGACGAAGGTGGACCGCTCGGCCTGCTACATGTCGCGCTACATCGCCAAGAACGTGGTGGCCGCGGGCTTGGCCGAGGAATGCACGGTTCAGCTGGCTTATGCCATCGGCGTGGCCGAGCCCGTGGGCGTCTATTTCGACCTCCACGGCACGGGCGAGGTCGATGAGACCCGCCTGGAGGCCGCCGTGCGCAAGCACTTTTCGCTCACGCCCAAGGGCATCATCCAAAGCCTGAAGCTGCGCCGCCCCATCTACCAGGCCACCGCGGCCTACGGCCACTTCGGCCGCGAAGAGTCCAGTTTCGAGTGGGAGAAAACCGACAAGGCCCAGACTCTGCGCGACGAGCTTTTGGGCAAGGCGCCGGCCAAGGCCTCTCGCCGGGCGGTCGCCGCGGCTTAAAAAGCGCCATGCCGGGCAAGGTGGTCGCGGGCCCCGAGGAAGCGCTCTTAGATCTGCGCGACGGGGCCGTGATCATGGTGGGAGGCTTTGGCCTCTGCGGCACGCCGGAAAATCTTTTGGCCGCGGTCAGGGCCAAGGGCGTCAAGAATTTGACGCTCATCTCCAACAACGGCGGCACCGACGAGCACGGCAACGGCCAGCTCATCAAGAACGGGCAGGTCAAGAAGATGATCATGTCCTACGGTGGCGAATGCAAGGCCTTCGAGGAAATGGCCCTGGCGGGAACTCTCCAGGTCGAGTGGAACCCGCAGGGCACCCTGGCCGAGCGCATCCGCGCCGGCGGCGCCGGCATCGGGGGATTTTTCACTCCCACGGGCTACGGCACTTTGGTGGCCGAGGGCAAGGAAACCCGCGTCATCGAAGGGCGAAACTACGTTTTCGAGAAGCCCCTGCGCGCGGACTTCGCGTTCGTCAAGGCCTGGCGGGGCGACCGCGCCGGCAACCTCGTGTTCCGCAAGACCTCGCGCAACTTTAATCAGGTCATGGCCACGGCCGCCAAGGTCGTCATCGCCGAGGTTGAGAAGCTGGTCGAGCCCGGCGAGCTTGAGCCCGATTCGGTGCACACGCCCGGCATTTTCGTGGACCGCATTTTTCAGGGCGCCAAATATTTGAAGCCCATCGAGAAGCGCACCGTGCGCCCGCGCGCCGGGGCGGCGGCCTAACCATGGCCAAGGACATGGATAAGCGCGCCGCCATCGCCAAACAGGCCGCGCTGGAGCTTAAGGACGGCGACTACGTGAACCTGGGCATCGGCGTGCCGACTTTGGTGTCCAATTACCTGCCGCCGGGCGTGAAAATCACTCTCCACACTGAGAACGGCATGCTGGGCTACGGCCCCTATCCGTTTGAGGGTGAGGAAGACCCCGATCTCATCAACGCCGGCAAGGAGACCATCACGGAGCTCCCCGGCTGCTGCTACTTCGGCTCGCACGACTCCTTCGCCATCGTGCGCGGCGGGCACCTGGACGCCACCATTCTTGGCGCGATGGAGGTCTCCGAGGCCGGCGACATCGCCAACTGGATGATTCCGGGCAAGAAGGTCAAGGGCATGGGCGGCGCCATGGACATGGTGGCCGGGGCCAAGAAGGTCATCGTGGCCATGGAGCACGCGACCAAGGACGGCAAACCCAAGATATTAAGGAAGTGCTCCCTGCCGCTAACCGGCAAGGGCGTGGTCTCGACCATCGTGACCGAACTCTCCGTTTTCGACGTGACTCCAAAGGGCCTGGTGCTGCGCAAAAAGGCCGAGGGCGTCTCCTTGGACGATTTAAAGTGCCTCACCGAACCCGCGTTCCAGGTTTCCGACGCGCTGGCCGCGTTCGCGGCGGCCTAGACATGCCCAAAGCCAAGCCGGTGCGGGAATCCCTGACGCAGCTGGCGGACCTAATGTCCCCGCCCGACGCCAACATGCGCGGCACGGTCTTCGGCGGAAAAATCCTGCAGATGGTGGACAAGGCGGCCGCGGTCTGCGCCATGCGCCACGCGGGCCGCGAGTGCGTGACGGTGGCCATGGAGCGCGTTGAATTTTTGGTGCCCATTCAAATCGGCCATGTGGTGACTGTCGAGGCCCGGGTCAACTACGTGGGGCGGACATCTTTGGAAATCGGCGTCGAAGTTTACGCCGAGGACATGGTCAAGGGCGGGCGCCGGCACGCCAACTCGTGCCTGGTCACCATGGTCGCCGTGGACAAGGACAGCCGCCCCGCGCCCGTGCCGGGCTTGATTTTGGAAACGCCCGAGGACAAGGCCCGCCACGCCGAGGCTCTGGCGCGGCGCGCCGCGCGCACTAAAGGGTAAGATTTTTTCGGGCTGCGAAATCCTAAAGACGAAGCTCGTCAGGGGCTGCGGATTGGGCGGGCTCCGCGTCCGAATCGGAATCCGGGCCGGCCAGAAGATCCTCGCTTTGGGGCAGAGTCTCCACTCCCTTTAGTTTCCTCTCGATGCCGCGGGATTTGCGCGCCGCGTCTTCAATGGTGTGCGTGGCCTCCTGCAGCTTCTTGTGGGTCTTGTCGAGCATGTCCCCGAACTGAGTGAACTGGGCCTTGACCGCGCTTAGCAGCGACCAGACCTCGCTCGAGCGCTTTTCGATGGCCAGAGTGCGAAAGCCCATCTGCAGGCTGTTCAAGAGCGCGGCAAAGGTCGTGGGCCCGGAGAGAACCACGCGGCATTCGCGCTGCAGGAACTCCGCTAAGCCCGGAAGCCGCAGGGCTTCGGCGTAGAGCCCCTCGGCGGGCAGGTACATCACGCCGAAATCGGTGGTGGCCGGAGGGTTGAGGTACTTGTCCCGGATGTCGCGGCCGTTTTTCTTGAGCGCGCCTTCCAGCTCCTTGGAGGCTTCGGCCACGGCCAAGGCGTCGGCGCGCTCCTGTGCCGCCTGCAGCCGTTCGTAGGCCTCTTTGGGGAACTTCGAGTCCACTGGCAGCCATATGCCGCCCTCGATGCCGCCGTGCTTTCCCGGGAGCTTCACGGCGAATTCCACCGTCTCGCCCGAGCCTTTGCGCGTGCGCACGTTCGCGGCGTATTGCTCCGGGGCCAGCACCTGATCCAGGAGCATTCCCAGCTGGATTTCGCCCCAGGTGCCGCGGGTCTTCACGTTGGTCAGGATGTTCTTCAAGTCGCCCACGCCGGAGGCCAGTTGGCGCATCTCGCCCAGACCCTTCTGCACGCGGTCAAGGCTCTCCGAGACGATCTTGAATGATTCGGAGAGCCGCTTTTCCAAGGTGGCGTGGAGCTTCTCGTCCACGGTTTGGCGCATCTGCTCGAGGCGAGTCTCGTTGTCCTTTTGAATCTCGCGCAGGCGCTGCTGCACGGTTTCGCGCACGGATTCGAGCTTCTGCTCCTGGAGGCGCGTGAGCTCCGCGATGCGGCCCAGGATGGAGTCGGCTTGGCCGCGCACCGCCGCGGCGATTTCCTCGCGCAGGGCGCGGCTTTGCTCGCTGCTTTCCGCTCGGGCGCGCGCGGCGTCTTCCTGCGCCGCTTTAGCCGGTTCCGCGGCGGCGCGGCGCACGGCGTCTTCCAGGCGCAGGGCCTGGGCCTCGGCGTTCTTGCGCGCGCTCAAGGCCAGCGCGAAGTAAAAAATCGCGGCGGAAACGACGATGGCCGCGGAAACGACGAGCGCCGAAATCACTTCGCGGCCTTCTTGAGGCGCGGCACGTCCGCGAAGGTCAGGACCTGGGCGCGGCAGCTGCGGCCGGCCTCCAGGTAGAGCTTGAGCTTGGCCAGGCAGTCCTCCCAACCCGCGGCGCAGCCGGCGTAGCGCTTGTCCGCGGCCCGGCTCTTGGAAAACCCGGCGTGGACCAGCGTGATTTCGCAGCCGCGGCGCTTGGGGCGGATGAAGAAGCTGGCCAAAAGCGGGATGTCCTTCCGGCGCGAGGCTTTCCACAGCCAGGCCACCTTGCGCCCCGGGTCCAAGTCCACGAAGACGCCCTCGCTCTCGCCGCGCGCCACGTGCGGCGGGAAGGGCGTGCGGGAGTCGGGCGCGCGGAGCTTGGGCCAGACCATGCGGAAGCGTCCGGCGTTTCTGGCGTCTGTTTCCGCGCCTTCAAGCCACCAGCGGCACAGACGCGTGGCCGAAGTCAGCGCCCGGTAAACCTCGTCGGCCTTGGCGTTGATGTCCAGGCTCAGGCGCAGGTCGCGCGTTCCGGCGGGGCTCACCGCGCCGCTCCGGGGGCGGCGCCCGAAAATCCGGAACCGGCGGCTAAGGCCGGGCCGGAGGGCCCGTCTTTCATCAGGAAAAAGGTGTTGACCAGCGTGTTGAACTGAGCGACGTGCTCGGCGTAGCCCGCGTCCGTGGCGGGATAAACGAGGACGTAGAAACCGTCCGGGACCGGCACGACCACATAGGCGTGCTTCTGCGGGATAAACCGTTTGCCGGTGCGCGGATCAGTCAAGACGCCCCAGCGCGCGCCGGGAGGCGCCGGAGCCGGGGAGAGCACCACGAAATGCTTGGCTTTCAAGCCCGAGACCAGGACCTCGTCAATGGGCTGGGCCAGTTGGTATTGGGGGCCGTAGACGTCGCGCAGGGTCTGCCGGATGTAATCATCCGGCCCGGCGTACATCTCCAGGGATCCGTCCGGCAGCCGGTGCGAGGCGTAATCTCGGTACCAGCGCACGCTCAGGCTCGGGACGCCGAGATAGAACTTCGGGTCAAAGTGGCCGATGAACGTGGTGTCCGTGTAATGCTCCCCCTCATGAGCGGTGACGACCTGCCAGCGCCAGGGGGCCAGACAGCGGAAGTCGCCGTTGATCGAGGCATAGGCCGCGTATTTGGGAGCGCATCCCGCCAGGACAACCGCCAAAAGGGCGGCGACGCCAAGGCGAAGGGAAATTTTTCGGCTCATGGGGCGGGATGAGTATAACAGTGAAGGGGGTTATTTTCCATATAAAAAGAGAGCCTAAAGGCGCTCGACCGCGGCCGCGATTCCCAGGCCACCGCCCACGCAGATGGCAGCGACGCCGCGCTTTTCGCCGCGCCGGGCAAGCTCCAGGAGAAGCGTGTGGATGAGCCGCGCGCCGGTTCCGCCGAAAGGGTGCCCCAGCGCCAGCGCGCCGCCGTTGACGTTGAGCTTGTCCGTGTTCAGGCCCAGTTCCTTGAGGTCGACCAAGGTCTGGGAGGCGAAGGTTTCGTTGATTTCGAACAAATCCACCGAGGCAATGGGCCAAGACAGCCGCGAGAGAAGCTTCTTGATGGCCGCGGCCGAGCCCTCGGCCATGCGCTCGGGCAATAGGCCCACCACTTCGGCCCCGACGAGGCGGCCCAACGGCTTTTTGCCCGTCGCGGCCTTGGCGTCGGCCAGAATGAGCGCCGAGCCGCCGTCCACGATGGCGTGCGTGTTGGCGCTGGTGGCATCGCCGCCCTCGTAGAGAATCTTTGCTTTCGCGAAATAATCGTCGTTCGGGTTTTCCCGGATGGCGTCGTCTTGGATAACCTCGGCCACGGGGACGATTTCTTCCCGGAAAAGCCCGGCTGCCCGGGCCGCCGCGGCGCGCCGGTGGCTCTGCGCGGCCCACGCGTCTTGTTCCTTCCGGGACACGCCCATCTCTTTGGCCACGGCTTGGGAGGTTTCCGAGATGGCGCGCCCGCACCAGACGTCGTTGAAGGAGGGGACAAACGTGCTCAGGGGCACGCGGCTCGAGACGTCCGCGCCGCAGGCCAGGACCAATGAATGCCGGCCCGAGGCGATTTCCTCCGCCGCGACGCGCAGAGCTTCCAAGCCCGCGCCGCAGGCTAAATTCACGGTCGTGCCGGTCAGGCGCGGGTCGGCCTGGAGGCGTTGAGCCACGTAGCGCGCTCCGTAGCAGGCGTGCGGCCCAACGTGGTAGCAGTTGCCAAAGACGATGAAGTCGAGCGCGTCCGTGGAGAACCCGGCGCGGGAAAGCGCTCCGCCCGCGGCGGCGCCGGCCAGATCAAAGGGGTCCGTGCCCGCCAGGGCGCCGCCCTTGCCGCCTTCGGGTTTTTCGCCGCGGCTCCAGACCGCAAAGGGCGTGCGCGCCCCCGAGAGGATGAAGATTTCCGGAGTCATTTTCACGGTATTTTACTACAAACTCCGTCGGGAATGCTTGATTTTTTCGGGCGAAATCGTATATAATTTAAAACCACGATTTAGATAATGCCGAATAATCAATGATAAAAGATGGACACTGGCTTCCGGGGAGATCATGCACCTTAAATCCATAGACATTGTCGGCTACAAGTCGTTCGCGGCGAAAACCCATCTGGATTTGGGCCTGGGCATCACCGGAATCATCGGACCCAACGGCTGCGGCAAGTCCAACATCATGGAGTCCGTGCGCTGGTGCCTGGGCGAGATGTCGTGGAAGTCCCTGCGCGCCGATTCCATGGTCGACGTCATTTTCGCCGGCACGGCCAAGCGCCAGCCCCTGTCCATGGCCGAGGTGACGCTCACTTTCGACAACTCCCAGAACACTCTGCCGGTGCAATTCTCCGAAGTGACCGTCTCGAGGAGGCTCTTTCGCTCGGGCGAGTCCGCGTATTTTCTCAACAAGACCCAGTGCCGCCTGCGCGACATCCGGGAACTCTTCATGGACACGGGCCTTGGCGGCGGCGGCTACGCCATCATCGACCAGGGCGGGGTGGACTTCATCCTGAACTCCAACGTCGAGGACCGGCGCGCGATTTTCGAGGAGGCCGCGGGGGTCTCCAAGTACAAGGCCAAGCGCGAGGAGGCCCTGCGCAAGTTGGAGCGCGTCGAGGCGGACATCTCCCGCCTGCGCGACTCGGCCGTGCTCATCGACGAGCAGGTGCGCAAGCTCGACTCCGACGCGCGCAAGGCCAAGCTTTACCAGAAGTACAAGGAGGAGCTCGCGGCCTTGGAAGCCGGGCAAGTCCTGCGGCAGATGTCGGATTTGGACGCCCGCTTGTCCGAGACGGCGGGCCAGTGCCGCCCGATGGAAGAGGACTTGGGCCGCCTGCGCGTGGAAATCGACGGTGAGGGGGCCCGCATCGCGGCCCTGAACCTCGAGAAGGCCAACGCGCAGAACGAGATGATCGCGGCCAACGGCCGCATCGCCGAGACCAAGGCCGGGATTTCCGGCGCCGAGGCCCAAAAATCGTTTTGCGAGTCGACCGCGGAGGATTCCCAAAAGCGCCTCGACGCGCTCGCGGCGGAAACCTCGGGGCTGCTGTCCCGCTTGGAGCAGATGGATCCGGAAATGGGCCGCGCCCAGTCCGAGGCGGAGAACGCCCGCGCCGAGGAAGCCCGGATGCGCGAGGAATCTTCCGGCGAGGAGTCCCGCGCCGAGGAGTTGTCCCAGCGCTGCGCCCAATCCGGCCGCGCCGTGGAGGCTTTGCGCGAGGAAGCCCTGCGCGCGGCGGAGGCCGTCCTGTCTCTGCGGCGGGAGCGCTCCCGCTTGGAGTCCGATTTCGCCAACCAGGATTTCGCCGTGCGCCAAAGCCTGCGCGACTTGGAAAAAGACGGCGCGCGCGTTTCGGCGCTGCAGCAGGATCTGGACGCCGTTCGCGCCGCGTGGGAGACGCTTAAGGCGGAAGCCTCCTCCAAGCGCGAAGCCGCAGCGGCGCTGGAAGCGGAATTTTCCTCCGCGCGGGAGAAGTATAAGGCAGCCGCAGAAGCCGCGGCCGCGCGGCAGTCCGGCTTAACGCTGTCTCGCGCGAGGCTTGAAGCGGCCGAGACCCGGGGCCGGCAAAATCCCTATTGGACGGGCGCGCAGGCGGTTTTAGGCGCCGGCATCCCCGGCGTCATGGGCATGGTGGGCGATATTCTACGCGCGCCGGAAGATTTCGCGCCGCACCTGGAGGACGCGCTGGGCGAGCGCCTCTACGCGGTCGTCTGCGAGGATTCCGTGGCGGCGAAGGCCTGCGTTGAATTTTTGCGCGCGACCGGCCGCGGCCGCGGCCGGTTTTTGGTGCTGAGCACCATTTCCGCCGCGCTGGCGGAGCGTTCCTATCCGCCCGAATCCCTGCCGCTTCTTTCCCGCCTGAACGTTTCCCCTGCGCACGAGGCCGTGGCGCGCTTTTTGCTGGGCGAGGTTTATTCCCTCGACAAGGCCTTGTTCGCCGATCATTGGGTTTGCGGCGGATCGGATGAGGCGCTGGAAGATTCCATGGGTCCGGCCCATATCGGCGTTCTGCGCGAGGCCATCGCGCAAGACGAGGCGGAGTGCTCGCGCCTGGCCGCGGAAAAAGCGGACATCGAGGCGGACATCGCGCGCAAAGAGGCCGAGCTCGCCGAGGCGCGCGCGGCCTTGGCCTTGGCCGAGGCCGAGGAGAAAGTCGCCGCCGCCCAAATTGGAGATAGGACCGCGTCTCTGGACGCGGCGCGGCAATCGGCGGCCGTTTCCGAGGCCGAAGCGGCCCAAGGTCTTAAGAATTCATCCCTTATTAAGGAAGAGATGGCGGGCAAGAACCGCGGCATCGCCGAATTGGAGAGCGCCGAAGCCGAGGCCAAGGCCAGGGAAGCCGCCGCCGGCAAGGAGTTCGGCAACCTCCGGGAAGAGGCCGCCGCGGCCCGCGCGGGCTTGGAGGCCGTCCGTTCCCGGCTCAAGGCGGCCCAAGAGAAGACATCGTTTTTGGAGAAGGACCTTCAGCGGCTCGCCCAGGAAAAATCCGGGTTGGAGGATTTGCTGTCCCGGCGCGAGCGCGAGCGCGCGGAGCTCGAGGCCAAAAAGACGGAGATGGCCGCGAAGACCGCGGAGCTGGAGGCGCGGCGGCAGGCGCTCGTGGAGACGCTCTCCGAGCTTGAAATTTCAGCCCAGGGCAAGGCGTCGCGTCTGCAGGACATGGAGTCCGCCGCCGCCCAGAAAGAGGAATCCCTGCGCGGGCTGCGAGATCGCGCCGAGGAGCTGCAGGCCAAGCTTCACGCGCTCGAAGTCGAGAACAGCTCTTTGCGGGCCACTCGCGAGGCCCTCTCGCGCCGGCTCTCCGAGGAGCTGGGGCTTTCCGCCGACGAGGCGCGCGAGAAATACGGAACGCAGAGCGCCGAGCCCGAAAAAATCGAGTTTTTGAAGCGCCGGGTCGCGAGCCTGGGCAACGTGAACATGGCCGCGCCCGAGGAGTACGAGGCCCTGACCGCTCGGCAGTCCTACCTGGCCTCGCAGATCGATGACTTGAACAAGGCCGAGGAGGATTTGAAGTCCGCCATCCAGAAAATCAACAGCGCGACGCGCGAGAACTTCCGGCAGACTTTCTCCGAGGTGCGCGAGCATTTCCGCCGGCTTTTCTCGGTGCTTTTCGAGGGCGGCGAGGCGGACTTGATCTTGAGCGATCCGGACAACATGCTGGAATCCGGAATCGAAATCATGGCCCAGCCCCCGGGCAAGCGCCTGCAGAACATCACGCTGCTCTCGGGCGGGGAGAAGACCCTGACCGCCATCGCGCTCTTGTTCGCCTTCTTCCTGGTCAAGCCCTCGCCGTTCTGCATGATGGACGAGGCCGACGCGGCTTTGGACGACGCCAACGTGGAGCGCTTCGGCCAGCTCTTAAAGGAGTTCGAGGAGCGCACGCAGTTCCTCATCGTCAGCCACAACAAGCGCACCATGGAGGCCGCCGACGTCATCTACGGCGTCACCATGGAGGAGATGGGGGTCAGCCAAATCGTCTCCGTGGATTTGCGAAGGAAGTCCGCGGCCACGGCGGCCCCCGCCGCGGCCCAGCCGTCCTCGGATCCGGCCCGGGCTTAGGCGCGCCCGGCCTTGGAGCCGCCGGGATGATCTACGGGGTTTTTTCCGACGTCCACTCTAATTTGGAGGCCTTAACGAGGGTCCTGGAATTCCTCGAATCCGCGGGCGCCCGGGCGTACCTGTGCTGCGGCGACTTGGTCGGCTACGGCCCCAACCCCAACGAGTGCCTGGAAAAAGTGCGCCGGCTTCCCAACCTCGGCGCCGTTTGCGGCAACCACGATTTGGCGGCCATCGGGCGCATGGATCCCGGGTGGTTTAATTCCTACGCGCGCGAGGCGGTGTCTTGGACGCGGCGCGAGCTTTCCCCCGAGTCCCTGAAATATCTTTCCGGGCTTACGCCACGATTGGACGGGCCGGAGTGGACCCTGGCGCACGGCACGCCGCGCAAGCCCGCGGACGAGTACTTCTTGAGCGCGCTGCAGTTCAAGCAGAGCCTGGGCCTGGTCAAATCCTGGCCGCTCTTCGTCGGGCATAGCCACATGCCGCTGTGCTTTAGACTCGCTCCCGGCGGCGGCGTTGAAATGTCCTTGCTCGAGGACGGGCAGGAAATCCTCTTAAATCCGGAGGAGAAGGCGGCTTTTAATCCCGGTTCCGTGGGCCAGCCGCGGGATCATGATTCCCGCGCGTGCTGCGCCCTCTACGATTCGGAGAAAAGAACCGTCCGCGTCGCGCGCCTGGGCTACGACGTGGCCGCGGCTCAGGCCAAAATCCGCCGCGCCGGGCTGCCCGAGTTCCTGGCGCAAAGGCTGGAACTCGGCCGCTGACCTTCGGCCCAAAAGGTTGTTGGGCCTTTTGCCTGGAAGCGCTGGGACCTCCGGCCCATGCCCGATCCTCGGCCGAATGTTATCATGGAACGTCTCTCGTTCAGCCCGAATCTATGAACAAAAGAACGAAAAAGGCGTTTTCGTCCGGCGCGGGCCTCGCGCCGATGCCGCAGGCGGCCGGCCGTCTGCAGGCGTTTTCCCCGGCGCCGCGGCGCACGATATTGTCATTCGAGCGCCGCATCCAGGCCTATTTCTGGAGCTCAAGCCGGGAAAAATCCCTTGCCCGGTGAATCGGCCGTCGTCCGTCGGCGCCTAGCCGGCGCTTTATTTTTCGCGTTTTGCTCGCTCGCCGCGGCGCGGGCACGGGCGAACTATAATCCTTCAATGAGCACGGATTTTGTCAGCATCAGCCAATGGCTGAGCCAGAACATCGCGCAGGGCCTGGCGTTCAACGCCGGCGAGACCTTCGATCCGCCGAGGGAGGTCAAGGATCGGCGGCTTCAGCCCGACATCAGCTTCGGCGCGGGCTTTCTGCCGCTCGACACGGCCAAGTTCCCGGCGACTCCTGAGTTGACCAATGAAAATATCAACGCCGCCGGGTTTTTCCCCTCGCATGTTCTTTTTCCCAACCTCGTTATGCACTTGCGCGCCGGGCTTCCCCACCGCTGCGATTTCGCCCTGCGCGTCGCGGACATGACCACGCCGCCCGGCTACAAGCTTTCCGGCAGCCTTTACGGCCAAGGGCAAAGCAATTCTTTGGGCTTCGATCTGCGCAAACATTTCCTCGGCAGGGACGGAGATCCCATGGTGACCGTCAGCGCGGACTACAACTATGTCTTCGGGCGGTTTAACTTTCATGAAACGCTGCCTGTGGACGTGGAGAATATTGGAATCGTCAATAATCTCGCGGGCAATTTGCGTTGGAGCGTGGCCAGTTACGGCCTGAATTTCGTGATCAGCCAGCAGTACGGCAATTGGATTCCATTCGTCGGGTTAGGATATAACCACGCCGCGGGATCGGTCTCGGCCGGGCTTTCCGATACCGGCGACTCAAATTTGTTCACGCCGATTATCGGACAGGGAGCTTCGAAGGTGACGCCGGATCAGGCGCGCGGGCTTCTGGGTTGGCAGTGGATCCATTCCTGGGTCGATTACTTCGCCGAAGGGGAAATCGAGGCGGCGGGTCCTGAAAGCGGGAAGGTTTGGATTTTGCAGGCGGGCATTTCCCTGCCGTTCTACATTGGGATGAAGAGAAAGAACAAGAGCGCCGAAGGAATCCTCGGCCGGGAGTCCACCGCGCCGCTGGGCTCAGACTCCTCCGAGCCGGTGTTCATGCACTAGCCGTCGGTCCTAGGACTTTTGCCGGGCGCTTCGTAGGACTTTAGACACTCTTTCTTCCGCCTTATTAATCTTAACATCAACATTCGAGAAACGGCGCGCGCTGAAAATATCGTGACTATCAAGAAAATAACCGCGGCAGGCTTGGCAGCGGCGCTTTTGGCGTTGACACCGGGCTTGCCTTGCTATCGGGCCCTGGGCGCGGAGTTTTCCGCGGAGGGGACCGCCGGCCCCGGGGCCGTGTCCGTTCCAGCCGGCGCCGCCGCGGATTTTTTCGGATTTTCTCCGGCGCCGGCAGCGTTGCCGGAGGCGAATCTGCCGAATTTCTCCGCGCTACCTGCGGGGATGGAAGTTCCGCCTTCGGCCGAGGGTCTTCCCGCGGCGCTTTCCGCGCCAACGGCGCGCCCGGAAGGAGCGTCCGCTGAAAAGGCGCCCGAACGTCCGGCCGCGTCTTTGTCGGCGGAATCCTCCGATAAAACGGCCGCGGTCGACCCGGGTCTGGAGACGCCGCCGGACGCCGCCGGCCCGCGCGACGAGTCCGCCACCGGTTCGAGGCCGGTCTCCGTCCATGCCGTCAACGAGTCGGGGCGTCCGCCCCGGCCGCTTCTCCGGCTTAAAAAAATAGCGTCCGCCTTGGGGCGGCTGGTGACGCCCCGCGCCGACGGCGCGAGCCTCAAGGCCGGCTCCGAGCGCATTTTTGATTTCGCTTCGGCAGGGACGCCCTCCGCGGAAGAGGCGTCCGTCGCCGCGGCGTCCGTTTTCGGAAAAACAGCCCCGGCGGCAGGGCTTGGCCTGGATGCCGCGCCGCAAAGCGCCTCCAAAACGGCGATTCCTGCGCCCGCCGCTCCGGGGGCGCCCAAGAACGAACCGCCGCGATCTTTGCGTGAGCGGGTTTTCAGTCCCGTCCGCGCGGCCGCGCGCGCCGTTGGGCATGCCGCGGCCAGGACGCGGGAACTTTTGTTCGGCGATCCGGCTTTGGCGTGGACCACGAGATCCTTGAGGAGGGCTCGCATGGCGGCGGCCGGTCTGGGAATGGCCGACGCCGCGCTGCCGCTGGTCACGGCCGCCGTTATCGGCGCGCTTTTGGACGCCGCGCGCGCGGCCCACGGCACCGCCGCCTTGTCGCATTTGTGGTGGCTCGTGGGCGCGTCCGTCGCCCTGTCGCTTGCCTCCGCGGTCTCGTGCTGGTTCTTCACCTATCTCTACCGCGTGGTCGGGCTGCGCGCCGCCTATCATTACCGCGCGGCCTTGGCGCGCAAGTTCGGCCAGCAGGAGATGGCGTTCCACCTGGAAAAGCAGCACGAGTCCAGCGCCTTGGCCAGCCGCATCCTGAATGACACGAATTACCTGTCTTTCAAGAACATAAGCACGCCCATGGATTGGCCCATGGGCGTCGTCCTGCTCGTGGTCGGCGGAACGCTTCTTATCTCCCAAAGTCTCCTCATTAGCGCGGCGGTCGCCGTGGTCGTCCTTCCGGCGGCCATTCTCATGGCCCGTTACGGCCGCGAATTGGCCAAGTTGAATTTCGAGCAGACCGGCCGCCAGGCGGAGCTGACCCAGCGCTCCCAGGAAAGCTTGCGGCAAGTCCGCGCGGTGAAGATTTTGTCCTCCCTGGACATGGAGATGACGCGCTTCAAGGAGAAGGCCCGGGAAATCATGGATTTGGGCGTGGCCCAGGCGCGCATCCAGTCCAAGATCGCGCGGCTGGGCCTCATCATGGGATTCTTTACCCAGCAGTTCGTTTTCCTTCTGGGCGGGTTGGGGCTTTCGGGGCGCCTGGGCCGCGCGGTCAAGCCCATCACTTTCGGCGGCATCACCCAGATGGCAACCTACTCGGGGTACGCCAGCGTGGGCGCGAGCCAGCTGACCAATGATTATCTCCGCTTCAAGCAGTACGAGGGCGCTTCGCAGATCGTGCGCGGCTACTTGAACCGGGCGCCGCTCATCACGGACGCGCCCGACGCCGAAAAACTCGCCGCCCTCGACGGGGACATTCGCTTCGAGGACGTAAGCTTCTCCTACGGCGGGGACAAGGACGGCCCCGCGCTCGAAGACGCGAGCTTCCACGCCCGCCCGGGCGAGACCGTGGCCATCGTGGGAACCACGGGCGCGGGCAAGAGCACCATCGCGAAGCTTCTTTTGCGGCTCTGGGACGTCGGCCGCGGCCGCATCCTCATAGATGGGCGCGACGTGCGCGGGCTCGATCGCCGTTCTTATTTAAGCCGCGTGGCGGTGGTCCAGCAGGACACCCGGCTCTTCAACGACACGGCGCTCTACAACATGACTTACGGAAGCTTCAACGCCTCCCGCGAGGACGAACTCTCGCCCGAACAGCGGGAGCGCCTGGAGCGCGCCCTCCGCATGGCCAAGGCCGACTTCATTTTCGACAAGGCGCGTTTTCCCGACGGCCTTGCGACGCTCGTCTCGGAGGGCGGCTCGCGGCTCTCCGGCGGCGAGCGCCAGCGCATCGGCATCGTCCGCGCCATGCTGCGCAACGCCCCGCTGCTCATCCTGGACGAAGCGACCGCCAAGCTGGACGGCCCCTCCGAGCGGGTCGTTCAAGATGCGCTCGAGCGCGTGGCCGAGGGAGAAGGCGGGCGGCGCCCCACCGTCATCGTCATCGCCCACCGCCTGACCACCATCCGCCGCGCGGATATGATTCTGGTCATGGATAAGGGAAAAATCGTGGAGCGGGGCACCCACGAAGAGCTTTTGGCGAAGAACGGAGTCTACGCGCGCTTGTGGCGGGACGGCGGCTACGATGAGCCCGCCGCCGTCCAGGCGGCCGCTCCCGAGGCGCCGGCCGTCTCCGGACAGGAAGAAAATTCGCCTGCCGAGCCGGAAGCGGCTCCCGCCGGGCCCGCCGCGCGCTCGGCGCGCCACCGCGGGCGCGCGCTCGGCGCTTTTTTGCGCCGGCAAATCAGAGGCGCCCGCCTGCAGGCGCGCCGCTTTTATCTCGCGCTGGCCCAGTTGGCCGCGGGCGACAAGGAGGTCAAGCCATACCTCAAGCCTTATCGCAAGAAAATTTTCTCCACGGTCGCGCTCATGACCGCGGACGCCGCACTGGCCGTCCTCTTGTCCAAGGCCACCGGCTCGCTTTTGGACGCCGCCGCCTCCGTCCTGGGCGTCGGGGCGCTGTCCTCCGGCGCGGTTTTGGCGCTGTGGATCGCGGTGGTAGCGGGAACCTTCTTGGCGCGCCTCTATGTGCAGCCCAAGAGCGTCTACTTGAACAACGCCCTGCAGTCGTGGCTGAAATTTGACTTAAGCGCCGCGCTTTTCGAGAAGCTGCACCGGCGGGAAATGTCCTTTCATATGGAAAAGGAGCACAACTCCGGGGCGCTGGCCGCGCGCATCACCAACGACGTGACCAGCCTGGTCGCCAAGAACACGGCGGTGCGCTTTCCCATCATTTCCTGCCTGCTCAAGGCGGGATTGAGCGCCTTTCTTCTCATGCACACCAGCTGGCTGGTCGGCCTTCTGGTGCTGGCGATGGTTCCGGTGCTGGGCGTCGTCAACGGCTGGGCCGGGCAGAAATCCGAACGGCTCTACACCATTTTCAGCCGGCGGCGGGCCGAGGTGGGCCGCGCCAGCCAGGAATCGTTCGAGAATATCCAGACTGTCAAGGTGTTCGGCCAGGAGGACCAGGAAGCCCAGCGCCTGAACGAAAAGATGAAGGCTTTGGCAGACGTGGGCGTCGAGCAGGCCAAGCCCATGGCCTATTCCGCGATTTTGACCGACGCCTTGACCACATTCGCGACGGAGAATTTGATCTACATCCTGGGCGCCTTGTTCATGGCCGGAGCCTTGTCTTTCGGCGCCGGCTGGGGATTTTCCATCGGAAAAATCGCGGCGATGACCTTTTACGCCGCGCTCCTCAAGGACGGCCTCACCGGCTTGTCGCAGACCTGGATGAACTTCAAGACTATGCACGGAGAGACCAAGGTCGCGCGCCGATGGCTGACGGCAAGGTCGCGCATCGCCGACGGCCCCGACGCGGCGCCGTTGCCGGAGGGCGCGGGCGACGTGCGCTTCGAGAACGTCGGCTTTCGCTACCGCGCCGCGGGCGACCCCGCGCTCGACGGAATTTCTTTCGAGGCCAAGCCGGGAGAGACCATCGCGTTCGTGGGAGAATCGGGCTCGGGCAAGAGCACGATTCTGGGCCTGCTCCAGCACCTCTGGGAGCCGCAGTCTGGCCGCATTCTCATCGACGGGCAGGATGTGGGCAAGACCAAGCTCGAGAGCCTGAGCCGCGCCATGTCGGTCATCCCTCAGGATCCGCCCATCTTTGATGAGAGCCTGCGCTACAACATGCTCTACGGGACCCGCGGCGTGACGGAAGAAGAGCTTCTCTCCGCCATCCGCATGGCCCGCGCCGAGTTCTACAAGGATCTGCCGCAGGGCCTCGACACCCGCGTGGGCGAGGGCGGCAACCAGCTCTCCGGCGGCCAGGCCCAGCGCGTGGCCATCGTCCGGGCACTCTTGAAGAAATCGCGCATCCTCGTTCTTGACGAGGCCACCGCGGCTCTGGATAAATCCACGGAGCGGGACGTGCAGGCCGCCATCGACGGCCTGCGCCGCGGCGGCGCTGACTCGGGCCGGCCGACGACCATCGTCGTCGCGCACAATCTGCCCACCGTGGTCAACGCCGACAAGATTTTCGTCATGAGCAGGGGCCGCGTCGTCGCTTCGGGCACCCACGCCGAACTTCTCAAGACCAGCCGCGTCTATCGCGACTTATGGTCCGCCTTCTCGGGCCGCTCGCCGCAAAAATAATTGAGCCGTAGGGCCCACCGCGGCCTGGGCCCATTACCCGCCGCTTATTGGGTCCTTCGACCCTGAAGATATCAGGGGCCTGCCGCTATAATGACACGCGAAGCAGACGCCATTTCAAGGGGGAGTCAATGCGCTCAAAGAAGCTCGCGGCGGTCCAAGGATCGCTCTTTGCGGTGTTGTTGCTTTGCGGATGGGGATGGAGCGCGGAAATCGCCGGCGAGGGCGGGGCGCCCTTGGGCTCCGAGAACGTCACCCCTGTCGAATCCGTCGAAAATCTTTCCGTCGCCGCTCCCCTCGGCGCGCTGCCGGATTCCCAAAATTTCTCCCTGAGTCAAGATGCTCTCGGCCTGGGCCAAGACGCGGGCCTGCCCCGGCTTCCCGCCGCCGCGGCGGCGCCGGAGCGCGCGGCCGCGACGACGCCGGCCGAATCGGCGCAGACCGCGGCTTCCGCTGAGACGCCCGCGGCGGCGCCGGTTGAAACGCCCGCGATTGGTCCGTCGAGGCGATCCGCGTCCGAGGCCGCCGGAAAGGCGCACCCGGATCTTTCCGCGCAAACACAAGCCGTTCAAATCGCCGCGTCTGTCTCCGCGGACAAGGAGGCCGGCTCCGGAGCGTCCGCCTCAGATGCGGCCTTGGCGGCGGGGTTCGACGGCGCCGCGGCGCAGACCCAGGCTATGGATCCGGTCGTCGCCGAGAGCCTGCGACAATTTTATCCGCGGGTTGTTTTCATCGAGGACGGCTTCGCCGGACCCGTGTCTGAAAAAACGGTTGCTTCCGTCGAGAAGCTGCTTGACGCGGGCGTCCACGTCGTGTTCATGACCCAGCGTCCTCTTAAAGGGCCTGACTCCGCGGAAACGATTCTCGTCTCCCGTTTGCGCAACCGCCAAACCAATCCCCTTATCATCGCGTCGTACGGCGGCGCAAAAATTTCGGTCGCGGGCCGCGCGGAAAACCCGAAGTCCCTTATTGAGGATCAGCCGGGCTTCAACGAGAAGGCCGTTTCCCTCATCCAGGGCGTCACGGAGAAAACAAACAAGACGTTGCCCGCGGGCTCGAGCCTGAAGGGAGAGTTTCTCCCCGCAGCGGACCATCCGCTGGCCTACGCTCTTGAGATTCCGGCTAAAGTTTCCGAAGCGAACGCGGCGGCTCTTAGAAAGGATGTTTTGTCCCGCTACAACCGGGCCCTGGCCGGCGCTGGTCTTCCCTACCGCTTGCGCGCTTCCGCTGGCGATTCAAGGAAGATGACGATATCCGCCATGCCGCTGTCCTCCTCCCTGCCCCGGATTTACCGCGCGCTGGGCGAGCGCTTCGCCGAGGAAAGCCTCATGGACAAGCCGGACAAGTTTTTGGTCCTGGCCGCCCAGTCCAAATCGGGGCTGGCCGCGCGCTTCCCCGCCGCCGCGGACGTTCAGATGGTCAAGTCCGCCGGAGACCTCGACGCCTTCCTGGGCGCGGTGCTCAAGGACAACCAGCTGCCGGGCGTATCGGTCAAGTTGGGCAAGCTCCGGCAGTACGTGGAGTTCTGGGAGCCCAAGCATAGGATGCGGACGCCGGATGACGGCGACGGCGGTTTTTCCGGCGGCGTTTCCGGCGGATCTCGTTCGTCGGGGTCCGGAGCCGTGGACAAGGATTTCGCGCGCTACACGGGAGGAATCATCAACCAGTTGATGGCTTTCCTTTATGAGCAAATCAACCGCGGCAACCACGCCATGACGGGCTTGTCCGCGGCCGAGGCGCGGCTGCGCCAGATGTGGTATGTTCCGCTCAAATTCGGCGTTTTCGTGGATCAGGGGCTCTTGAAAGTCATGCACACCAAGGCGTGGAAGTCGCGCCAGCGCGGCTATCTGGAGTATGCCAACAGCTATCTGGTCAATTTCTATCTGCGCGAGTTCCACGAGTACGCCGTGGCCGCGGCGGACGTCCGGGCGCATCTTCTGCGCTTGAAGACCGACTGGAACAGCGGCGTGGCCGTTGATTTCCGCTCGGCGGCGACCGGCCGCGAATACAAGATTCATACGCGCATCCCACGGACCATGTGGCGGGACACGGCCCAGGGCCGAGTTCTCGAAGCCTACGCCTACCGGACCGGCAAGGAGTCGTTCGGAGACGGCGAGGAGCTCTACGCCCAAATCCTGGCCATGGGGCTTTTGAAGGGCGACGCTAGAATGGGCCCGGACGGGAAATGGCATATGGGCGCGCCGGATGGTCCCGTGGTCGCCAAGTTGAAGGTGCAAATCGAATACCGCTCCGGCCACCGCACCTGGACGTTCGACCCCGAGGAGTTCCTGCACAGCCGCGAGGAAGGCGGCGTCGCCCAGGGTCCCATCGCCCAACGGATCACCAGCGCCATTGAAAGGATGGAAGCGGATCCGGAATATGAGGCTTATTACAGCGAGCAGGAGCAGGGAATTTCCAAGAAGGATTGGGATAAGAAAAAGGCCACGACCCGAAGGGCGCAGAAAGCGGCCAAGGCGCGCAAGGCCAACGCCGCGGCGCGCGCGGCGTTAAAGGCTAAGTGAGAACGGCCATGAAGCGAGGCCTCTGGATTGCCGCGGCGCTGACGCTGCTCTCCGGCGCGCTTCATGCCGCCCCGGAAGAGATTTCCATCGACGCGCCCCCCGCCTCGGTCGAGGCTTTGCCCGCGTTCCCCGCCCAATTGGGCGCGGGACAGGCCCTCTCGGCTAGCCTCGTCCCGGCCGCGGATCGAGCGCTTGGCCAAGACGCGCTTGGCGCGGCGGCCCCGCTTCCTTCTTTAGCGTCCCCCGCGGTTGATGTTCCCGCGGCAAGCGCCGAGGCGCTTGTTTCAGCGCAGAACAAAACGGTTGCGTCGCAGGCCGCGGTCATGCCGACCGCGGTCGCGCCGGCCGCCGAGGTGATTTCGCCCCAAGCCCAAGTCTCCGCGCAATCTGAGAAGGCGAAGGCCGGGCGCGCGGGCGCGCAAGCCGTCCTCAAATCGATGGCCGCTGATATCAAGAGCGGCAAGCCCGGCGCGCTGGCCTCAGCTCTGGGGCTCTACGATGGGGACGCCGCAAATTCCTTCGGCGCCGCCGCCGCTGACGAGGGCGTTTCCGCCGCGGAGAGCCTCGAGGTCTACTTCAGCCGCCACGATAAGAAAGCTCTTGAGTCCTCGTCCGCTTTTACGACCATCCGCCTCATGGATACGTCCGGACGGCGCTGGCACTGGGGCCGGTTCCGGCACGGAGCCAAAATCAACGTCCATGCGGGAAGCCACACTTTGTTCGTGTCCCAGGTGCAGAGCGCCGCGACCAAGGCCATCGGGAAGCTGGTCAAGACCGATTTCGCGGGAGTTTATTCAAAGGAATTCATCAGCCGCCACGGCATCGCGGCCATCCGCAAGCGCCTGATGGAGGAGCTGGCCGCGCGTAATTCCAGCAAGCCCGTGGATCTTGAGTCCCAAGTGCGGGTGGTGCATTTCATGCCTTTCGGCGAGGCCAAGCAGAAAATCGCCGAGAATAAGCAGGAGGAGGCCTTTGGCGCCGTGGTCGAGCGCCGCAATTACGCCATTCCCCCGGCATTGGCGAAAGCGTCAAAATTCCTGCCTAAGGCCGTCGTTCTGGATCTGAGCCTTTACCCCCAGGGCCTGCCCCCGGAAATCATCGAAGACATCAACAAACTCATGAACGCCGGAGTCTACTTCATCCTGACCACGGACAAGCCGCTTTCCGGCCCCGATTCCGCCGAGGAAGTCATCACCAAGCGCCTAAGCCCAAAACAAAAAGACAAATTCCATCGTTATAAGCTCGTGACCCTGGCGAACGGCGGAAATACCTTGGCCACCTACGACGGGCGCTTTCCAAAGCCGATTCCCATGCCTCGTTTTGACCGCAGCCAACGGGATCTTATGAACTTGGCCGCGCAGCAAGAAGGCGTTTTTAAGCCCGAAATCGACAGGCCCGACGCCTTCGCGGTGCCGGTGCCCGAGGGCGTCGCTCCCGAGGCCTTCCTGGCCCGCTATGAGACCGCGCTGCAAAATCTCGGGCTTTCTTCGCAGCAATACAAGATAAGCGTCATGTCTGGACGAGAGGGCGCGCTTGTCGTCCTGCGCCCCCTGGACGCGGGCAGCGCCATTCCCGTGGCCTTGTCCCTCCTGCAGGACCGGCAACAGCTTTATGTCAACCCCAGCGACATGATGGTCATCAGCCGGGATCCGCGGCTCTTGGCCGCGACCAAGGGCGCGCTCCAGCCCGCGATCATGGACCAAAGCCTCGACGGCGAGGCCGCGGCGGACATGGCCTTCGCGTCGCTTCTTCCGGAATATAGGAACAACAAGCCCGGGGATTTGGCCACGTCGGCGTCTGGAATCTCGTCATTCCTCCAGCATCGCAACTTTGAAGGCGGCCGGCGCGAGACCGTGGAGATGTTCCTGGGTCACGTGATGCACTCGGCCTTCAACTGGGCGATTTGGCGCTACCGGGCCGACGGAGTCTTTCCGGACGCGGAGGCGCTCGTCGCCCGGGCCAAGACCATCTGGGACGAGACCATCCGTTTTGAGGGGAAAATGCTGGCCCTGCCTCCGGGCCAGACCATGTCGGCGTACTACGAGGATATCGGCCGCCTGCGCCCGATGCATACCGCGGTCGCGGCCATCCTGAAGGACTATCCCATCGTTCTGGGCACGGAGCTTCCCAACATTTTCGTGGTCCAGCGCTATAAAGGATCGGCGCCCGACTACCGCGACATTTTCCGCTTGGTCTACGACTTCGCCGCGGCTCGGGAGACTCCCGACGGCTACGAGGTCGTCATCGTAGACTTCAAGACCGGCAAAACGCCGACCAACCACAAAATCGACAAGGATGTCCAGCCGCAGCTCTACGAGTGGGTGGCGCGGCAGGCGTGGGAGAAGATTTCCGAAACATACGGCTCGTCCGAGAACCTCAAGCCCGTGACCAACGTCGCCGTGCGCTTCGTCTACCCCACCGGGGCCAAGGCGCCCGCCTTCAACGAGTGGGGCCGCATGCGCTTCGAGAAATCGATGAAGAGCGTGCTCCGGCGCATCCGCAAGGCCTGGGGCGTTCCTCTTCCCGGAGCCAGACCGGCGCGCGCCAAAGCTGCCGCGGCCGCGAAGGGCAAAGGGAAAAAGAAGGCCTCTTCCAGCAAGGCCAAGAAGACCGTTTCGACGGCCAAGCGCGGCGGAAAAAAAGCGGCGAAGTCCTAGGGCCTACGCCTTTCTGGGCCCATTAACGTTTTTCGAGTGGGTCTTTGGACCCTGAACGGCGAAGCTCCGGGCCGATATAATGCCTATAATGACCGCAACTAAAGTACGGATCTGGCGGCAAGCCGTGGCTTGCGCTCTAGCTTGTTTGGTCGTTATCTTCTCCCCCGGCTTTTCCTGCTACACGGCTTTTGCCGGACCCGTCGACGCCGGCGGGGTTCCCGACGCCGCGCCCATTGAGATTCCAGTTGCCGGCGCCGCTGACCTTAATCCCGGCGCGATTAATCTTCAGGTCCCCTCCTTCGAAGCGCAGGGCAATACCCTAGCCAATTTGGGAACGACGGATCGGCCGGCAGCGACCCTGGAAACTCTTCCCGCGCAGGCATCCGCGCCGATGGCTGCGGCGGCCGATAACCCCGAGTCCGCGCAGGCGCAAATCACGGCGCCGCAGCCCCAATTGCGGGAACGCGGCGCGATGCTGTCGCCGCAGGACAAGGCGGTCGTACCGGCCGCGGCGGGCGCCAAGAAAAACGCAGCATTGGCCGCCGCCGAGAAAGCGGAGTCGGTGAAACTCGCCAAGCAGGCGGTCGTCCTCTCCGCGACCCATGGCCAGGAGGCCGTGCGCAAGATTTTAGGCGTCATCTATGACGGCCTTGTTCCAGGCAAGACGGAGCGCGGCGTCGCCGCGGATGCGGCGGGCAACGCGCACGAGAAGCCCTCTGCCGCATCCGGCGGCGCGCTGAATTCTTTCGCCGCGAAACTCACTGCTTCGGAAAAACCGGCTGATGTTCCCCAGCCGGCTTCAACTGCGCGGCGGCTTCTCTCTCCAGCCGAACTCTGGGCTCGTCGGCCGTCTCTGCGATCTCTGGCGCAACATTTTCTAGCCACGCTTAAGGATCCGCGCATGATTGTCTATCTAGGCGGCCTTGTGGCGACCGCCGCGGCATGGGCGGCGCACCTTCCGCTTTCCCACGTGGGAGTTCTCGCCGCGGGCACGGGGGCCGCGCGCGGCGTTTTCCTGGCGCATAAGCCCAAGGTCCGCGCCTTCGCCAAGCGCACCATCTGGCGTCAAGGGGCGCTTATGGCCGCGGCGGCCGGCCTTTTCTTCGCCGCCCGGGCCGTGTCGTCGGACGCCTCGCTCTTTTTGTACGCCTTTTCCGGCACCGCGGCCGTCGTGGGGCTCTCTCCGCTCGCGGCCAAGGCCTCGGAGATCGCGGCGTCCATCAAGGAAAGCCTGATTTGGATTTCCAAATTCTGGAGCCGTATCGGCGCGACCGCGGGCATCAAGGTCAAGCGGCAGCTTATCGCCGCGTCCCTTTTGGCTATCGGCACCTCCGCCTTGTCGCTGATTCCACCGAAGTACTACGGCCATATGTTCCAGCATCTCAAGGACTTGCTGCCCTCGGCGGCCGCGGCCCATCCCACAATTCTGCATATGTATCTAGGCTGGGGCGGCGTCATGCTGGCCTGCTACGCGGCCATCTCCGTTCTGAACTATTTCCTGAGCCGCTTCATGTACGACATCGGCAACCGCATGATGGCGGGGCTTTCCAACTTGTTCTATGAGCACGTGGCGAAGCTTCCCTTATCCTGGCATAAATCCCGGCCCGTGGGCGACGTCATCTCCACCGGCACCGACGCCATCTACAACGTGCAGAGCACGGCGACCATGGTGGTTGTCGACACGGTCAAGGACAACACGCTGCTCGTGCCCAGCCTTATCGTGATGTTCTACTCCAGCTGGCAGATGAGCCTGATTTTGCTTCCCGCGCTTTTTCTCGCGCTCGCCCTTCCCAGCAGCATCTACGGCAATAAATCGAGCGAGGCCTACAAGTGGTTTTTCCGGGACTTGAAGCCCCGCATCGCCAGCCACATCGAGCAGACCGAGGTCAATTCCGAGACCATCAAGTCCGCGGGCAAGGAAGACTGGGAAATCAAGCGCACGCGCTATTTCAGCCACAAGACCTACATCGACGGCGGCGAGGCTCTGGCCCGCGTCAACGCCCCTTACCGGGCGCTCTCGGGCGGGCTGACCAATTTCGTGCAGGTGGGCCTGGTCATCGCCGCGGCCCTGGCCGTCCACGCGGGCATTTTTTCCATTCCGACCGCGACCTTCTACTATTTCGCGGCCAACTATTCGCGCCAGGCCGTGCAGGATCTCTGCGACACCTACGTGCAGTTGAAGTCCATGAAGGGTTCTGCGGCCAAGTTCGATAAAATCATGGCCGACCAGGAAGAGGATTACAGGGAGGGCGGCGTCGCCTTGGCGCCCTCCACCACGGGCCGCGCCATCGCGTTCGACCACGTCAGCTTCGGCTACCGCCCGTCCCAGCCGGTCTTGAAGGAAGTCACGCTCAGCGCCAAGCCGGGCCAGATGATCGCCTTGGTGGGAGAAAGCGGCTCCGGAAAAACCACGGTGACCCGGCTGCTTCTGGGCCTTTTGAAGCCCTCGGAAGGCAGCGTCCGCATCGATGGGCAGGACCTAGAGAAGGTCAACATCAAGGATTTCCGCTCACGCGTCGGGACCATCCTTCAGGATCCGGTTCCCTTCGATGAGAGCATGGCCTACAACATCAAGTACTTCAAGCCCGATGCGACCCAGGAGCAGGTCGAGGAGGCCGCCAAGGCCGCCGGGTTCCACGACGACCTCGTGCGCATGGGCTACGGCCACAATCTCGAGGCCGCCGCCGGCCAAGATTTGGAGCGCAAGCTTCTAGACTCCGGCAAGCGCTCCATCGCCAACAAGATTTTCAAGCGCGTGCTGCGCGCCCTCATCGGCCCGGACGCCGACACGGTCATGCCCATCGGGGATCGCCGCGAGGAGGCTGACAGGAAGCTGGTTTCCCTCATCGCCGCGCGGATCATCGAGGCGCGGAAAATCCTCCTGGGCCAAGAGGCTTCCGCGGAGATCGCGCCGGCCAAGAGCATCCTGGATAACATCGCCTGGGGCTCCGGCGCCTCCTTTGAGGATATCGTAGCGGCGGCCCAAAAGGCCGGCATCCACGAGGACATCGTGCGCCTGGGCTACAACAGCCGCGTGGGCGAGCGGGGCGCGAATCTTTCCGGCGGGCAAAAACAGAAGCTCCTTCTGGCCCGGCTTTTCCTGAGCGCCGGCCATCCCTGGGACCTCATGATTTTGGACGAGCCCACCGCGGCCCTGGACGGGGTCACGCAGCAGAGAATCCAGGACGCGCTCGAGGCCCGGCGCGGAAAAACCACCGTCGTCATGGTCGCGCATCGCTTAAGCACCGTGCAGAGCGCGGACAAAATCGTCGTCTTCAACAAGGGCGCCATCGTCGAGCAGGGGACGCACGAGGAGCTGCTGCGCAAGAAAGGCGTGTACGCGAAGCTCTGGGAAGCGCAAAAGCTCATCGACGAGGCCCAGCAGAACCAGGCGGCTCCCGCCGCCAAGCCTTAAAACCGGCGCCGGGACCCCGCGCGCGCTTGGGACCATTGCCCCAGTCCCGCTAGGACTTTTGGCTCTGTTTGGGCGCTTTCTTTTAGGTGTATAGTGTCTCGACGATGAAGAAAATAATCGCCGGCGCGCTCGCGTTGTCGGTCGTGCTTTTGTCCCCGGGGCTGGAGTGCTACGCCCAGGCCGGGGAAATGGCCGATCCGGAGGTCTCCGCCGGGCGCGTCGGGGCCCTCGCGGTTCCCGTCGCCGCGTTCGGGGAACTCTCCCCCGGAACCGATTTGAGCGGCCTTGTCTCCCCCGCGAACCTGGCCGCTTTGCCCGACGAGCTTCCTTCGGTGAAGCCGGAAGCCGCCGTCTCCGAAGGCGCCTTTACGGCCGCATCGGCGGGCGCTGAAAAAATTTCCACCGAACAACGCGAAGATCGCGGCGCTTCCCAAGAGTTATCCGCGGAAACCAACGTTCCAGCGGTATCGGTGGGCGCGGCGAGCGCTTCGGCGCAAAAAGTTTCCGGACAAACCCCGATGGGGCCTGGTTCCGCGGCGCTCTCCGCCGCCCGCCCGAGCGGCCGTTCGTTTTCAGCGCCGGTCAAGGCATCCCCGCTTTTTTCCAGAATTCACGAGCGTGTTTTGTCGGAAACCAGGCCGTGGCACAAGGCGGTCGTGGCTTCTGCGGTCCAAGAAGCGCCGGCCGCGCGGTTGGGCGGCCGCAGAGGCCCCGGCCTTCTGTCGCCCGACTCTCGGATTCCCGAGGGCATCGAGGCCCGGACCGCGACCCCTGCCGCGCCAGCGACCGCCGCAGCGCAGTCCTCCTCCGGTCGGAATGGAATTTTTCAACGCGCCCGCGCGTGGCTGGGCCGTTTTTACCGCATCTTTCCGGACCATATCCGCAACCGGGACTTTTGGCGCTTCAATCTAGCCCAGGTGATCATCACCCAGGGCGCGACGTTCTACTCCACCGCCCTGCCCGCCTTCGTCGCGCCCACCAAGGCGCTGTCCGGCCGCATGGGCGTCGTGCGTGCGGCCAGCTTCGGCTCGCAGCTCGGCGCGGACGTCATCATGGGGCCGTCGGTCGATCAGAAGAAAACCTCCTCTTTTCTTTTTAAGACCTATTTGGGCCGCGGCATTTTCTTGCTCGCGGTGCCGGTTCTCTGTTTCGCTTTTTTCCGCGGCGGAGGGCTTTTCCCCACGCTGCCGCTCATCGGTCTTTTGGTCGGGATGTCCTTCCTGCAAAGCGCCGGGGTCCTGGCCGCGAACGTCGGGTTCAACCGGGTTCTGGGGGACAACCCTGCCTATTACAACAAGGCCAACGCGGCCAATTCCCTCATCGTCAATCTCGCGGGCGTCCTGGGCCCCGCCCTGGCGGGAGCCTTCATTGCCTGGGCCAACACGCGCTTTGGCGCCTCCTCCGGCAGCGCCCTGGCCTTCGGGGTTTACGGCTTAACGGCCATCGTCGCGGCCCTCATTTACCGGAGCATGACGCTGGTCAACAGGACGGCGTCGCCCGCTGAAGCTTCCGCGCCGGGCCCGCGCCTGCGCGACACTCTTTTGAGCTCTAAGGCCTGGGCGGGTGTCCTCAAGCAGAAGAAGGAAATTCTGGGAGAAATCAAGCGGGGCTTCAAGCTTCTTTGGCACGACCGGTTTTTGCGCCTGACGCTGGTTTTCTCGACCGTCTCCCTGCTCATCAGCGACGCCATCTTTTTCCTGGCCATTCCGGGCTATCTGGGCAAGATTGGGACGGTGGTCCTGCCTGCGTTCATCGCCCACGCGCCGCTCATCGGCCATTGGCTGGCGGGCTTCTTGGGAACCTCCGCCGCCATCTTCGGGCTTTTCTTTACCGCCTCCAATCTGGGCGCGACGATTTTCGACGGGATATTCATCTCCCGCCAAAACAAAGGCGCGGCTCAGGCCGCCGGCGCCGCGGATCCCAGCGCGGCCGGCAAGACCGCGGGCGTGATGGCTTTTTTCGCGAGGATTAAAAACGCCGTGGACAAATGGCTCGGCAAAAAACTGGGCGCGGATTTGACGCCGCTGCAAAAGCAGGGGGTCTGGAGCTCGATTCTGACCGGCGTCGGCTGGCTCGCTTGCCTCTCGCTTTTCCTCACCTCGCACCTTTGGCTGGCCCTGGGCGCCTTCACCCTTTCCTCGTTCCTGCAAAGCCCGGCGGCCATGGTCTGGTCGAGCCTGCAGCAGGGCGTGCTCAACAAGACCTATCCGAAGGATCAAGCCAAGATATGGTCGGCCATGAGCGTCTACAGCCAGGTCTTCACCATGGCCGGCGACTTGATTTTCGGCTTGGTAATGGCGAAAGCCACCATCGGACTGTCCTTGGGTCTGGTCATGGGCGTGATGGGCGTCTGCGCCATCTTGGCCGTCATTCAGCCCTTCGTCGTCTTCCGTCCCGCCCCCGTTCCGGGCGGGCCAAAGGCCTAGAAAGGACTGGGCCGATTGCATGTTCCCGCGTGGGCCCTTGGGCCCGCGAAGAGCCTTTCCGGCGGGCGTATAATAAACTAGAACATGAAAACAGCGGCGAAAGTGTCTATTTTTATCGTTGAGGACGACGCGCATTTCCGCGAAACCTTCGTGGACGTCATGTCGTTGCGCGGCATCGAGGCGCGCGCGGCGGCCTCCGCGACGGAAGCCCTGGAGCTTCTTAAGGGTTTCGCGCCGTCTCTTATCGTCATCGACGCCCAGCTTCCCGACATGCACGGCTTCGACCTCTGCCGCAGGCTTCGGCACCGGGCGGATCTGCGCGAAACGCCCATTTTGCTTCTTTCCGCCGCGCCGCAGTACAACGATCCGCGCGACCGGGTCGAGGGATTTTTGGCGGGGGCGTCCTCGTTTCTGGCCAAGCCCGTGACCATGGATCAGCTCTGGTCCGAGATAGAAACGTTGGTTTCTCCTCGGGCTTGACAGCCCGGACAAGTCCTGCTATCATCTAGAAGTCGCGTCGCGGACGGCCCGCAATCAAAATTTCAGAGGAACATCATGGCGGAAATTCATTTGACGGACGACAGCTTCGAGAAAGAAGTCGTGCAGAGCGCCAGCCCGGTTCTGGTCGACTTCTGGGCGCCCTGGTGCGGCCCCTGCCGGATGCTTTCCCCCGTCATCGAGGAAATCGCCAAGGAGTACACCGGCAAAATCCGCGTCGCGAAAATAAACACCGACGATCATCCTAATTCCGCCACGCGGTTCAAGATTTCAGCCATCCCCACGCTGCTGTTCTTCAAGGACGGCAAGGTCATCGAGCAGATGGTGGGAGTCCATTCCAAGGCGGAGATCAAAAAGACCCTGGACACGCTGGTCGCCAAGTAGGCCGGCGGCTTCCCGTTTTTTTCAAGAACAAATCCCGACGTTAGCGCTCCGGCGCCGGAGGCTCGGCGCCAATCCCGCATGAAGCCGCGCTTCTATCTTATCGACGCTCACGCCTTTTTGCACAGGGCCTACCACGCCCTGCCGCCGTTGTCCACCTCCAAGGGCGAACCCGTGGGCGCGCTCTACGGCTTCGCGCGCATGCTACTCCAGATTTTAAAGAGGGATAAGCCCGAGCGCGTGGCGGTCTGCTTCGACGCGCCAGGGCCCACTTTCCGCCACAAGCTCTATGCCCAGTACAAGGCCACTCGGAAAAAAACCGATGAGGATTTGGTGTCCCAGCTTAAAAAGGCCCGGGAGATGGCCGAGGCCATGGGCTTTGTCTGCGTGGAGGCGCCGGGCTACGAGGCGGACGACTTGATGGCGACCTTGGCTCAGAAAGGCGCGGACGCCGGCCTTGAGTCAGTGGTAGTCACGGGCGATAAGGACGCCCTGCAATTGGTTGGCGACGGCATTAGAGTCTTTAACCCCAGCCGCAATCTTTGGATGGACGCCGGTGAAATCGAGAAAAAATTCGGCGTGGGGCCCAAGGCCGTGGTGGATTATCTGGCCCTGGTCGGGGATTCCTCGGATAACGTTCCGGGCGTGCCAGGCATCGGGCCCGCGGGCGCGGCCAAGCTTCTGGGCCGCTTCAAGAACATGGAAGGGATTCTGGCCGCCGCGCGGGACGGAGACAAGTCCATCGGTCCCAAGGCGGCCAAAGCCTTGGCCGCCTCAGGAAAAGACATCGACAGGGCGCGGGAGCTCATCGAGCTCAAGCGCGACGCTCCGGTGGGCGTCAAGCCGGAGGATTGTCAATCCCCCGTCCCCGAGCCGGCCAGGCTTACGAAAGTGTTCAAGGCTCTTGAGTTTCATGCTCTTTTAAAGGAACTGCTTCCCGATTCGGCGCCGGAGAGCGTTCCGGCGGCTCCGGCGGCCGCTCCCGCGCTGGCCGAGTTCGAGGACTTGGAGCGCCTGCTGGCGCGCGCCGAAAAAATCGCGGTCGGCGCGGTCCGTCCCGAGGATCCGCTCCTGGCCCTGGGCGCCGCGGGCAAAGGCGTCTGCCTTTTGGACGCCGGGCAAATTCGCGCCCGCCGCAAGGCGATCGCGTCCTTGCTGGGCGGACGAGCCGTCAAATGCGGCCATGATATTAAGGAGACGCTTGCCGCCATCGAGGGTTTGGACTTGGATTTGGCCGAGCCGTGGTTTGACGCGCGACTGGCCGCCTACTGCTTGAACCTCCCGCGGGAAAAACCTGCGGCGGGCGAGGACGCGGCGGCGGCCTTGGTCCGCAAGGCCGGCCGGACGATCTCTGAGAGCGCGGATCTTGAGAGCCGGATGAAGGAAGCCGGGGTCCTGGAACTCTACCGGGACGTGGAACTGCCCCTCATCCGCGTCCTGCGCGGCATGGAGCGGGTGGGCGTCGCCCTGGACGAGCCGTATTTGCGGCGGCTTGAGCGCGAGTTTTCCTCGGCCATCGCCGGCCTGCAGGAGGAATTGGACGCCATGGCCGGCGCTCCCATCAACGTCAACTCGCCTAAGCAGCTGGCGGCGCTTTTGTTCGACAAGCTCCAGCTGCCGGTCGTGCACAAGACCGATAAGGGCGGGCGCTCGACCGACGAGGACGCCCTGCGGACGCTGGCCGCGCGCCACCCCATTCCCGAAAAAATCCTGGAATACCGGGAGTTGGCCAAGCTGCAGTCCACCTACGTCGAGGGCCTGCTCCAGCGCCTGGACCAAAAGACCGGGCGGGTCCACACCACGTTCGACCAGGCCGGGGCCGAGACCGGAAGGCTCTCCAGCTTGAACCCGAACCTCCAAAATATTCCCATTCGCTCCGCCTCGGGCCAGAAAATACGCCGAGCTTTCGTGGCGCCCAAGGGCTGCGTCCTTCTCTCGGCCGACTACTCGCAAATCGATTTGCGCGTGCTGGCGCACGTCTCGGGCGACGAGGTCTTGAGGGACTCTTTTTCCCGCGGCGAGGACGTTCATCTGCGCACGGCCTGCGAAGTTTTCCACGTCCCGCCGGAAAAAGTCGACGCGGACATGCGCCGCAAGGCCAAGGCGGTCAACTTCGGCATCGTCTACGGCCAGACGGCTTTTGGCTTGGCCGGGCAGTTGGGCATTCCCCAGGCCGAGGCCGCGGCCATCATCAAGCGCTACTTCGAGCGCTACGCCGGCGTGGCGCGCTGGTTCGAGAAAAACCAGGAGGAAGCAAAGCGGGAAGGCGCCGTGCGCACGTTTTTGGGCCGCTTGCGCCGGATTCCCGAACTGACGGCGAAAAACGCGGCCGTGCGCCAGTTCGGCGAGCGGGCCGCGCGCAACACGCCCATTCAAGGAGGATCGGCCGACATCATCAAGCTGGCCATGCTGGCCGTCGACCGCGAGTTGGCGCACGCGAAAGGCCGCGCGCGCATGATTCTGCAGATTCACGACGAACTGCTTTTCGAGGCGCCGGAAGCGGGCCTGTCCGTCTTCGCCGCTAAAATTAAAAAAATCATGGAAGGCGCTGCGCGGCTCTCCGTGCCCCTGGTTGTCGATGTGAAGGCCGGGACCAATTGGCGCGACATGGAGGCCCTGAAGGCATGAGCCCGCGCGTCTTTGAGCACGCCCCCATCGATTTTCGCGGCATGCCGCCCGCGGTCAAGGGGCTCATCATCGCCAACGTGGCGGTCTTCCTCTTGACGCAACTCGTCGGACCGCAGTTCTACTCCCTCTTCGGCCTGGTTCCCGCGCGCGTGCTCCAAGATCACTGGCTGTGGCAGCCCGTCACCTATTTGTTCATCCACGGCGGCATTTGGCACCTGCTTTTCAATATGTTCGCGCTCTGGATGTTCGGCGTGCCCGTGGAATCCCAGTGGGGGACGCGGGAGTTCCTGAAGTTCTACTTTATCTGCGGCTTGGGCGCGGCCGCGGCGAGCTTGGCCATGAGCCCGCACTCGGTCGTCCCGGTCATCGGAGCCTCGGGATCCATCTTCGGGCTTTTGGTGGCCTTCGCCATGCTTTATCCGGACGCCGTGGTCTACCTGTGGTTTTTCTTTCCCATTAAGGCCAGCCACATGGCGGTTCTTTTCGGCATACTGGAATTTTATTTCGGCGCGACCGGATCCACGCCCGGCATCGCGAATTTCGCCCATCTGGGCGGCATGGTCACGGGCTACGTCTACCTGCGCTGGTGGTGGATATGGAAGATTAAGGCCAAGGCGGCCATGGGCGTGACCCGGGGCGAGCCCTTTTCCGCGGGATTTAAGCGTCCCGCGCCCCGCGCCAAGGCGGCGTCGCGCCAAGCCGCCAAGCCCACGGCGGCCTCCATGGACGACGTGGACAGGATTCTGGATAAAATTTTGACCAGCGGCCTGGAGTCTTTGACGGAAGACGAGCGCGAGATCATGAGACGCTACTCCGACAAGACCAACCACTAGCGCGGCGAAGAGAACTTGAGGAACTTATGCGGACGTTGCGAATAGGCCTGACCGGCGGAACCGGCGCGGGAAAAACCCAGGCCCTGAAAGAATTCGGCCGCTTGGGCGCGGCGACGGTATCCTCCGACGCCGTAGCCAGGGACGTGGTCCGGCCCGGCCGGCCCGCGTACCGGGAAATTGTCGCGGCGTTCGGCGCGTCCGTCTTGGGCGCCGGCGGGCGCCTCGACCGCCGGAAGCTCGGGGAAAAAGTTTTTTCCTCGCCGCGGCTGCGGCGGCGGCTGGAGCGCATCACGCACCCGGAAATTCTGCGTGAAATGGAGCGCCGGTTAAAGCGCGTTCGGCCGGGAGCGGTCGTGGTGGCGGACGTGCCCCTGCTCTTCGAGGGCGGGCACCAAAGGCGCTTCGACGCCGTGATCTTCGTGAGCGCCCCGGCCGCTCTGCGCGCGGCCCGCGTCATGCGCCGGGACGGCTTGAGCCGGGGCCAGGCTTTGCGCCGGATGTCGGCCCAATGGCCGGAGAGGCGCAAGGCCGCGCTGGCCGACGTCGTCATAGCCAACGCCGGAAGCCGGAAAAAATTTTTGACGGCCGTTCGAGAGTATCACAAAGCCCTGACGCTCATCGCCGCGGGCGGCGTCCGCAGCCCGGAATAGACAGGAGACAAAAACATGGAAAGCAGCACGACTCAAAACCAGCCCCAGCCGGCGACCCCTGCGATCCCGGCGACCGCGGAGGCCGCCCGGCAGATGGACGTCACGCAGCTCTCCAAGATGACCCTGGCGCAGCTCTCCGCCGTCGCGCAGGATTTGAAGTTGGAGGGCGTCTCGGGCCTGCGCAAGCAGGAAATCATCGCCCGCATTTTGGAGGGGCAGCTTAAGGCCAACGGCATGATTTACGACGAGGGAGTCCTGGAGATTCTCCCGGACGGCTTCGGGTTTCTGCGCTCGCAGGAGTACAACTACCTGCCCGGCCCCGACGACATCTACATCTCGCCTTCGCAGATAAAGAAATTCGGCCTGCGCAAGGGCGACACGGTCGCGGGCTTCGTGCGCCCGCCCAAGGACGGCGAGCGCTTCTTCGCTCTGCTGCAGGTCAAGAAGATCAACGGCATTGACGCCGAAACAGTCAAGGACCGGCCCTTCTTCGACAACCTGACCCCGCTTCATCCCGACAAGCGCTACACCCTGGAGACCGACCGCGTGGAGCTGACCACGCGGCTCATGGATCTCATCGCGCCCATCGGCAAGGGCCAGCGCGGGCTCATCGTGGCCGCGCCCAAGACCGGCAAGACCGTCATCCTGCAGAAAATCGCCAACGCCGTCGCCGCCAACCACAAGGACGCCATCATCATGGTGCTGCTCATCGACGAGCGCCCAGAAGAGGTGACCGACATGCAGCGCTCCATCAAGGGCGAGGTCGTCGCCTCCACCTTCGACGAGCCCGCGGACCGGCACATTCAGGTCGCGGAGATGGTTTTGGAAAAGGCCAAGCGCAAGGTCGAGTTGGGCAAGGACGTGGTCATTCTGCTTGACTCCATCACGCGTTTGGCCCGCGCCTACAACACCATGGCGCCCTCGACCGGCCGCGTGCTCTCGGGAGGACTCGAGGCCACGTCTCTGCAGCGGCCCAAGCGCTTCTTGGGCGCGGCGCGCAACATCGAGGAAGGCGGCAGCTTGACCATCATCGCGACGGCTTTGGTCGACACCGGCAGCCGCATGGACGAGGTCATCTTCGAGGAATTCAAGGGCACGGGCAACAGCGAGGTCTACTTGGACCGCAAGCTGGCCGACCGGCGCATGTTCCCGGCCTTCGAGATCAATCGCTCCGGCACGCGCAAGGAAGAGCTGCTGCTCTCCGAGGACGAAATCAACAAGATGTGGATTTTGCGCAAAGTCCTGGCGCCCTTGGGCTCCGTAGAAGCCATGGACTTGCTGCGCGACAAGCTGCTGAGCACTAAGTCGAACAAGGACTTCCTGAAGTCGATGGAGCTCTCGAACCTCTCGTGAGTTCCGTCCGGGCGCTTCTGCGCGCCGCGGCTCCGGGCATTTTGTCGGCCGCCGCTGTTATTTCGTTGGCGGCAGGCCCGGCGCCGTTCGGCGCGGCGGGCCCCGCGCAATGGGCGCGCTACTCCGTGCTTTCCCCGGCCGGTCCCGCCGAGCCGCCCGAGAGTATATTTCCGGAAATTCATCGCCTGATTTTTGCCCGGCATCAAGTCGAGCGGGGGGAATCCAACGTGGCGATCCTGGCGCGGCGCTTTGGAACCACGCCGATGGGTCTGGAGTCCACCAACGGGAGCGATCTGCTGCTCCTGCATCCCGGCGAGACCATCGCGGTCTTGAACAAAAACGGCCTGCTCTACCGCGTCCATAAGAAGGAAGAAACCCTCGATGCCGTCGTGGCCCGCTTCTACCGAAATCCGCGGCAGGCCGAGGCGTTTAAGCGCTCCGTCATCGAGGCCAACGGCCTTCCCGGCATCGCCATGCTGGAGCCCTACGAGCTTTTCCGCGGGACGCAGATTCTTCTGCCCGGCGTTCGCGTGCGCTTTGATACCTATCGCTACCCGTTCAAGGGTTTCGGGTGGGGGCGCATCAGTTCGGGCTTCGGCCTGCGCTACCATCCGATTCTGCACCGCTACCGCTTCCACGACGGCTTCGATATTCCCAGGCCGTGGGGAACGTCCGTCTATCCGTCCCGCAGCGGCCGCGTCGTCTACGCCGGCTGGATGGGAGGCTACGGAAACCTCATTATCCTGCGCCACTCGGACGGCGCCACCACGCGCTACGGGCATCTCTCCAAAATCCTGGTCAAGGTCGGAGAGTTCGTCGTCCGCGGCAGAACATTGATCGGCCGCGTGGGGTCCACGGGGCTCTCCACCGGCCCGCATCTCCACTTCGAAGTCCGCGACAAGTACGGCCATGCGCTCAACCCGGGCCGGGAAATCGGCCGGCTCTAAGGCCGGGTTTCCTGGGACTTAAGCCCTAATCTTTCCTGGGCCCTTTTTCCGGCCGCCGCTGGTCCATTGGGCCCAACGCGTCTCAGCCGCATTTCCTTATACTTCTCAATAAATAAGAACGCGCGTCGTCGCGCGGCGGTTGTTTTTACAATCTCAAAAGGAAAATTGGAATGATGAAAGAGAGCGTGCGCAAAACAGTCGCGGTGATCTTGGCCGTTTTTTTGGCGGGCCCCGGCTTGGCCTGGAGCGGCGAAATTGCTTCCGTCGACGCGGGATTTTTAAATTCCGGCGCGGCCGGCGCGGACGCCGGTCTGCGTTCCGTGGGCGTGCCCTCCCGACTCAGCATTGATTTTAACGCCGCGGTTCCCGGCGCGGGCCTGGAAGACGGTCTCTCGTCCGAGCTTCCTAAAGCGGCGCCGATGGCCGAGGCGCCCGCGGCCCCAGCGGCTTCTTCGGATGAGGACGAGCCGAGCCAGGAAAGCCAAGCGCTTCACAAGGAGTACGAAGAGGCGGCCCAGCGCAGCGTCAGCGCGCTTGAAGAGGAAGTCTCCCAGTTTAAAGCCGGCGTCTTCGGCCTAAAGCTTCTGGCCCAGCGAAGCGGGAGCCGGATTCTTTATGTCATCGCCGTGACGGTCGACGGCACGCTGACGCCGTCCTCGGCTGTCGAAGAAAAGTTCGCCGGCGGAGCGATTCCTGAAACGGAAAAAGCCAATTGGGAGGCCGCTCAGGCGGCCATCAAGACGCTCGGCAAGAAGCTCGCGGGCATTCTGCGGGCCAACGAAGAGGCCCACCAAGCGGTCCATCAGCAGATGGAGGCCATCGAGCGCGACCGGGCGATGCGCAAGATTAAGGAGCGGCTCACCGTCGGCAAGGAATTGGAGAGTTGGGGCGTGCCCAACAAGATTTCAGTGGATCAGGGAGGGCCGGCGGGGCTGCGCTACTCCAACCTTTACCGCATGAACGGCATGCCGACGGATCTGGGATTGGCTCTCCACAAAGTCCTGGCCCCCATGGTCGCGCAGGACCCGGCGGTTCTTTCGCGGATTACCCAGGGCCAGATTCACGACGCGATCCGCCTCCTGGCCGAAGGGCGCAAGTACGTTTTGGATCCGAGCTCGGAGGATTTCCAGAAGCTGCGGCGCATGGGCGTCATCTCAGAGGGCTACGCCTATCCCGAGTGGCGCGAGGCTTTTTTGAAGAAAGCCAAAGAGGCCCTTGTGGCAGCGCCTGAGGCCGGGGACAAGCCTTTCGGGCTGAGCTTGCGGACGGCGAACCAGATTCCCAGCGAGGTTCTCAAGGGAATTTTCAAGGACACCGTCGAGCGCTTCCAGACTCGGGCGCAGGCGGACGCGCCGGTGGAGGAGCTTTCCGGGCTTCGGCGCTTGATTCTTTCCCTTTCCGGCGCCACCGGCATTCCCGTGAACATGGGCGCGGGGCCGATGATGGTCGGCGTCCAGCACAGGCAGCTTCTTCCCATCCTGGCCGAGCTTAAAAAGCGCCAGGCGGACGAAGAGGTCGTCAAGGCGGTCATCCGCTCCTTCCCCCTGGGCGAGAGCCTCTACCGCCTGGGCGTGCACAAGCTCTGGGCCAAGGGCCTCACGGGCCAGGGCATCAAGGTCGCGGTCATCGATAACGGCGTCGACTTCGAGCACCCCGATTTCTCGGAGGTCAAGTCCCACAGCGAGAACCTGACCCGCGACCGCGGCTGGTTCACCAAGGGGGCGCACGGAACGCCTATGGCGGACATCATCCACGCCATAGCGCCTGACGCCGAAATCCAATCCTATCAGGCGCTTTCCAACGCGGCGCTTCCGGGCGTGCGCTTGAGCGGCGAGGAAACCAACGCCGCCATCCGGGCCGCCATGGACAGGGCCAAGGCCAACGGCGCCCAGGTCATCAGCCTGAGCCTCGGGGCTCCCATGGGCTTGGCCAACGACGCGATGGCCAAAAAAATCGCCGAGTTCGCCAAGGAGGGAATCCTTGTGGTGGTCTCCGCGGGCAACAGCGGCTTCGATCTGCCGGGCAGCTTCCAACTGGGCACCCCCGGCACGGCGCCGGACGCCATCACGGTGGGCGCGGCGGATTACCACGGCAACAAGGCGTATTTCTCGTCCGCGGGGCTTTCCATGGATCCCAGGAACTATTCCCTTGATGAGAAGCCGGATATCTACGCCTTCGGGGTCAACATCAAGGCCGCGGCGCGGCTGCCCAAGGAAATTTACCAGCAGGAGGCGGTCCCCTACACCGACGTCTCCGGCACGTCGCCGGCGGCGCCGCACGTCTCGGGCTTGGCGGCGCTGATGGTCCAGGCGGCGCAAGAGAGCGGGCTGCAGACGCGCCAGGAGCGGACGGTCCCCGCGGCCAAGGAAGCGTTGCGCGCGGCGGCGCGGATGGTCTCCCGCCTGCCCGTTCTTGAGAGCGCGGAGAGAGCGGTCGACGCTTTCATCCGGGCTTTATCCCTGAGACCCGGCGCGTGATGTCCGGCGCGGGCTTTCGCGGCAGAAGGCTTCCGGGCGCGCCGCTCGCGGCGCTGGTCGCTGCGGTCTTCTTGGGTGCGTCGGCGTCAGCCCAAAGTTTTGACGGGGCGTCTTCCGGCGCTCTGCCTTCCTTCAAGGCGTCAGCGGCCAAGCTCGCGTCTTCTCCGGCCGCGCTCGTCGCGGCCATCAAAAACAGGGACGGAAAAATAGGCGCCGACGCGCGGCTTGAAGCCCTCTGGAAGCTCGGCCGCAAGGAAAATTGGCGGGACCGGTATCTGGACGTCTTCATCGCCGACTTGATCGGCCCCAAGGCCGATCCGGACCCCGGCGTGCGCGGCATCGACGCCTTGATTCTCGCTCAGGTCAAGCATGAAAAAGGCCGCGCCCGCGCCGCGCTGGCCCAGGCGTTAAACCCGCGAAACGGGGAAAAAGATCCGGAGGCGCAAATCCAGATCATTTGCGCCGCGGCCAAGACCAAGGATCCGCGCTTCACCCAAAGCCTCATCGCCGTCGTCACGGACCAGGCGCGCCCTTTGAATGTGCGGGCGGTCGCGGCCCTGGCCCTGCGCCAGGACGACGGGAAGAAAAAGGAAAGCGTTCCCGCGCTGATGCGGGTCTACTTGGCCCGCGCTCCGCTGGCCCACGCCAACGACGATATCCTGCTGGCCTCGGCGGGATACACCCTGAGGTTTTTGGCGCCCATGAGCGGCGCCGCGTGGATGGTTCCCGGCCAGAACATCCTCGCGCGCCTTCGGGAACGGCACCCGAATCTGTCCCTCATGGAGATGATCGCGGGCTACGTCGCCGGGAAATACCTCTAGCTTCGGCCTGCCGCCGCTTGCCGGGCTCTTAACGCTTCGCCGCGCCCGGGTTCTTCGCCAGCCACCCGGACAGGTTTTCGGCCTGGGATTGGCGGAAGCGGATGCCGAGTTCAATCCACTCGAGGCTTTGGTCCAGGGCCCGTTGCGCCATGTCCACGCGATTTGCGGGACGAGAGAAGAACGCGCGGATGTCGTCGAGCCATTCGCGCCGCCAAAGAGAGGAGAGTCCGTCGACGACCCGGCGGCAGGCGTGATCGCCGATTTTCCGGCGGATGTCGGGCCAGCGGGCCTTGATAAACAGCCAAGCTTCCCCTTGCGCCGACGTATTGCCGAGGAGGATGCTGATGGGCTTCCAGGCGTCCTGCCCGCGGATGTCGGCGTCCAAAGACGCGTCCAAAAGCCGTCGCGCCAGCGCGGGGTCCTCGAATTCGGCCAGAGCGCGAAGCAGGTTATCCCTAAGCTCCGGCGTCGCCGCTGATTTAAGGGCCGTAAAGTATTCCGCGAAACGCTTTTCTCCGCCGGCGCGGGCACCGAGGTTCAAGACCGGGCCGGCCAGTGCGGGGTCGAGCCCCGCTGGGGCGCGCAGATATCCGGAAACTTTGGCGTCAAGCCGGGACAGAATTTCGGAATCCTTGGCGACTGAACCCAGGGCCCACAAGACCGCCGCGCGGCACAGCCTCGTTTCGTCGTTTTCGCTTTTTCCCGGCGCCCAGCCCAGCGTTTTCCAACGCGCGGAGAAGATGTCCAAAGCCAGGGCCGCCAAGAGGGGCTTATCCTCGGGGCCGGCCAAGCGATCGTTTAAGGCGCCCAAATAGCCGGCGATGTCCTCCGTCACCAGGCGTGAGCCGTCTTGGCGCAGGAGGACGAGGACGTTCAAAAAGTTCGCGATGGAAGTTTCGCCGGCGCGGGCCTGGGCCCACAGGTCGCTCAAGAGCCCTGCGCGCTCGATGGGCGAAAGACGTCGCAGCGCGGCCTCATCCAGCGCGGCGAGCAGGGAGGCGTCGAGCCTGCAGCGCAGAAATCCGGTCTGGCCGGCGTTGGGATAAATCCATTTCGCGCGGCCGCGGCCGGGCAGAGCCGCCGTGGTTTCCTTCTTGGCGAGATTTATCCGGTGAGCCCTCGGCCCGGTAGGCCCCATCGCCGTCACGACCAAAGGCGCGTTCCAAACAGGGCTGGGCGCTTCCTCGCCGCCCGCGACCCGAAAGCGCCGCTGGATCAAGCGCAGGCGGCGGTTATCCGGGGACAGGGCCGAAACCTCGATTTGCGGGTATCCCGGAATCGTAAGCCAGTCCAAGGCGATTTTCGAGACCGGCTGGCCCGAGGCCTTTTCCAGCTCGCGCCACAAGTCCGAGGCGGCGGTGTTTTGGTAGCGGTATTTGGCGATGTAGCGCCGCAGGCCCTTGCGGAAGATATTCTCGCCCAGGAAATTCTCCAGCATGCGCAAAATCGCGCCGCCCTTCTCGTAGGTCAGCATGTCGAACTGGGCCTCGATTTGCGCGACCGATTTGACCTCGGAGGAGATGGGCCGCGTGTTCTTGAGGGAATCGACGGCCAAGGCTTCGCGCTTGCCGCGCTCGAAGCTCTGCCACATGAGCCAGCCGGGCTTCCAGTCGTCCACGATTTTGTAGGCCAGCCACGTGGCGAAGGCTTCGTTCAACCACAAATCGTTCCACCACTCCATGGTGACCAGGTCCCCGAACCACTGGTGCACGATTTCATGCGCCACGACTTCGGCCACGCGGCGGCGCGCTTTGGCCGAGGAGAGCGTGGGGTGCGCCAGGATGGCCGAGTCCCGGAAGAAAATCGCGCCCCAGTTCTCCATGGCGCCGGCCGCGAAGTCCGGCACCGCGACCAAGTCCATCTTGGGCAGCTCGTAAGGCAAATCGAAGTAGGCGTTTAGGCGCGACAAGGACGCCTTGGCCGCGGCCAGGGCGAAATCGGCCTGATGCAGATCTTCGGGCCGGGTCCACACGGTGACCTTTGTCTTGCCCACGCGCCCGCTTTTGGGCGCCAGGCGCGCCACGGCCACGGCCAGCAGATAAGAGGACATCAACGGCGTCTCTCCGAAGCGCACGGTCTTGAGGCCGTCTTGGATTTCCTCTTTTTCCGCCGGCATGTTGGAGAGGATGGCGAACTTGGCCGGCGCGCAAACGCTCAGCGTAAAGCGCGCCTTGAAGGCCGGTTCGTCGAAGCAGGGCAGCATCCGGCGCGCGTCGGCCGGCTCGAATTGGGTGAAGGCGTAGTTCTCCGTCTTGCCTTCGTGCTTGGCGGTGGAGAGATAGAGCCCGCGCAACTGCCGGTTGAGCGTCCCGGAATAGGAAATGCTAAGAACGGCGGCGCCCGGAGGGAGGCTTTTGGGGAGGGCAAAGGACGCGGTTTCTGCGGTCGTGTCGATTTCGACGGCCGCGGCTGGAACGACGGCGCCGTCGATTTTAACCCGCTCGATTTTCAAGTCCGCCGCGTGGAGCGTGAGGCGCGAGGAGGCTTTTCGCAGGCGGATTTTTAACGAGAGCTCCCCGGAAAACGCGCCCGCGTCAGGGTCGACTTTCAGGCGCAGGTCGTAGGACTCGGGCCGAACGTCTTGGGAGAGCCGCTCCTGGCGCGGCGCTTGCGCCGTGTTTTTTTTCTCGCTGGTCGCGGCGGGGGGCATATCGTCGGGCCTAGGGCTGCGGCGCCAGGAAGAGGTAGAGATGCTCCATGAAGTCGGAGAGGTCCAAGTCGGTCAGGGTCACGTCGATGGGCGAGCCGTTGATGACGCCGTTAACCCGTCCCGAGACCGCGTCGTAGTTAAGAGAGATGTCGCCGGTGTTGGAGCCCTGGATGGGGCCGCCGTCCATCCGGAAAGCGGCCTTAAGGGGCGCGCCCTCGGCCGTTCCGGAGATGACGCCGCCGGTCACGTTGAGCGTCACGTCGTAAGGGGCGCCGCCGTCCGTGCCGGAAATGCGGATGATGTCCGGGGACCATTGGAAAGAAAGCGCCACGCGGCTTTGGCCTTCTTCGCCCGTGAAGGTGCCGTTTTGATTGTCGATATTGACGTCGACGGGGCTGCTCCCCACGCGGCCGGTGATGTCCCAGGCGTAGCGGTTCAAGACCAAGTTGACGGGCCCGCCCGCGAAGGTTCCCGCGATGGTGCCGCTAAACGGGCGGTGGAGAGCCGAGACCGCCGGAGCCCGGAAGCCGGCCTCCAGCTTGGAAAACGTCGGCGCTTCGAGGCTATGCGCGCCGGCCGCCAACGATTCGATTGAGGTCTGGGCTGTCGCCAGGATCGGCGCGGCTAAAACGGCGAGGGAAAGAAAAGCAATTTTTTTCATGTCCATGCTCCTGATGACGAATTATACAAAATGCTTCCTCCAGCGCGATGCCCTTGGCGCGGACGCATCAGCGGACGACGGCCGCGTGGATTGCGAAAAGTTGTCTTGTCATGTAAAGCATGGGATGGCCGAGGTTGGAGTCGTAGACGATGTAGTAGGAACCCCCGGAGGGCTTGCGGCCCTTGCCCAAGACGGTTAGGGCGTGAAATCCGCTGCCGCCGTCCTTGCGTATGCCCGTGTAGACGCCGACCATCACCGCGTTTCCTTGGGCGAGTTCTTCATCGATCTTCTTCTTGAGGGAATTGGAGTTTTGCCGGAATTTCTCGAGAAGTTCTTCTGAGGCATTCGGGCCGACGGCGTCCGCGATTCCGCGCGCCCGGCCCAGGACCCGGTAGTCGAGTCCGGCCTCCGCCGCGGTCCTGCGCTGCTCTTTCCGGGAAAGCCCCTCGTGCTCGAAGGTGTCGTCGGCCAGTATGGCGCGGAGCGTCAACTCCATAATTTTTTTCTCGATGGCCGTCGTATCCCGTCCTTGGCGCGCGAGCTCTTCCTTTTCGCGCTCGCTTTCGGCGAGGGGCTCCTCCACCAGGACGGTTTTGGCGCGCTTGGCCGCGGTCATGACCTTGGCCAACAGGGCCGGATCCTTGCGCCCGTTGGCTTCGGCGCAGGCGGCCAGGGCCTCAATGGCGCAGGTCTTTCCAACCTGTCGGGCACGCCCGGCGAAGCGGAAAATCGCGGCGTTGCCGAGCCCGACGCGGTCTTTCATGACGGAGATGTGGCTCGGCTTCAAGGGGATTTTACGGGCTAAACGGAGGCTCCCGGAGTAAAACGCCCTGGCCGAGGCGGGAAAAGCCTCCGGCGCCGGCGCTTCTGCGGCCGCCGCGAGCGATCCGTCGAAGATGGATGAGGCCGCGGCCTTGAGGCGTCCGGCTTTTTCCAGCGCGCGCCCGGGCCCGGCAATTCGGCGCGAGCTTCGCCGCGCGACGGCGGCGGGCGGCGCCGCGGAAAAGGCGATGGAAGGGCGGGCCGCGGAGGCCGCGGGAACCCCAAGCGCTTGCCGCGGGATTGCGGCGCTTGCCCGCGAAGAAGCTTGAACGGGAAGATTGGGGATGGCGGCGTCTAGGGCCGCGCCGGCGGGCAAGGGCGCGGACCAAAATTCCGAAACGTTCTGGATTGTGGGGAGTTCCGGGACGGAGACTTCCGGAACGGAGATGAGCGCAGCGGCGTCCAAGGCCGGGCCGATTTCCTGAGCTTGGGCGCGCGGGCAAGACGCTCCGCCCGCGGCCAGGGAGAGCAGGGCCCAGAGCGGCAGGGTTTTGGCGGCGCGAAAAGTCTTTCCTTTTATCATGCGCTTATACCATAGCAGTAAGCGCGGCCGAGGCCGAGGGCCGGCGGGTCTCTTGCTCGCACTAAAAGGGCCCAGGAGAAACCGGGACTTTAGGCCTGGAGCGGGCGTTTGCGCCATGCCTTTCGATTTGATAAAATCATTTCTCGAATTCCTTCCATTATAGGAGGCAAGCGTGGCGTTTTTCATCGGTCGTGATCGGGAAGCGCGCCGGGCTTACGGCTTCGACGAAATCGCCTTGGTCCCGGGCGACATGACGATTAATCCGGACGAGGTCGACACCAGCCTCAAAATCGGCGGCATCAAGCTCGCCATCCCCTTTCTGGCCTCGGCCATGGACGGCGTCGTGGACGCCTCCTTCGCCATGGCCATGGGGAAAATGGGCGGCCTTGGGGTCTTGAACTTGGACGGCATCAACACGCGCTACGAGAAGCCCCGCGAAATCATCGCGCAGATCGCCCAGGCGGGGCCCGATCAGGCCACGCGCCTGGTGCAGGATCTCTACCGCGCGCCGGTCAAGGAGCGTCTCATCGCCGAGCGGGTGCGAGAAATCAAGAAGGCCAAGGTTCCCTGCGCGGTCTCGACGATTCCGCAGAACGCCGAGAAATACGGCCGCATCGCCCAGGCGGCCGGCTGCGACATTTTCGTGGTGCAGTCGACCGTGACCACCGTGCGCCACCGGGCGTCCCGCTACAAGCCCTTCGACGTGGCCAAGTTCTGCCGCAAGATGAAGATTCCCGTCGTGGTGGGCAACTGCGTGACCTATTCCGTCGCGACCGAGCTCATGGAGGCCGGCGCTTCCGGGCTCTTGATCGGCGTGGGGCCGGGTGCCGCGTGCACCACCCGCGGCGTGCTGGGCCTTGGCGTTCCGCAGGTGACCGCGACTGTCGACTGCGCGGCCGCGCGCGATTACTACTACAAACGCACGGGCCGCTACGTGCCCATCATCACCGACGGCGGCATGAGCACCGGCGGCGACATCTGCAAGGCCGTCGCCAGCGGCTCCGACGGCGTCATGGTCGGCTCGGCCTTCGCCCGCTCCAAGGAGGCCCCCGGCCTGGGCTACCACTGGGGCATGGCCACGCCGCACCAGAACCTGCCCCGCGGCACCCGCATCCGCGTCGGCGTCACGGGAACCCTGGAGGAAATCCTCTACGGCCCGTCCCGCACCGACGACGGCACGCAAAACCTCGTGGGCGCGCTGCGCACCTGCATGGGCGCCTTGGGCGCCGCGACCATCCGGGAGATGCAGACGGCCGAAATCATCATCGCCCCCGCCATCCAGACCGAAGGCAAGATTTTCCAAAAAGCCCAGCGTCTCGGCATGGGGAAGTGATGCCGTCCATCGTTATCCTGGACTTCGGCAGCCAATACACCTTCCTCA
>DATLSD010000055.1:0-11130 GCA_035534315.1 Elusimicrobiota bacterium
GCTTCAACGTGCGCGGCGAGCCCATCGTGCGCGCGCCCCAGGAAGCCCTCGAATGCTTTTTGGCCACGGGCATGGACATCCTAGCGATGGAAAATTTTTTCGTTAAAAAAACCGGCCGGGAACCCGCGCCGAGCCCGCACAAACCGCATTTGGACTAATTGATATGGGATGGATGCCAGATGACTGGAACCCGGACAAGAAAAAAATCCGGAATTTCGCGCTCTCGCTTGTGGGCGGCGCCCTGCTGGCCGCGGCGATTCTCTTCCTGCGCGGACGGCCGCAGTGGCGCTGGGTCGCCGTCGGAGGATTTCTCTGCGGCGGGGCGGCCTATTTTTGGAGGGCGGCGGGAATTTGGCTCTACCGGCTGCTCAACGGCTTCGCGCGCGCGCTTACCGCCTTATTGACCGGCGCCATTCTCGCCGTCGCCTACTACGCGTTCGTTTCACCTTTTGCCGCGCTCTTGCGTTGTTGGCGCAAAGACAAACTCAACTTGAGGCCGGGCCGCGCGGAAAGTTTCTGGGTTGCGCTCCCAGAAGCCGGCGAAAAAGATAAAATCAAATGCGAGAGGTTATACTAATGTCCAAACGCCCGTCTTTCGCGCGCGACCTGCTTGAATTCGTATGGCAGAATAAGAAATGGTGGATTATCCCGATGCTTCTCGTGCTTGCGGTCTTCGGCGTTCTCATCGTGCTCAGCGCCTCCGCGCCGACGCCCTTTATCTACACGCTTTTCTAGAGGGCGCGTCTGCGGCTATTTAAAAGCCGTGAACACGAAGTGCGGAGGCAGGTTTCGTATCTCGAACTCAATCCGCACTTTCTTGAAGTGCCGCTTGAGCAGCGGGATGAGATGCGTCGTTACCTGATAGGCCACGAATCTTCCGCCGGGCCTGAGCATGTGCGCGGTTTTCTTGAGCAGGGCGTGCCTGTCGTCCGGGCTTAAAAACGCGAAGGGAACGCCTGAAACAATGACGTCGACCGTTCCAACGCCGAAGCGCTGAGCAATTTGATCGACTTCCCGAACGTCGCCGTTGAAAATCGTCAATCGCGGATCCGAAACCTCGCGCAGGGACTCGAACAAATCCTTGTTGAGCTCCAGCGCCAAAATCTTGCCTTCCTTGGGAAGCTTGCCCAGCATGGTCTTGGTCATGACGCCCTGAGCCGCGCCATATTCGATGATGTCACGCGCGTGCTCGAGGTCCAGAGCCTTCATTACGCGCCGAACTAAATACCGGCTCGACGGCGTGATCGCCGCGACGGCCCTGTCGCCCATAAAAACTTTGAAATAGGAAAACAGCTTGTCGCTGTCGGCAGGTTTGCCTTTCAAAATATCGGCGACGGCCCCTTTTGATTTTTCGTGGCTTCCATGCGTCCCCATGAGCGAATTCCTTGGATTAAATTTTAGGTCCGTTTGCACATCATATCGGGATATGCCTTTTAAGTCAACCCGCGACCCTCCTCATGGCGCGCTAAAACCGTAAAATCTATAATCACCTCATGCCCAATTTCCGGGTCAAATCGAAATTCAAGCCGGCCGGCGATCAGCCCCAAGCCATCGCCGATCTGGTCCGGCGCATAAAGGAAGGAGCCAAATCCCAGGTCCTTCTCGGCGTGACCGGATCGGGAAAAACCTACACGGCGGCCAAAGTCATCGAAGCCCTGAACCGCCCGACGCTGATCATGTCCCCAAACAAGGTCTTGGCGGCGCAGCTCTACGCCGAGTTCAAGGCGTTTTTCCCGGACAACGCCGTCGAGTTCTTCATTTCCTACTACGACTACTACCAGCCCGAGGCTTACGTGCCGTCCACCGACACCTACATCGAAAAGGACTCCGCCATCAACGACCGCATCGACAGGCTGCGCTTGAAGGCGACGAGTTCGCTCCTCGCGCGCCGCGACGTCATCGTGGTCGCGTCGGTGTCCTGCATCTACAACATCGGCTCTCCGGAGAGCTACAAGGAAAGCTCCATTCCGCTCGCCAAGGGACTGCGCATCTCTCGCGGAGAGCTCATAAAGCGCCTGGTCGAGATTTACTACGAGCGCAACGAGACGGAATTTCTGCGCGGCAAATTCCGGGTCAAGGGAGGCGTGGTCGACATCTTCCCAGCCTACATGGAAACCGCGCTCAGGGTCTCCATCGGAGATGACGGCGTCGACTCTATCATTGAATTCGATCCGCTCACGGGCGCGAAGCTCAAAAGCCTGGACCGCGAGTGGATTTATCCGGCCAAACATTTCGTCACGCCCGGCGAGGAGCGCGAGCGGGCCGTCGAGGCCATCACGCAGGAGCTTGCCGGACGAGCGGCGGAACTCAAAAGCCAGAACCGGCTGCTCGAAGCCCAGCGCCTCGAACAGCGCACGCGCTACGATATGGAGATGCTGCGCGAAATGGGATTTTGCCACGGCATCGAGAACTACTCGCGGCACCTCTCGGGCCGGCCGCCGGGCGAGCGCCCCAACTGTCTCATCGATTTCTTTCCCAAGGACCGCCTGCTCTTCATCGACGAGTCGCACATCGCGGTTCCGCAAATCCGCGGCATGTACGAGGGCGACCGCTCGCGCAAGCAGACGCTGGTCGACTTCGGCTTTAGGCTTCCCTCCGCGCTCGACAACCGCCCGCTCAAATTCCACGAGTTCGAGGCCCTGGCCGGCCAGACCATTTACGTTTCCGCGACGCCCGGCCCCTACGAGCTGCAAAAGTCAAAAGGTGAAATCGTCGAGCAGGTCATCCGCCCGACGGGTTTGGTCGATCCCCAGGTCATCGTGCGCCCCAGCGAAGGGCAGCTCGACGATTTGATAGCCCGCATCCGCTCGCGCGTCGCCAAAAAAGAGCGCGTTCTGGTCACCACGCTGACCAAGAAGACCGCCGAGGATTTGGCCTCTTTTTTGGCCGCCAAAGATTTGCGCGTCAGATACCTCCACTCAGACATCGAGCCCTTGGAGCGCATCGAAATTCTGCGGGATCTGCGCGCTGGAAAATTTGACATCCTCGTCGGCATCAACCTGCTGCGCGAAGGCTTGGACCTGCCGGAGGTTTCACTGGTTGCGGTCTTGGGCGCGGATCACGAAGGCTATCTGCGTTCCGAAACGACGCTTATCCAGATTTCCGGGCGCGCGGCCAGAAACGTCGGAGGCGAGGTCGTATTCTACGCCGATGAAATCACCGGATCCATGCGCCGGGCCTTGGCGGAAATGGATCGCCGCCGGACCAAGCAGGAAGCGCACAATAAAAAATATAAAATTACCCCCAAAAGCGTGGTCAAGGCCGTGGCGGATTTGGAGGAATTTCAAAGCATGTCCAAGCGGGAAGGGCTGGCCCTGCTTCGCGAGACGGCCAAGCCGCTTTCGGCCAAGGACGTGCCGGTGCTGATGGAGGAAATCGAGTCGCGCATGAAGGAAGCCGCAGAGAACCTGGATTTCGAGACCGCGGCCGCCCTGCGCGATCAACTCTTCGAGCTCCGCGCGATGTCGGCGGTTAAGAGCGCCAAATGACGACGCAAGAAATAATCCGCGCGGCCCTGCGGGAAGACCTCGGCGAGCGCGGCGACGTCACCACTCGTTTTTTCGTGCCTAAAGGCGCGCGGCTGCGCGGAAAAATCATCGCGAAGGCTCCCGGCGTCGTCTGCGGCGCCGATGTCGCGCGAAAAGTGTTTCTAAGCGTCTCCCCTTCCTGCCGTATTCGAGTTAAAACCAAGGACGGACGCCCGATTAAGCCGGGACAAGTCGTCATGGAAGTCGCCGGCGGACCTAAAATTCTGACCGCGGAGAGAACGGCGCTGAACTTTCTCCAGCATCTTTCCGGTGTGGCGACCTTAACGGCCCGGTATGTGGAAAGAACCGCAGGTACCAAGGCAAAAATCCTCGACACGCGCAAAACCCTTCCCGGCTGGCGGGAATTGGAGAAATACGCGGTGCGCTGCGGCGGCGGGGAAAATCACCGCATCGGGCTCTACGACGCCGTGCTGCTTAAGGACAATCATTGGTCGCTCAATCGTCATATCCGCGAGGCGGTCGCTCAAGTCCGCCGCCGCTATCCCAGAATGACGATTGAAATCGAGGCGGCCAATATTGGGCAAGTCGAGCGGGCGCTTCAAGCCGGCGCGGACATCATCCTGCTCGACAACATGACGTCATCCCTCATCCGCCGGGCCATCCGCGTCATTCGCAAGGAGCGGCCTTCGACTCGCGTCGAAATCTCAGGAGGCGTCCACCTAGAAAACGTCCGCGCGCTGGCGCGTTTGGGCCCAGACCGCATTTCCATCGGCCGAATCACTCACAGCGCCCCGGCCCTGGACATGAGCCTGGAAATCGAATGAGCCTGCCCGCCGTCTCCTGCGTCTTGAAGCTCGCGAAAACGGACTCCACGCAGTCGACCGCCCGATTCCTGGCCGAGCAAGGCGCCCAAGACATGACTTTGGTGTGGGCCGAAACTCAAACCGATGGCCGGGGACGGATGAAGCGGGTTTGGAGTTCCGAAAAAGGAGGGCTTTATATTTCCCTCATCCTGCGGCCGAAATTCCCTCCTAAACGGCTGGCCAAGCTGAGCTTAGCGGCCGCTTCGGCCGCGGCCGCGGCCATATCAAAATACGCGGCTGTCGAAACTTTTGTCAAGCCGCCCAACGACGTGTACGCCCGCGCGGCCTTCGGCGCGTCAGGCGGGGTAAAAGGCCGCGCGAAGGGCGCGAAAAAAATCTGCGGCATCCTGGCCGAGGCCTCCGGAGATTCTCGCCGTGTGGACTGGCTCGTTCTGGGCGTCGGCGTCAACGTCAACAATGCTCCGCGGCTTCGAACGGCATGCAGCTTGAAGTCCTTGACCGGAAAACCCTGGGACATCGAGGCCGTGCTGCGCTCTTTTCTAGCGGAATTTAAGCCCGCTTACGAGCGCATCCGCTGAAGAATCGGGCCTACAGCGGGCGCAAAGCCGTTCCAAACTTGCAGAGTCCGTAGGTTTGGGACGGAATTTGTATAATCCCATAATCCTAGAAATCGTAGAGGAACGGCAATCATGGGCGATACATTCTTGACTCGGGCGGGATACGAAAAGCTGCGGAAGGATTTAGAGCCGCTCAAGGCGCAGAAAAATCAGCTTTCGCTCGACATCGCCGAGGCCCGCGAAAAAGGCGACTTGAAGGAAAACGCGGAATACCACAGCGCGAAAGAGAAACTCGGCGAGGTCATGGGCCGCATCGCCAAAATCCAGAATAAGCTTGAAAGCGCAAAAATCATCGACGAGCTCAAAATTCCGAAAGGCACGGTCTCCATCGGGTGCCGGATCGTTCTTAAGGATGAGGACGGCGACGAATTTTCCTATACATTGGTCGGCGAGGACGAATCGGAACCGGCGGAAGGACGCATTTCCGTCTACTCCCCCCTAGCGCAAGGCCTGCTGGGCAAAAAAGTCGGCGAAAAAGCCGAAGTCAGCCTTCCAGCGGGAATGCGCGTTTTTACCATCCTCAAAGCCGAACCCGCCCTGTAGCCCCAACCTCGTGGACCTTTCCGGACTCCTGAAGGCGCGCGCGCTGGAAGAAGGCGCCGCGTTTGCCGGAATAGCTCCCGCCGAATCTTTCCCGGAATCCTCCGCCTACAAGAAATGGATCGAGTCGGGCATGCACGGCGGCATGGACTACATGGCCCGCAACCAGAACAGCCGGGAGAACATCGCCGCCTGGTACCCGGAGGCCAAATCGGTCCTGGTCTGCGCGTTTGCCTACGCCGACAATTCGCCGCGCGAACCCGGCCCAGGGAAGGGCCGCGTCGCGCGCTACGCGGCCCTTCGGGATTACCATCCGGAACTGAAAAACAGGATGACGGCGATTCTCGAGTGGGTCAAAGCCCGCGTTCCCGGGGCGGACGGCCGGATTTTCGTCGACACGAGCCCGCTGCTGGAACGCCTTTACGCCCGCTACGCCGGGCTCGGTTGGGTGGGGAAGAATACGATGATTATTTCTCCAACGACCGGATCTTATTTCTTTTTGGCCGGCTTGGCCCTCAACATCGAAATGCCGCAAGACGCGCCCATTACGGATCGCTGCGGCAGCTGCGCTCGCTGCATCGACGCCTGCCCGACCAAAGCCTTATCCGCCGATCGCGTTCTTGACGCCTCCCGCTGCATCGCCTATTTCACCATCGAGCATAAAGGGCGAATCCCGGAGGAGTTTAGGGATCAAATCGGCAACTGGATCATGGGGTGCGATATCTGCCAGGAAGTCTGTCCGTGGAATCGGTTTTCCAGCCAGAGCCCCGTTTTTCCCTCGGCCCTGCCGGAGAGCCTGCCGCTTGAGGAGTTTCCCGGCATGAACAAAAACTCTTTTCAAGAAAAATACGGAGCAACGCCGTTGTCGCGCCCGAAACTCAAGGGCCTCATTCGCAATTCCCTGCTGGCAATGGGCAACTCCGGCGAGGCAAGGCACCGCCCCATGCTCGAGAAATTCGCCGGCGATTCGGATCCGGTGCTCAGCGAGCAGGCGCGGTGGAGCCTCTCGCGAATTGCGGCAGCGGCCGGAGCGCCAGGATGAAGAGGGCGGGCGGCCTCGCGGCCATTTTACTTGTTTGCGCGTTCTCGCCCCTTTGGGGCGAGCAGATGCCTGTTCCATCCCCCAAATCGCAGTTGCCCGAGAAACCCTCTAAAGAGGAATCTCCTTGGCCGACCGGGACCATGCTGGATTTCATGATTCACCCCTTAAAGCACGGGATGGCTCTTTTTTTACCCTCCATCGCCACCGACCCCAACAGCGGGGTGACCTACGGCGTCATGCCCATTTGGGTTCTGCAATCCCCCGAAACCCAGCAAATCCAGTACATTAACGCGCCCTCCGTCACCTACAACCAATACTTCGGATGGAGTCCGACCTACCGCCTCTACTACTATCCTAACCCCGATTCGAACCTGGTTCTGCGCGCCGCTTGGGACAGATACGAGCATGAAGCCTTCGCGAGCTACGACGATCAAAAATTCCTGCACAAAAACATCGCCCTGGACCTTTTGTTTCAGGACAACGTGGACGCGTCGCGCAGATTTTTCGGCATCGGTCCGGGAACGCCTTTGAGTGCGCAGACCAACTACACCGAAGATTACCTCCGCACGCAGGCGTCCCTGGGCATTCCTCTGGGCTCCGATTCTTTCTGGAAAATCTACGCGACGAACCATTTCGTCGCGGAACGCACGGTGGACGGGCCCATCGCCGGCCTGCCTTCGTTTCAAGCCACGTATCCGGGCCAGTTTTCCTCGTCGCGGCAAAATGTCGATGAGTGGCGCCTAGCCTTGGCCTATGATAGCCGAGACGGCACCATCACGCCCACGCACGGAGCGCTCCTGAAGCTCTATGCCGGCTATTCAGCTGAGTCCATGGGAAGCCAATACGACTACGACCGCTACGGCGTCGACGCGCGCTATCTCCACGGCTGGTCAAATCCGGACGCCGGAACCACGGCGGTTCAATTTCAATGCACCCAGCTTCTCGGCAAAGGCGTTCCCTTTTGGGCGCTGTCTTCCCTAGGCGGTAAATATTCCCTGCGCGCCTACGGCGACGGGCGATTCATCGACAACGGCATGGCGGCCTTGAACGCCGAGGAGCGCTTCACCGTTTACCAGAAAAAAATGGCCGGCGTCCAAATAGAAGCGCAGGTCGCGCCCTTCGCCGGCGTCGGCACCGTATTCGACTCCCCGGAAAATTCCCAATCCAAGTACCTTCACCCCGTGATCGGGACGGCCTTTCGCGCGATCGCGCCGCCCCAGGTCGTCGGCTCCATTGACCTGGGATTTGGCCAAGAGGGCGCCGCCATCTTCATGGACGTCAACTATTCTTTCTAGCCATAATGCACCTTAATTGCCCCGCCTGCGCGGCGGAATTTGAAGCCGCTCCGTTGGAATCCCATAAAGATCCAATTGCCGGCGGGCGCTACGAGATGTTTTCCTGCGCCTCTTGCGGGGTCGTTTTTGCAGAGCCCCGGCAATCTGTCGGAGCGGATTGGTATGAAAAAGCAGCGCCCATCCGAGCTTTGGAAAAGCGGCCCAGCCCTTCCCATGATTGGCGCTTCCGATGTTTTTTAGCCGAGAACCTGCAGCCGGGGAGGCTGTTGGATGTCGGCTGCGGGGAGGGCGGGTTCCTGGCTCTTGCCAAAGGCCGGGGGTTTTCCGTGGTTGGCTTCGACTACGACCGGCGCATGATCGAGCTGGCGCGGCAACGCGGGATTGTCGAAGCGGAATCCGCGGAATTTTCGGATTGGTCATTGCGGAGGAAAGCCGGAGAATTCAGCTATATTACGCTCTTCGATGTTTTGGAGCACCATCCGGAACCGGCGCGCTTCTTGAGCGAATTGAAACGGCTTCTCAAGCCCGGGGGCGTCATCGCCATCACGCTGCCCAACACGCTAAGGCCTCTTCCCTGGGGACGCGAAGAGCACGACTATCCGCCCCATCATTTTACCCGCTGGTCCTCTGAAAGCATGCGGACATTCCTGGAGAGCCACGGCTTCCGCGTCGTCCACCAAATATCATCGCACCTGAAAATCTCTTATCTTTACAATCAATTCTTCTTTTGCGTAGTAATGCCGAAACTCTTACCCGCGATCAAGCGGGCTCTTTTCGGAACCTCCGGATCACGCACCATTTCCGAGCTATATCAAGACGCCGCGGCTGGCGGCGCAAAAAACAGCAGCGGATCCGGAATCGCGCGCAGGCTCCTGTCTCAAAAACTACGGCGCCAGCAGTTGGTCAACGCTTTCAAGGCGCTTTGCTCTCCGATAGTTTTTCCCGCGGCCGTGGGGATGACCTTCTATTATTTGCTGACAAAGCATGACTGCGGGGATTGGCTTTATACCTTAGCGCGCCTCGAATAGCCGCGCGAGTCTTTGACCTTTGGCGCGCTGGCGCGATTCATCTTCCGGAATTTCTCGCCGTGCTCAGCCTCTGATAAAATGAAAACAGCAGCGCATACGCCGCGGGGCTTATGCAGGCAACGAGCAGCGTCAAGCTTTTGAATAACCGATAGCCGCCGCTCGGATAAGAATCCAGCAAGGCGCGCCGCGCGCTCCAAGCCTCTCTCCATTCGCCCAGCAGCCTGCGCCTGAAAAACTCGCACAGGAGCCGCTCGCGCTTCGAGGATAGGCGCAAGCTCTCCGGGACGCGCATGGAGCGCGCCCGGCAGCGCTCTTCCAAATGCCTGTCCAGCGCTTGGCGCACGCGGATGCGCCTTTCCAGGGCTTCCGGCTTGAGCATGGTTCCGGCGTACGAATTCTTCCCATGCACGCGCCGCAAGCCGAGCATTTCAGATATATTTTCGGCATCGGCTTCAAAAAGGACCTGAGTATAAAGATACTCATCGGCGCAGAACCGCAAATCCTCCGGAATAGGCAGGATGTTCTTCAATGCGTCTTTCCGGAAAACCAGGCCGCTGGTTCCCACGAACCGGGCCCGGCCGCTCTCCAAATCGCTCAACGCATAACTCCTGGGCCAGCGCTCGACGTAGGTCGGCATTTCTCGGCCCGCGGCGTCGATAGTCCGCATCCAATGCTGCACAAGGCCCGCGCGCGGGTTGGCCGCGAAGCGCCCGGCCACCGCGCGCAGTTTTCCCGGCCGCCACGCATCATCCGCGTCCAATAAAGCTACATAAGCGCCGCGGGCTAGGCCGAAGCCGGCGTTAAGCGCGCCGGCTTGGCCGCGATTTTCCTGCCGATGATAAATAATGCGGCTCCCGTAGGCGATCGCGCGCTCCCGGGAGTCGTCGGTCGATCCGTCGTCGACGACGATGACTTCCATGCGCTCAGCGGGAAACTCCTGCGCCAAAACGCTTTCAATGGCCTCGGGCAGATACCGGCCGTAATTGTAATTATTGATGACGACGGAAATATCGATGGTCACGAACGCCGCCCGCCTCTTAAATAGCGGGACACGGCCGCTGCGATGCGCCGGGCCGCGCGGCCGTCGCCAAAGGGATTCTCGCGGGAAGTCAGGCGCTTATAAAGCGCGCGATCATCCAGCACCCTATTAAGCCCGGACGCGATTGAACGGCAGCTTCTGCCGACGAGTAGGCCTCCGGCCGAGAGGATCTCCGGACGCTCCGTTGTTTCACGCGCCACCAGCACGGGCTTGCGCAGGACCGGCGCCTCCTCTTGAATCCCTCCGGAATCGCTCAAAATCGCGTAAGAGCGGCGCATCAGAGCCAGGAAGTCCGGATAGTTCAGCGGCTCGCCCAAAACAATCCGCGGATGCCTGAAATAAGATTTAGCGGCCTGTTGGACATTGGGGTTGGGATGAACGGGATAAAAAGCTAGGACGTCGGGGTGCTCATCAAGGGCTTTCTTGAGGCCTTGCGCTATATTCTCAAGCGGACGGCCGAAACTTTCCCTGCGATGAAGGGTCACCAGAATCAGCCTGCCGCCGCTCCCGGCCGCGCCTAGTTTCTCCGATTGAGCGTTCTTTCGCTTTCCGGACAGAGCAAGACCCCATTTGACCGCGTCGACGGCGGTGTTTCCCGTCACGATGATTTTAGCCGGCGCCACGCCCTCGCGCAAGAGATTTTTCCGGGCGCCTGCGGTCGGGGCGAAGCACAGCGCCGCGAGATGGTCGATAAGCACCCGATTGCCCTCTTCGGGGAAAGGATTTTCGAAATCGCGCGTGCGCAAACCGGCCTCGACGTGCGCGATGGGGACCTTCTCGTTGAACGCCGCCAAGGCCGCCCCCGCGGCGGCGGTCGTGTCCCCTTGGACGACGAGCACATCCGGACGCCGCCGGCGCAAAAACGGCGCCATCGCGCCGACAGTCCGCCGCAAAACGTCATTGGGCGACTGGTCCCCGCGCATGAGATGAAAGTCGAAGCTTGGCCGCGGAAGGCCGAAGCCGCGCAGGGCTTGGTCCAGCATCGCCCGGTGCTGGGCCAAGGCCACGAGTTCGGTCTTAAAACCGCCGTGCAGCGAGAATTCGCGCACAACCGGCGCGAGCTTAATCGCTTCGGGCCTGGTGCCGATGACGACCACGATTCTTGGTCTCATGCAATCCTAAAGCGGCGAGAAGCGCGCAAATTCCATATTTGTATAATCGATGATGCCATGAAGTCCGATGCAAAAACAAGCGTAAATTATCAAATCTCTCCGCTTGGCCGAATTTATCGGCGCTTATTTAAAAAGCTCCAAGGCC
>DATLSD010000056.1:0-15645 GCA_035534315.1 Elusimicrobiota bacterium
CGGCGTCTACGCGGGCGTGAGGGCCGCCGCTTGGAAGTGGCCGATTGTGCCCTTTAATCCGGACGACCCGAACGACCCGGACGCGGCGCCGCAGCCTGGGCAGGGACCGCAGCCTTTGCCCGGGCCCAATCCCGCGCCGGGGCCGGGTCCATTGCCGGGGCCCACGCCTAACCCCGCGCCTCCGAATCCGTCCGGCGGCAAATCAACCGGAGAAATTTTAATCGCGGCTTATCAGGAATTGGGCGAATTTAGCGCGGAAGACGTGGAACAAAAAACCGGCCTTTCCATGACGGTCGTGACCGGCCATATCGGGCAGATGATCCGCTACGGCCGAGTTCAAAAAACAGGCAAGGATCAGTTTCGCTGGGTAGGCCAGGCCTAGGGGTCTGTGGCCTACCACCTAGGTGTCTAGGGCCTAGGTAGGCCTAGGTAGGCCTACCTAGGCCTAGCTAGGCCCCCTATAGGCCTAGGCCTATCAAATGGCTAGTTTAAACGCTCCGTTTCTAGGCCTACCCTAGGCCTAGATAGGGGGTTGATAGGGCCTAGACACCTTGATGCCAGCTATTTGACAGCCTTTCCGGGCGGGCTTCCAGCTAAATTCCAGCCTTTTAAACGGTTTTGAAAACGCGATATACCGCGAGCCGGGAGGCAAGCAGTACTGGGCCGCATTAAGGAAATGACGTTGCGGCCCGGTAACGCGAGGAAAACAGCTTCCTTATATATGGTGTTGCTGGGAGGTGAAGCCTGAATTGCTATATTTTAACATTCGCAAAATTTTTTGGCGCTACCCCGTGGCATTAAAAAATGTCTGACCTAACCCCGGAACAAGAAGCGCGCCGGCAAATAGACGCCATGCTTGGCGCCGCCGGCTGGGTGATTCAAGACTATAAAAAGCTAAATCCTGGCGCCGCGCGCGGCATTGCCCTCCGCGAAGTGCCGCTAAAGTCAGGGCGCTGCGACTATCTCTTAATGGTAGACCGCAAACCGGTCGGCATCATCGAAGCCAAGAAAAAGGGCACGACGCTTTCCACCGTGGCCGATCAATCCGGATATTACGGCGAGAATCTTCCTGATTTCCTGGCCGCTTCGGGTCCGCTGCCGTTTTATTACGAATCGACGGGGGTCGAAACCTTTTTCCGCGATGAGCGCGACCCCTCGCCGCGCTCGCGCCCGGTCTTTAGCTTCCATCGCCCGGAAACGCTCCTGGCTTTCTTGGATGAAAGCGAAACGCTCCGCGCCCGGCTGGCGGCGATGCCTAAGGCGCATCCGCTCGCGACGCGCGGCATGCGCGACTGCCAGATTGAGGCCATCACCAATCTTGAACAATCTTTTGCCGCCGACAAGCCCCGCGCGCTTATCCAGATGGCCACCGGCGCGGGAAAAACCTACACGGCCTGCGCCTTCATTTATCGGCTCATCAAGCATGCCGGCGCCAAGCGCGTTCTTTTTCTGGTTGATCGCGCCAACTTGGGCCGCCAGGCTAAAGGCGAATTCGACCAATTTGTCACGCCGGACACCGGCCGCAAATTTACTGAGCTCTACAACGTTCAGCGCCTGACCTCGAATAAACTCGATGGCGTTTCTCGCGTTACCATCTGCACCATCCAGCGGCTTTACTCGATGTTGCGCGGCGAGGAACTTCCCGAAGAGGCTGATGAGATTTCCACGTATGAAATTAGCGCCGCTGATGACCGTCCGCGGGAAGTCGCCTACAATCCCGCGATCCCAATTGAGACATTCGATTTTATTGTCACGGACGAGTGCCACCGCTCCATTTATGGGTTGTGGCGGCAGGTTATTGAATACTTTGACGCCTACATCATTGGGCTCACGGCCACGCCGTCCAAGCAGACCATCGGCTTCTTCAATCAAAACCTTGTCATGGAGTACAACCACGAACGCGCGGTCGCGGACAGCGTGAACGTCGGCTACGAAGTCTACCGCATCAAGACCCAGGTCACCGATAAGGGCGGCAAAGTTGAAAAAGGCTTCTATGTGGACAAGCGCAGCCGGGAAACGCGCGCGCGCCGCTGGGAGCGGCTGGACGAAGATTTAGCCTACGAGCCCGGGCAGATTGATCGCTCCGTGGTCGTCCCCTCTCAAATCCGCACGGTCCTTCAGGCCTTTAAGGACGCCATTTTCACCGAACTCTTTCCCGGTCGGACTCTCGTTCCTAAGACGCTTATCTTTTGCAAGGACGATTCTCACGCGGAGGACGTGGTCCACCTCTGCCGCGAGGTCTTCGGGAAAGGCAATGATTTCGCGAAGAAGATTACCTATCAGTCCGTGAATCCGGAAACCGGGCGTCCGGCCAACACCGAAGATCTCATTCAGCAATTCCGCACCTCGCCGCAGTTCCGCATCGCCGTGACCGTAGACATGATTGCCACCGGAACGGACGTTAAGCCGCTGGAATGCCTTTTGTTTCTGCGCGACGTCCGCAGCCGGGTCTATTTCGATCAAATGAAGGGCCGCGGCACGCGCGTTCTTACCCCCACGGACTTGCAGGCGGTCAGCGGCGCCGAGGCGCACGCCAAGACCGGGTTTATCATCGTCGATGCCGTGGGCGTATGCGAAAGCGACAAGACCGATTCCCGCCCGCTTGAGCGCAAACGCTCTACGCCATTTGACAAGCTTCTCTTGGGCGTGACGCTGGGCAAACGCGACGAAGATACGCTCACCACCCTTGCCGGCCGCCTAGCCCGGCTTGACCGCGAGATTACCCCGGCCCAGCGCAAAGAGCTCAGCGCTTTGGCAGGTGGCGCGACTCTTGCCCAGCTTTCCGCCAATCTCCTGAAAGCCGTTGATCCTGATGCCGCATCTGAGCGCCAACAACTTGTGGCTGCCGCCTGCCTGCCCTTTGACCGGCCCGCGTTGCGCGACGCCCTAGCCAAGGCAAAGCAGGACGCCGAGCAGACCATAGACACTGTTACGATTGACACCATCGTTAGCCAAGGCTTCGATGGCGCCGCGAAAGAAAAAGCCGCGAGCCTTTCAAAGTCATTTAAGGACTATATCGAGGAACACCACGCTGAAATCACGGCGCTGCAAATTCTTTACAGCCGCCCCTATAAACAACGTCTTACCGAGCCGATGCTCAAGGAATTGGAGAAGAAACTCCGCGCGCACCATGCCGCGTGGACGGAAGACCATCTTTGGGACGCCTTCGCCGCCACAACGCCCGCCAAAGTAAAAGGCCGTTCCCAAGTCGGGCGCTTTGCCGATCTTGTTTCCCTCACGCGGTTTGCTCTGCAACAACAGCCTGTGCTCAAACCCTTCGCCGAATCCGTGGCCGAGCGATTCAACGAATGGCTTATGGATAAGGCCAAGAACGGGACGGTGTTCACGCCCGATCAACTCGCCTGGCTCAATCTCATCCGTGATCACATCGCCACGAGCTTGAGCATTGAACCGGAGGATTTTGAGCTCGCCCCATTTAGCCAGCGCGGGGGCCTCGGCAAAGCCGCGCAACTTTTTGGCGAGAAACTGCCCAATTTACTTGATGAACTTAACCGGACGCTTGTTGCATGAAAGGGGATACCCAGCCCTTAGCGGAAATCATCAGGCCCAGGAAGATGAAGGTTTCTCCATCGGATTATCCCGACTTACCTTACGTGGGGCTTGAGCAGATCGAGGCACATACGACACGGCTTCTCGGAACTGTTCCGGCAACTGAAATGAAAAGTGCCGCAAATTATTTTGAATCGGGGGATGTTCTTTATTCGCGACTAAGGCCTTATCTCAATAAGGTTTGGCGCGCGGACCGGAAAGGTCTTTGCTCATCGGAATTTATCGTTTTCCCAGGTAATGAAAAAATAGACTCAGATTTTCTGCGCTACCGATTGAACTCTCACGATTTTGTCGCTTTCGCAACTGGCCTAAACGCAGGAGACAGACCACGTGTAGACTTCGATCAGATTTCCGTGTTTCAGACTTGGCTGCCAAAGGACCTCGCCGGACAACGAAAGATCGTGGCGGAGATTGAGAAGCAATTCACGCGACTTGAAGCGGGCGTGGCGGCGTTGCGCCGAGTGCAGGCCAGCCTCAAACGCTACCGCGCCGCCGTCCTCAAAGCCGCCTGTGAAGGTCGTCTCGTTCCCACCGAAGCCGAACTCGCTAAAACTAGGAATGGGAATTCAAAATTTGAAACCGGTGCTGAACTACTCGCCCGCATTCTTGCTGAGCGTCATAAGAACTGGAAGGGCCGTGGACAATACAAAGAACCTGCCGCGCCCGACACCGCGAAGCTCCCGCCGCTACCGAAAGGCTGGGCGTGGGCAACGGTAGATCAACTGGCCGATATTGGGAGTGGTAATACTCCGGCAAAGATCGCCGATCACGTTCGAGCTGTTGGCCCAATCCCTTGGTTCAAAGTCGGGGACATGAACCGCCAGGGCAATGAGCAAATAATGCGTTCCTCCGAAAGCTACATGACACAAAAGAGCGCTGAAGCTCTTGGTTTAAAAGTCTTTCCTTCCGGAACCATCATTTTCCCAAAACGAGGGGGAGCCATCGCGACCAATAAGAAGCGCCAACTAGAAGCACCAGCGACAACTGACTTGAACGTGATGGCGCTTACGCCACATTGTGATGTCAGCACTTATTTCAAGCGATGGTTTGCGTCAATAGACCTATCGTCTCTCTCCGACGGCTCAAACGTGCCCCAAGTAAATAATAAGGACATTCAGCCGCTGCCAATTCCACTCCCACCCCTCGCCGAGCAAACGCGGATAGTGGCGGAAGTGGAGCGGCGTTTGAGCGTGGTGGAGGAGCTGGAAGCGGTCGTATCGGCCAACCTCCAGCGCGCCACTCGCCTGCGCCAGTCCATCCTCCAAAAGGCCTTCACCGGAGCGCTCGCGGCTTAAGACGATGAACATTCTTCAAGAAGAAAGATATGCATGCTTGATTGGAAAGATTGTGGCTAACTTATTGGGCCTTGAGTTCGCTATACGCGCATATCTTTATGCAAAGGCAGCTCATCCACACGAAGGAATGGAAAACGGAAAACAGCTCTATCAATATGCAGTGGGCGAACAAATTCCAGAAAACGCGATGACTTGCTATGACTCATTGAAAACACTGATTGATCGTTACAACAAGCTAGCGCCGCTTGAACGAAGAGTTGATCCAGGCATCGTAGATTTACGTGATGTATTCGCGCATGGTCGACTCGCAGGTGTGGCGTCTTCTGATAATTTTTCCCTAATGAAAACTAAGAAAGAGAAAGAAATATTAGCGGTGTCTTTCTCGCAAGAATTGACGGAGGCCTGGTTAATAGACCAAGTCCGGAGGACGCGGGCTGAGTCAAATAAAGTTACAGCTAACCCAGAAATTCAACCACTCTCTAGCGCGCCAAGTTGCCCGCGAGGTGGAACTAAATAGGGTCCTCAATCGTATGCATATCATGAGCCATCCAGCCGGCCCGGCATTGAGATCGAGCCCGGGAATTAGGAGGATAAAACCATGAGTGGCACGATTCCCGGCTCTCCCGCGCCTGGCGGCGGATTCCTCCTCTACACCGCGCCGGACGGGGCCGTGAAAGTGGACGTATTTTTCAAGGACGAAACCGTTTGGCTCACGCAAAAGGCGCTGGCCGAGCTTTTCGGAATTCAGCGTCCAACCATCACGAAGCATTTGGGCAACATCTTCGCCACCGGGGAACTCTCGGAGGATTCAGTATGTTCAATTTTGGAACATACTGCCCGGGACGGAAAAAACTACTCGGCCAAATACTATAACCTTGATGCCATCATAGCCGTGGGCTACCGGGTGAATAGTTATCAGGCCACGCAGTTCCGCATCTGGGCGACCAAAACGCTGCGGGAGTTCGTTATCAAAGGCTTTGTTTTGGATGACGAACGGCTCAAGCAAGGCAGGCGGGTCTTCGGAAAGGATTATTTCGACGAACTGCTGGAACGAATTCGGGAAATCCGGGCCAGCGAGCGGCGGTTTTACCAGAAGATCACGGACATCTACGCCCTTTCGTTGGACTACAGCGCGGACGCGCCGCTGACGAAGAAGTTCTTCGCGACGGTGCAGAACAAGCTGCACTGGGCGATCACCGGCCAGACGGCAGCCGAGTTGATCTATTCCTCCGCCGATGCGACGAAGATTTATATGGGCCTGACGACGTGGAAGCACGCGGCAGGCGGAAAGATTTTGAAGTCCGATGTGACGGTGGCGAAGAATTACCTCAGCGAGGCGCATGTGAAGGAACTCAGCCGGATCGTCTCCGCGTACCTCGATCTGGCGGAAAATCGGGCCCAGCGCGGCATTGTGATGAAAATGGCGGACTGGGCTAAATTCTTAAACGACTTCCTGGAACTCTCGAATTATCCTATTCTGCAAGACAAGGGCAAGGTAAGCGCGCTGGATGCGAAGCTCAAGGCTGAGGGGGAATATGAGGTTTACCGCAAGCGTCAGGACGTGGACTACATCTCGGACTTTGACCGGGAGATAAAGCGTTTGGAAGGAACTCGCGCCCAAACGCGCGGAACGCGGAGGAAGAAACCACAATGACCAGTCCCGCCGCCCTTGTCCAAAAGCTCTGGAATTACTGCTCCATTCTGCGGGATGACGGTCTTTCCTATGGAGATTACGTCGAGCAGTTGACGTTTCTTCTATTCCTCAAAATGGCCGATGAACAGAGCCGCCCGCCGTTCAAGAAAACTTCCGCCATTCCTGCGGGCTACGATTGGCCAAGCCTTCTGACAAAAAATGGGGTTCCACTCGATGGTGATGAGTTGGAAGTGCATTACCGGCATGTGCTCGAAACCCTGGGCAAAAAGAAGGGCATGCTGGGTCTCATTTTCCGCAAGGCGCAAAATAAAATCCAAGACCCGGCCAAGCTGCGGCGGCTCATCGTGGACTTAATTGATAAAGAACAGTGGTCGAGCCTTGACGCTGATGTCAAAGGCGATGCCTACGAGGGCTTGCTGCAAAAGAACGCCGAGGACGTAAAGGGCGGCGCCGGCCAATACTTCACGCCGCGCGCGCTTATCGCCGCGATTGTGGACGTGATGGCGCCGCGGCCCGGACAAACGATTTGCGATCCGGCCTGCGGAACCGGCGGCTTCCTATTGGCGGCCTACACTTATCTTTCTGATCCGAAGCGGTTTTCGCTGGATCGCGCGCAGAAGACGGCGCTCAAGAACGGCGCTCTTCAAGGCATCGAACTGGTGGATGGAGTCGCGCGGCTTTGCGCGATGAACATGCTGCTTCACGGCATCGGCGGCGATTCCGAAAATGATTTGCCCGTCATCGGCGGCAAGGACGCCCTGGCCGGCAAACACGGCGAATACGACATGGTGCTGGCCAACCCGCCTTTCGGCAAAAAGAGCAGCGTCACCATCGTTAACGAAGAGGGCGAACAATCCAAGGAATCGTTGGTTATTAGCCGTGATGATTTTTGGGCCACCACGAGCAACAAGCAGTTGAACTTCCTTCAGCACATCTTCACCATCCTCAAGCAGCATGGCCGGGCCGCCGTTGTGGTTCCGGACAACGTGCTCTTTGAGGGCGGCGCCGGCGAAACCATTCGCCGAGAACTCCTTAAACAGGCCGACGTCCACACGCTTTTGCGTCTGCCGACCGGCATTTTCTATGCGCAGGGCGTGAAAGCCAACGTCCTCTTTTTTGATCGCAAACCGGCCCAAGAAAAACCCTGGACGGAAAAGCTTTGGATTTATGATTTGCGAACCAACAAACACTTCACGCTTAAGGAAAACACGCTCAAGCGTTCCGACCTGGACGATTTTGTCGCCAGCTACAATCCCAAAAATCGGCATGCGCGCAAGGAAAGCGAGCGATTCAAGTCTTTCGCTTATGCGGACCTCGTTAAACGCGACAAGGCCAACCTCGATATTTTTTGGCTTAAAGACGAATCCTTGGAAGAATCCGCCAATCTTCCGGCGCCGGAAGTCATCGCCGATGAAATCACCCAAGACCTGGAAGCCGCGCTAGAGCAGTTCGCCGCAATCTCCGAAGACCTGAACGGCAAGAAAAAGTAAAGAACGCCTGCGGCCATAGTCGTGCTGTAGCCGCAAAATAGCCGGGAACTTTTTAGCACCCCCGCTCGCATTATAGATATGGAGGCTCCTTAATTTTGTGGCATATTCGTGGTAATATAATGGCATAGATGTGGATTGCCTGGAGGCTGCCATGACTCCCGCCGCGAACTCGGAAATATTCTCGACCGTAGCCAAGCAGGATTACCTGAACCTGTTTGAAAACGAAAAACCGAAGTGCCAGGACATCATGCGTTTTATTGAATTTAAAAAACCGGACGTCGCCAGGGCCGCCGGAGTCCCCGTGGCTTCCGTAAGATGGGACGAGCGGATGCCGATGGAAGTCAAGGAACGCTTCCGCGAGTGGGCCAACCTGCTCAATCTCGTCGCGGAATTCTTCGATGGCGATGTGCGCAAGACCGTGCTCTGGTTCACGCTGCCAAACCCCATGCTCGGGAACGTGTCGCCGCGCGACATGATTCGCTTCGGACGCTACAAGAGGTTGTCGAAATTTATCGTCAATGCGCTTTCCGAAAATCGCCGATAGAACTCCAATATGGCCCGGAGCCGCCGCCACGAAATCCCCGCCGCCCGCGCTCGCCGATCCTCGAAACTTGACGAACGCGCGGGAGAAAAACATATAATTTAAAAAATGGTCCACGCGGCGATTATCCTGGCGGGAGTCGTGGCCGTTGTTTTTGCCGGGCTGATGGCGACGCAAAAATCCCTTTACGCGTGCTCGGTCTGCCTCCTGGCGGTCCTGCTGCAGACCGCGGCCATCTTCTATTTCCTGGGCGCTCCCTTGGTCGCCTTTTTGCAGGTCATGATTTACGCGGGCGCGGTGATGGTGCTGGTCGTGGTCACCATCATGGCCGCGCCCACCGAGAATCCGCGGGCCTTGAACAAGCCCTCGGCCCCGTGGCTGCTGGCCGTGCTGGGAATTTTGGCGCCGCTGGGCGAGGCCGCGTGGGCGCTCTCGCGCGGGGGGCTTGCCCAAGGCGCGGGCTGGGGCGCTTCCGCCGCGCAGATGCAAGTCGGCGCGGTGCTCTTTGGCCCCTACGCGGTCGCCACCGAGGCCGTGGGATTCTTGATTTTCCTCTCGGCCCTGGCCGTCATCGATTTGAACCGGAGCCGGCCGTGAACCAGGCGGTTTGGGCCGTGTGCTTCGTCCTGTTCGCCGCGGGGCTCTCCCTTTTGGTGCTTCGCCGCGAACTTTTGGCCATGCTGCTGGGCCTGGAGCTCATGGTCAACGCCGCCAACATCGGCGTGGTCTACGGCGCGAGCTTGGCGGGCGACGCCGCGGGCCTTTCCGCCGCCCTCCTTATTATAGCGGTCGCCGCGGCCGAGGCGGTCATCGGCCTTTCCTTAATACTGCGCGTCTACCAGTCCGGGCGCGCGCCGCAGTCGGACGCCCTTAAGGAGCTCCACGGGTGACCGAAGGAAATGGTTTGACTCCGAAGGATATGGAAAGAAAACCATGACCGCGGTCCTCCCTTTATCCGCCATCCTGCTGTTCGCGGCGCCCATTTCCGCCATCCTCATCAGCTTTTTCCTGGTCCGGCCCTTCAAGCCGCGCTGGACGCATTGGCCCATCCTCGTCTCCTGCGGCGTGGTCGCGGTTTCGGCCGTCCATATCGCGATGCGCGTCTACGCCTCGGGCCCGGTGGACGTCACCGTGGCGCAATGGATGGTCGCGGGAGGCTGGAGCCTGTCCTTCGGCCTGCGCTTGGACGGCCTGTCCTCGGCCGTGCTGGCCATGGTCGCCGTGGTGGGCGCCCTCATCCACGTCTACGCCGCCGGCTACATGGAAGAAGACGAGTGCATGCCGCGCTTTTTCCTGTTCTTCCATCTTTTCTACCTGGCCATGATTGGCCTCTTGACCTCCAACAACTACGTGCAGCTCTATCTCTTCTGGGAAATGGTGGGCATGGCGTCCTATTTCCTCATCGGCTTCTGGTACCACAAGGCCACGGCGCGGCGCGCGGCCATGCAGGCTTTCCTGGTCAACCGCGTGGGCGACTTCGGCTTCATGCTGGCGGCGCTGCTGCTGCTCTCCGCGTTTCCGGGCAGCGGCGCGCGCTTCACGGCGGTGTTTCCCGCCGTGGCCAAGGCCTCCCCGGCCTTGGTCTGCGCCATCGGCTACCTGCTCTTCTGGGCCGCGACCGCCAAGTCCGCGCAGTTTCCGCTCTATTTCTGGCTGCCGGACGCCATGGAGGGCCCCACGCCCGTCTCCGCCTTGATGCACGCGGCGACCATGGTGACCGCGGGCATCTTCCTGCTGGCCCGCTCCTGGCCGCTCATCGCCGGCGTGCCGCACCTGCCGCACTTAATCGCCTGGATCGGCGCCGCCACGGCCCTGGGCGCGGGCCTGGTGGCCGCGACCAAGATGGACTTAAAGCGCATCCTGGCCTACTCGACCGTGAGCCACCTGGGCATCATGGCCTTGGGCGTGGGCCTGGGCGAAATCGGCGCGGGCATTTTCCACTTGATCACGCACGGATTTTTCAAGGCGGTGCTCTTTTTGTGCGCCGGCAACATCGCGCACGGCCTGGGCAAGCCCACCGCCTCGGTCGACGAGGCCGGGGGGCTCATCAAGAAAATGCCCCTGACCTTCGTGTGCTTCACCGCGGCGGCGCTCTCCCTGGCCGGCATCTGGCCCTTCGCGGGCTTCTACAGCAAGGACGCGGTCTTAGACGCCGCGCACGCCTTTGGCCCCGGGATGGGCGTGGCGGCCTCGGCCATCGGTTTCATGAGCGCCTTCTACATTTTCCGCATGCTCTTTTTGGTCTTCCTGGGCCCGCGGCCGCGCCAGACGGGCGGCGAGCACGGCGGCCACCACATCCACGAGGCCGGACTGTGGATGGGCGTTCCCGTCCTGCTTATTTCCGTGGGCGCGGTGTGCGTGGGCTGGTTCGGCGCCCAGCTGCAGTCCTTGCTGTCCATGGGCTGGATGGCCGCGGCGGCGCCCACCGTGCCGCACATGAAAGTTTTGGAAGCCTGGCCCAGCCTGGCGCTGGCCTTCGCCGGCGCGGCCGCGTCCTACTGGTGGACCACGATTAAGCCCAACTGGGACTGGGACTGGCGCGAAAAATACACCGCCGTCGCGGCGGCTTTCGACTCCGATTTCGGCTGGAAGCCGGCCATGGCCGGCGTGGCCCGGGCGGTGGTCGTGCTTTCCAACTGGCTGGGCCTGAGCGTGGACAAAGGCTCCTGGGATCGCTTGATTGAGGCCTCGGCCGAGGGCGCCATCGGGGTCGGCGGCGCGGGCGCGGAGCTGGCGACCGGCAGCGTCAACGACTACGTGTGGTGGATGGCGGCGGGCGTGGCCGTTCTGCTCTTGGCGGTGATCTTCCTATGATTTTCTCCCCGCTGACGATTTTGTGGGCCCTGCCCATGGCGGGCGGCGCGCTGGCGCTGGCGCTGGCCCTGCGCTCCGGGCGCCGCGCGGGCGCTTGGTCGATTTTCATCTCCTTGGTCGTGCTGGCTTTCTGCGCGTTTTTGCCCTGGCGCGAAGGCGCGGCCCTGGCCGTGACCGGCCCGGCCTGGGCCTACGGCATCCACTATTCCTTGTCCATGGACGGCCTGTCCTGGGTCATGTGCCTCTTGAACGCGTTTCTGACCGTCATTTCCCTCATCGCGTCCTTGGGCGAGGAGCGAAGCGCGGGCTACTGGGCGTCGTTTTTGTTCCTGGAAGGCGCCTTGATGGGCGTGTTTTTGACCGCGGATTTGTTCCTGTTCTACGTGTTCTGGGAAATCGTGCTCATCCCCATGTTCTTCATCATCGGGCTCTGGGGCTCGGCCAACCGCAAGCACGCCGCGGTCAAGTTCTTTCTTTTTACTTTCTTCGGAAGCGTGCTCATGCTGCTGGGCATCCTGGCCCTGGTCACCTTGCGCCACCGCGCCACGGGCGTGTGGAGCTGGGACATGCAGGGCTTAAAGGGCGTGGCCTCGGGCCCGGCGGCCTGGGCGATTTTCGCGGCCTTCGTGGTCGGCTTCGGCGTCAAGGTGCCCATCGTGCCGCTGCACACCTGGCTGCCGGACGCGCACACCGAGGCCCCGGCCGCGGGCTCCATCATGCTGGCCGGCGTGATGCTAAAGATGGGCGTCTACGGATTTTTGCGCATCGCCATCCCCGTCTTCCCCGATCTCTCCTGGCATCTGCTGCCCTGGCTGGCGGCGATTGCCGCCATCAACGTCATCTACGGGGCCTTCTGCGCCTTGGCCCAGTCGGACTTAAAGCGCCTGGTCGCGTATTCCAGCATCGCGCACTTGGGCTTTTGCCTCATCGGCGTGTTCTCGCGCACGACCGAGGGCCTGGCCGGCGGCACGCTCCAGCTCATCAACCACGGCATCACCACCGGGGCGCTGTTCCTGATGGTGGGCATCCTTTATGAGCGCTCGCACAAGCGCGGCATCCGGGACTTCGGCGCCCTCTTCGCCCAGGCCCCGTGGCTCACCTTTTTCTTCAGCGTCTCCATTTTGGCCTCCATCGGCCTGCCGGGCTTAAACGGCTTCGTGGGCGAGTTCATGTCCCTGGCCGGCGCGGCGCGGGTCCTGCCCGTCCTGGCCGTGGCGGGCGTCGTCGGCGTCACGCTGGCCGCGGTCTACGCGCTGCCGGCCTACCAGCTGGTGTTCTGGGGCGACCGCGGCCCGTCCTCGGTCAGCTCCCACGTGACGGATTTAAGCGCGCGCGAGCAGGCGCTCTTGTGGGTGCTGTGCCTGGCCATGCTCTACATCGGCCTGCATCCCTCCGGGCTTTTGAGCGTGATCACCCCGGCGACCAAGGGGCTGGCGCTGTGACCATGAGCGCGGCGGTTTTGGGCGGGCTCCTGGCGCCGCAGATGGTTCTGGCGGCCGGGGTTTTGGGCGTCCTGGGCGCGGGCATGGCGGCCTTCAACCCCAAGTTCATCAAGAGCCTGATGATCCTGGCGATTTTGGGCGCCTTCGCGCTGGCCTTCGGCGCGCGGCCGGGCGCGGGCGACGCGCTCATCGGCCTCGACGGCCTGGGATTTTCCTGGCAGCTGGTGTTCTACGCCGCGGCCCTGCCGCTGGCCTTCTTGATGGCGGCGGAAAGCGAGGTCGCGCCGGCGCTGGTGCTGGGCAGCCTCTTGGGCTTGGGGCTTCTGGCCGTCTCCGCGAACCTCTTGATGCTCTTCATCGGCTTGGAGCTCATGTCCCTGCCGGCCTACCTGCTGGTCGCGCGCAGCCGCGGCGGGGCCCAGAACTCGGTCGAGGCCGCGATCAAGTACTTTTTCGTCGGCGGCGCCGCGGGCGGGCTCTACCTGCTGGGCCTAGCGCTCTACTATTTCACGCAAAAGACCATGGCCTTCGCGGGCGCGGCAAGCCTCGGCGCCCAGGCGGGCGTGGCCCTGATGGGCTCGGCCGCGCTCTTCAAGGTGGGCGCCTTCCCGCTGCACTTCTGGCTGCCGGACGTCTACGAGGCCTCGGACCCCGAGCTGACCGGATTTTTGTCCACCGCGCTCAAGGCCGGCGGCATTCTCTTGCTGATGCGCCTGGCCGCGCTCTCGCCCGCGGGGCCTTTCGCGCGGGCCCTGCCCTGGTTTGGCGCGGCGACCATGCTCTTTGGCGCGGTCCTGGCCCTGCGCCAGGAAAGGCTGCAAAGGCTTTTGGCCTATTCCTCGATGGCGCACGCCGGTAACATCGTGCTGGGCGTGGGCGCCTGGGCGGCCTTGGGCGCGACGCCGGGCGCGGCGGTGGCGGTGTTTTTCTACCTCGCGGCCTACCTGTTCATGAACAACGGCGCGTTCTCCTTCTTGAAGGCCTCGGGCGCCAAGACCCGCGCGGACCTGCGCGGCCTGGGCGCGCGCAGCCCCGAGACCGCCTCGGCCTTCGCGATCCTGCTCTTGGCCCTGGGCGGCGTGCCGCCCACCGCGGGATTTTTGGCCAAGCTTCTGATTTTCTGGGAGGCGTTCAAGGCGCATCTCTACGCCCCGCTGCTTTTGGCGGCGCTGGGAGCTCTTCTGGCCCTGGGCTATTATCTGGCGCTCTTAAAGGATCTCTATTTCGAGGACGCGCCGGCCGCGGCGCCCCAGCTTGAAACCGGCAGCGGCCTGGCCGTGCTCTGGACCTGCGCCGTGCCCGCCGCGGTCCTGGGCGTGGCGCCCTGGATTTTGACCTACATGTCGAGGCTCCTGGCGCTATGAGCCACTGGGACGCCGTCGCCATCGTCATCGACCTGGTCCTGGTCCTGGGCTTGACCGGGTTCTTCGCCAACGCCAACCGGCTCTTGGGGCCGCACCCGGTCCACGAGGGCGACGCGGACATCCCCTTTGAAACCGGCGAGCGGCCCATCGACTCGGCCGCGGACAAGATGTCCGTGCTCTACCACCGCTTCGCCGTGCTCTTCGTGGTCTTCGACGTGGACCTGGCCTTCTTGATGCCGTGGGCGCTCTGCCGCGGCTCCTTGACCGGGACCTTGGTGGTCTCGATGACGGTGTTCACGGGCCTGTTGTTTTTCATGCTGGCGTATTTTTGGCGCAAGGGGGTTCTGGAATGCCGGTAGACGAAGCCGCTCCCGCGGGAGCCGTGACCACGCAGTTGGACGCCGCGTTGGGCTGGGCGCGCAAGTACTCGATTTTCCAGTACCCCTTCGTGACCGCCTGCTGCGGCATGGAGTTCATGTCCACCGCCGCCTCGCACTACGATTTGGACCGCTTCGGCGCGGCCTTCCCGCGCTTCTCGCCCCGCCAGGCCGACGTCTTGATGGTGGTGGGCACGATTTCGCACAAGATGGCGCCGGTGCTGCGCCGCATCTACGATCAGATGGCCGCGCCCAAGTGGGTGGTGGCTTTCGGCGTGTGCACCTGCACGGGCGGCTTCTACAACAACTACGCCACGGTCCAGGGCATCGACACCATCGTGCCGGTGGACCTCTACATCCCCGGCTGCCCGCCGCGGCCGGAGATGGTCTTGGACGGCCTGGTCAAGCTCCAGGCCAAAATCCAGAAGCAGCGCTCGGGGGTTGCGTCGTGATCGCGCCCGAGATTCGCCGCGTCGAGCCGCAAAAAGTTTTCGAGGCCTTAAAGGCCTTGAAGGACGAAGGCTACAACGTTTTGGTGGACATGACCGCCGTGGACTACTCGGCCTGGCCCGAGCCGGGCTCCAACGACCCTTACGACAAGACCTACCGCATGACCGGCGAGACCAAGGAGCTCCGCAAGCCCCGGCCCATCCCGGCCTCGGCCCGCTTCGACGTGGTCTACCAGGTGATGAAGTTGGACGCCGAGACCGGCGCGGACAAGGGCCGCGTGGAAGTTCACGCCGCCGTGGGCGAGGAGCCGGTGCTGCGCTCGGCCATGTCCTTGTGGCCCATCGCGGACTGGCTTGAGCGCGAGGTGTGGGACATGTTCGGCGTGCGCTTCACGGACCGCCCGGACATCAAGCGGCTTTTACTCTACGAGGAATTTAAGGGCCATCCCCTGCGCAAGGACTACCCCATTAACAAGCGCCAGCCGCTCATCGGCCCGGCGTCAGGCGAACCCGCGGGCAACCCCAGCTTCAATCACAGCGAGCCGACCGTCAAATATGATTAAAACCGCGCAGGACATCGCCGGCGAGCCCGCGGCCCCCGGCCGCCGCCACCAGACCTATTTGCTCAACATGGGCCCGGCCCACCCGG
>DATLSD010000057.1:0-19401 GCA_035534315.1 Elusimicrobiota bacterium
CGCGATGAACCGCTCCTTGGAAAACGATTTGGAAGGCCAGATGGAATACGAGGCCCAGCTGCAGGAAGTTCTGGGCAAGACCAAGGATCACCAGGAAGGCGTCGCCGCGTTTTTGGAGAAGCGGCCGCCGCAATGGAGGGGGGAATAATGGCTGCGGAAAGCGCGCGCGTCAAAGAGGAACGCCTGGCCGAGAAGCTGGCCAAGGGCGGCAAAGTAGAAACTTTGGACGAGATGACCGACGAGTACCGCGAGCATCTGACGCACTTGATGATGATGCAGGCCGACTCCGAGCTCGCCGGGGCCTTCGGCTACGTGCCCTGGATCGCGAAGTCCCCCGACATCAAGGAGACGCTCCAGGTCGCGCAGATCGTCAAGGACGAGGTGCGCCACGCGCGCGTGATGTACCGGCTTTTGGAAGGCATGGGCGTGGACGTGGACGAGTACTACAAGAAGCATAACTTCAACCTGCGCGTGGAAAGCTCGGACATCGGCACCGAGCGCGTGGCCGACGACAAGCGGGTCAACATCTTCTACTACCCCATCGAGACGTGGTACGACTTCATCATGTTCAACTTCTGCATGGACCGCGGCGCCGGGCATCAGCTGGAGGACTCGCTGCACTGCTCGTACAAGCCCTGGTGCGACGCGATGGACGGCATCTTCAAGGAAGAGGCCATGCACATGGCGCACGGCGATCAGTGGACCAAGAAGCTCTCCGAAAACGCCAAGACCCACGGCGAGCTCCAGGCCGCGCTGGACAAGTGGTACCCGCGCACCATGAACATCTTCGGCCGCGCCAACTCGCCCAAGAACAAGATCTACCGCAAGCTGGGCCTCAAGTCACGCGACAACGACGAGGTGCGCCAAGCCTTCGCCAAGGAAGTCGCGCAGAAATGCGCCGAGTTCGGCCTGGACGTGCCCAAGTGGACGCCCGAGGAAAAGAAAATGTCCGAGGAGCCGTTCATCCCTGGGTGAGAAATAAAAATAACCGACAAAAGAATGGGCCAACACACTACTATTAAAGGTGTACTGGAACGGCGTGGCGCAATAGTAACTGACCTGCCACCATTACGTGGGAAATCTCGCTGCGCATTTGAGGCAAGCGATAGGCAGGATAAGATCAATATTCCACATCCTGCTAAATTAGAACCACTCTTCAAGCGTATCGTCACCGTTAGAGATACGGAGGATGGTGAAAAATTAAGAAAGATATGCACACGATATGTAGATATTCTGTCCCGCTTCTATAAAGTTGTGCCGCCGAAAATCAAATTGTTGATTAAGCCCCGGCCGCATTCAACCAGAGAAGGCCAACTGGCTTCTGAATTATTCGGCGATTACCATATCAAACAATCAAAAATACGAATTTGGGCAAAAACACCAATGAAGGGACAGTGGACAGCACCCAGGACGATCCTGAATACTCTTTGTCATGAGTTTATGCATCATTTGGATTTAGTTTATTTTGATTTTTCACATAGTTTCCATACCAGAGGATTCTTTGAACGAGCCCATAAGCTTTACTTAGCAACAATAGGAGAGACACCTTATCCGCTTCAATGGCTTCCTTCTTCCAAATTCGAGAATTGTTGGATTTTATCCTGGCAAGGAACCACTTCGGCACGTGACAAAGCAGTTCGATAACAGGCCGTCCCATTTACAAATTAGGTCTAACCAGACGTCTGGTGGTCTGGCCATGGCCAAGTTGGCTGGCCAGATAGGGCCAGGTTGGCCAGACAGGGTTGGGGGTCTGGCTAGCGGGTATACGGGGGTCTGGATCTAGATCCGATCTAGATGGATCTGGGGTAGATAGTGAAATGCCAGCTATAATTCGTTTTTCGAGGGGGGGGTTGATAGGGGTAGATAGCAGTATACCCCACTACTACCCCCGTCAAGGGAGTAGTGGGGGTAGTAGTAGGGTAGGTGGCTAGTCAAATGCCAGCCTTTAATTCGTTTTTTGACCTACCTGTGACCACCACCACCTAGGTATACGGGTGGTGTCTAGGGGTGGTGGGTGGTGTGGTGGGGGTGGTGTATAGGGGTGGTAGATAGCGGTCCGGTCAGGTCAAATAATGATTAAAACAATCGGAGTGGTAGGCGCCGGAACCATGGGCGCGGGCATAGTACAGCTCTGCGTGGGGCGCGGGTTTGCCGCCGTGGTCTTCGACAACTCGCCCGAGGCCCTGTGCCAAGCGTCGGGACGCGTCAAGCAGGGCCTGGACGCGGCCGTTGTCCGCGGCAAAATGTACGGCGAGGAGGCCCAGGCCGCGATGCGGCGGCTGGCTTTCGCCAAGAGCCTCGCGGACTTGGCCGCGTGCGATCTCATCGTGGAGGCGGCCAGCGAGAATCTGGAAATCAAGCGCCGGATTTTTGAGGAGGTTTCGCGCGCCGCGCCCAAGGCCGTTTTGGCCACCAACACCTCGTCCTTGCCCGTGGCGGCGTTGGCGGAGTTCTGCGCGGCGCCCGAGCGCTTTCTGGGCGTGCATTTCTTCAACCCGCCGGTCGCGATGAAGCTCGTCGAGATGGTCAAGGCGCCCAAAACCTCGGAATCGGCCTACCGCGCCGCGTGGGACTTCGTGGAAAAAGGCCTGGGCCGGACTCCGGTCGCGGCCAAGGACACGCCCGGCTTCATCGTCAACCGCGTGATGCGGCCCTATTACCTGGAATGCCAGAAAGCCGCGCTCGCGGGCTGCGGCGTCGCGGCCCTGGACGCCGCCGCCAAAAGCGCGGGCGCGCCGCTGGGGCCCTTCGAGCTCATGGATTTAATCGGCCTGGACGTGAACCTCTCCATCACGAAAGTCATTTACGAGGCCTGCGGCAGGCCGGAGCGCTTCAAGCCCGCGGCCCTGCAGGAGAAGCTCGTGGCCGAGGGCGCCCTGGGCCGCAAGGCCGGGCGCGGCTTCTACCTATATAAGGAAGGAAAGGCCGCCGGGGAAAACCCGCAAGCGCTCGCGCTTTTGCCCAAGAGCGGGGCTTTAAAGCCTGCGGCCGCGTGGGAGCGGGTCATTGGTTCCGTCATCGCCGAGGCCGGGCTGGCGTTTAACGAAGGTGTCGCGTCCAAGGCCGACATCGACACGGCGATTAAACTCGCCATGAATTTTCCCAGGGGGCCCTTTGCATGGCGAGAAAAAACCACCGCCGAATAACCCGGCGTCCGGCGGGCCGAGGCCGGCAGGCCGCGCCGGGCCGCGATTTGGAAAAAGAAACCTTGGCGGCGCTTTTGCGGAGCCACCCCGAGGTTCTTCACGTGATGGAAAAACACGGCGTCACCTTTTGCGCGGCGTGCTATTTGACGCTTTTCTCGCCCATCGGGAAAGTCTCGGGCTTTCACGCCGTCCCGGACAAGAAGAAGTTCCTCGCCGATCTCCGCGCTGCGATCCGGTAGGCAAGCAGTGCCGGGCCGCATTAAGGAAATGATGTTGCGGCCCGGCGCCGCGATCAAGAAATAAGGATAAAGCATTGAAATATACGTGGAATCGAGGTATCCTCTCTTCATGACGACGAAACAGAAGGTCATCCGGGCGGTGCAAAGCCTCCCCAAGAACGCTTCTTACGAAGACGCCATGGAGCGCTTATTGTTTCTGGCCAAGATCGAAAAGGGGCTCCGGCAGGCGGATGCGGGCCAGACAATTTCCCACGACAAGATTAAGCAGAAGATGAAGCGATGGTCGAAGTAAGATGGACTCTCCAAGCTTCCCAAGACCTGGACTCCATCGCCGAGTTCATCGCCAAAGATTCGCCCCAATACGCCAGCCTCTTCGTCGTTGATATCCTTCAGGCCGTCGATCGCATCTCCGCATTCCCGCAATCGGGTCGGATAGTGCCCGAGCTCGGCGATCCAATCATACGCGAGATTATTATGGGAAACTATCGTCTCGTCTATCGATGCAAGGCGCGCCTCATTGAATTGCTGACCGTTTACCACGGCTCGCGTTTGCTCGATCCGGGCAATCTGAAATAAGCGCGTGTTTAAGGCCCGCCGCGACTTCCTAAACGCGCGTGGCGCCTGCGGAAGCGGAAAACGTTTTTCAAAACGCCTCCTTACCGCTGGTGCTGGGCGCGTTATCGCGCCCAGCGCCGCATCATGCAGTCGTTGGAGACCACCAAAAGCCCGGCTTGACGCGCCAAACCTTCGCCTTCCGGGTGCGTGATGCCGTCTTGAAGCCACAGCGCCTTGGCTTTGATCCGGATGGCGTCCTTTATAATGGGAAGAACCTCCTCGGGCCTGCGAAAGACGTCGACCACGTCCACGGGCTCGGGGATTTCGGACAAATTGGGGTAGCACTTCTCGCCCAGAATCTCCTTGTGCCCCGGGTTGACCGGGATAATCCGGTAGCCGCGCTCCTTTAAGTAAGCCGCGACGTAGTGGCTGGGGCGCTCGGGCTTGGGCGAGCAGCCCACGACCGCGATGGTCTTCAAGGCGAAAATTCTGCGGATGATCTCGTCCATGTCAGTCCTCCTGTGGAATGGCGGGGCGCCCCGCCCACGATAATTTGGGAAGCATTTCCGTCGCGATGATTCCCGCGATGACCAGCAGGGCGCCCACACCCTGCCTGGGGCCCAGCCGCTCGCCGAAAAACAGGTAGGAGAAAATCCAGGCGAACACCGGCTCCAAGGCCATGATGAGCACGACGGTGGTGGCGGGCAGAATCTCCTGGGCGAAGGACTGCGCCGTGAAAGCCGCCGAGGTTCCCAGCACCGCGGTCACGCCCAGGGCGAAAACGACCGTCGGGCTCCAGGCGAGCTTGGCGCTCTCGAAAATCGGGCCCGTGCCGGCCATCAAGAGCGCGGCCGCGCCGATTTGGATGAGGCCCATGTGCTCGAAGCGCACGTCCTTGGCGTATTTGGCGAGGACCACGATCTGCAGGGCGAAGAAAAACGCGCCGGCCAAAGTAAGCACGTCCCCGCGGTTGATTTCGGAAAAAAACAATCTCCAGGGCGCGTGCGGCGGCAAGGCGAGCAGGGCCAAGCCCGCGAGCGCGGCCGCGGAGCCCAGAAACGCGCTGGACTTGGGCGCTCCGCTTTTGTCGGCGCGCAGCCAGGGGAAAAGAAGCAGAACCGGGACCATGGCCACGGCCAGGCCCGTGATGAAGGCGGACTTGGACGGCGTCGTCAACTTCAAGCCCTCGGTCTGGAATTGATAGCCCAGCCCGAGGCAGAGGCCCACCAGCGAGCCTTGCGCCAGTATCCGGCGATTGATGGTCTTAAGATGCTTCCGGTAGACGGCCGCCAGAACCAGAAACGCGGCGGCCAGGCGCAGAAAATTAAAAAGCAGCGGGGAAATGCCCGCGAGCGCGTCCTTGACCAGGACGAAGGTCGAGCCCCAGACCAAAACGACCGCGAGCAAAGCCACGTGTGCCGTCACCGGCCGCGACCATTTCCTCATGCCGTTATTATACTTTTGATATGATGGCGTTAATGTCCGCGGAATTTTGGGTTCCCGACGCGCTGGTCATGGTCATCCTCGCGGTCGAAGCCCTGACCATGAACCGCCGCAAGGGCACCGTGCGCAAGGACGCGTTCTCCTACCAGATCACCACGGCCTGTTTTTTTGTCGGGTACTTCTCCGCCTTCCTGCTCCGCCTGCGCCCGCCGTTTCTAGGCGGCTGGGCGGTGTTCGCCGGCGCGGCGCTGGCTTTGGCCGGCACGGCGTTTCGCTACTGGGCCATCCGGAACCTGGGGGAATATTTCACCCGCGTGGTGCAGGTTTCAGCCGATCAAAAGGTGGTCGAGAAGGGACCCTACCGCTACATCCGCCACCCGTCCTATACCGGCAGCATCGTCGCCTGCCTGGGCGTGGCGCTGTCCTTGCGCTCGCTGGCCTCCGTCGCGTGCCTGATGCTTCCGGTGCTCGTTGGCCTGAGCTATCGCATGGCGATTGAGGAGCGCGCGCTCTGCCAATCTTTGGGCGAGCCCTACCGCGCCTACATGCGGCGGACCAAGCGGCTTATTCCTTACGTGCTGTGAGATTTCCAAAAAGATCATGAGCGATCCGGGCAAGGCGGAAAAACTGGGAAAAAGGCTTTTGGACAACGCCTTGTCCGCGGTCCTGCCCGAGAGGCGCAAGATTGCGGCCGAAGCCCTGCGGGAAGTCCTCGCGAAACCCGGAGCCTCGGCGGTTTTTCTCTTCGAGCGCAGCCGCATGGGCGACGTCCTGCTGCAGACCCCGGTGCTCTCGAACTTGAAGGCCGCGTTTCCGCAATTAAGCCTTTGCGCCGTGGCGCGGGGCTATAACGCCCCGGCCTTGGCCGATCATCCCGATTTGGATCGCCTGCTGGTGTTCCCTGACGCTGGATTGGGCAAACCGGCCGAGCTTGTCCGCTTTTGGCGCGCGTTTAGGCGGCCCTGGGACGCGGCTTTCGTCATGAGCGCGGGCGGCGCGTCCTTGACCTCGGCCCTGCTGGCCCGGCTTTCGGGCGCGGGCCTTATCGCCGGGCCCGGCACGAAAATGCTCGGCAAGCCTTACAGCCGCATTTTCTATAACTGGGAATCGCAGCCTGTGCCGGCCCACGGCTCCCGGGTTGAGGCCAATCTGCGCCTCCTTGAAGCCATGGGCATTCACGTCGCGTCGCGGCGGCTAAGCGCGGGATTTTCACAGCCAGGCAAGGCAAAGGCGGCGGAGTTCATGGCGGGCTTGGGCGGTTCGGGTCCCGTGGCGGCGCTTCATCCCGGGGGCGCCGCGCATCTCTCCACGCGCATCGCCCCGCCGGAGCTCTTTGCCGCCGCGGCCAAGCGCCTGGCCCAGGCGGGCGCGCGCCTCGTCGCCGTCCAGGGTCCCGGCGAAGAGGAAGCGGTCGCGCGCCTAAAAGAGCTGGCCGGTTTTGATTTTCCCTCCGCGGTTTTCGATTTGGACGCCTTGAAGGCCTTTTTCTCGATGATCCCGCTTTTGGTCGCCAACGACGGCGGCACGATGCACTTGGCCGCGGCCTCTGGCGCGCGCGTTGCGGCCTTGTTCTCCGCCACCGATCCGGAGACGTGGGTCTCCGAGGGGGTTTCGCCCGTGGATTTGCGCGGCCGGGATTCTCGAACGGCGGAGGGGGAAGTCGCCGATTTGGCGCTTAAGCTGCTTGCGCAACCGGACGCGGCGCGGCCGCCCAAGCCGTCCTGAAAGTTTCCTCGAACGCCGCGGCGGCAACGCGCGACGCGTCGGAGACCAGAATCGGGCGCTGGGCGATCTTGGCCAGCGTGCCCATCTGCTCCGGCTCCAACCGGCAGGGATTAATCCGGTAGAACGGCGCCAGTTCGCAGCTGACGTTCAAGGCAAAGCCGTGATAGGCCACGTTCCGGCGCACGGCCACGCCGATGGAGGCGATTTTCTTGCCGCCGCTCCACACGCCGGTAAATCCCGCGATGGCCTCGGCCTGCAGCCCGTAATGCGCGGCGGTTTTGATGAGCGCGGCCTCGATGAGGCGGATGTGATCGACCGCGCCCAAGCCCCGCTTGCCCAGGTGCACGATGGGGTAGCCGACGAGCTGTCCCGGGCCGTGATAGGTGGCGTCCCCGCCGCGCTCGATGACGTGATAGGGATAGGGCAGCCCGGGCGGCGGCGTTTGCCGGGACGACGCGCCGCAGGTGTAGACCGGCGGGTGCTCCAGCAACAAAAGCGTGTCCGGGACAAGCCCGCGGCTCCGGTCCTCGACAAGTTGTTTTTGCAGCTTCCAGGCCTCGGTGAACTCGACCTGGCCCAGGAAGCGGATGTCCATCTTGGGGCGTCAGCGCTTGACGGGCGGCAGGATGTGCACGGCCTGGCCCACGCAGGCCTCGGCCGCGTCCACGATGGACTCGCACAAAGTCGGGTGGGGATGGATGGCCTCGGCGATGTCCTCGACGGTGGCCTTAAGCTTGACCGCGAGGCAGCCCTCGCCGATGAGGTCCGACGCGCTCGCGCCCACGATGGCGACGCCCAGCACTTCGCGCGTCTCCTTGTCCGCGACGACCTTGTAGAAGCCCTCGGGCTTGCCCACGGCCTGGGCGCGCCCCGAGGCCGCGAAGGGAAAGCGTCCCACGATGGGCTCGCGCCCGCGCGCGCGGATCTGCTCCTCGGTCTCGCCCACGAAGGCGATTTCCGGATCCGTGAAAATGGTCCAGGGCACCGCGCCGATGCCGTGGGTCTCGAAGCCCGCGATGGACAGGGCCGCGACGACGGCTTCCTGCGAGGCCTTGTGCGCCAGATACGGCGCGCCGATGACGTCTCCGGCCGCGTAAATGTGCGGCACGTTGGTCTGGTAGCGCGCGTTGACCTTGATGTGCCCCTTGGCGTCGGTCTCAACGCCGGCGGCGTCCAAGCCCAAATCTTTGGTGATGGGAACGCGGCCGACGCTTAAAAGAATCTTGTCGGCCGTGACGGTCTTCTCGCCTTCAGCGGTTTTGACGCGCACGGAAAGCCCGCCGTCCGTCCGCTCGTAGCCCAGCGCCTGGGATTTGGTGAGAATCTCCACGCCGAGTTTTTGCAGGTTGCGCAGAACGGGGGAAACCAACTCCGAGGGCACGCCGGGAAGGACTTGGTCCATGAATTCAACGACCGTGACCTTGGTTCCCAGCTTGGCGAAGAAGGTTCCGATTTCAAGGCCGATGACGCCGCCGCCGATGACGGCCAGGCGCTCGGGCGCGGCGGGAAGCTCCAAGGCTTCCTTGGAGCTCAGCACCGACTCGCCGTCGAAGGAAAACCCCGGAATTTCCGCGGGCCGCGTGCCGGTCGAGATGATCGCGTGCGCGAATTCAACCGTCTCCTCGCCGCCCTCTTTGGCGATGACCGCCGAGTTGGGGCCGGTCAGCCGCGCGGTTCCCGCGACGACGTCCACCTTGTTGCCCTTTTCCAAGGACGCGATGCCGCGGACAAAGCCGCCGATGACGTTGTTCTTCCAGACCTGCACCTTGGCCCAGTCGATGCCCAAGCCCGCCGCGTTCATGCCGTGAGCCTGCGCGGCCTTGGGCTGGTAGTACTCGTCGGCCGCGTGGATAAGAGCCTTGGAGGGAATGCAGCCGTAGTTGAGGCACTCGCCGCCGAGCTTGTCCTTCTCGACCAGCAAAGTTTTTTTGCCGAGCTTGCCGAGCTTAATCGCGCCGACGTAGCCGCCGGGGCCCGCGCCGATGACGAGGACGTCGGTGGAAAGCGCCATGGCTTAGAGCAGCGTCTTCGGGTTTTCCAAGCCCTTGATGAGCGTGTTCATGAAGGACGCCGCTTGCGCGCCGTCCGTGACCCGGTGGTCGAAAGTCAGGACCAAGTTGACCATGCTGCGGATTTGCACCGCGCCGTCCCTTACGACGGGTCGATCCTGGAGCTTCATGACGGCCAGGATGGCGACCTCGGGGAAGTTGATGATGGGCGTGGCGAAGAGCCCGCCGATGGGGCCGATGTTGGTGATGGTGAAGGTGCCGCCGGAGAGATCCGCGGCCTCGATTTTCCCCGCGCGCGCCTTCTCGGCCAGGCGATGGATGTCCGACGCCAAGGCCCAGACGTCCTTTTTTTCCGCGTCCTTGACCACGGGCACCATGAGGCCCGACGGGGTCGAGGCCGCGATGCCGACGTGGTAGTCGCGCTTGTGGATGATGGCGCCGGCTTTTTCGTCCAGGACCGCGTTGAACTGCGGGAATTCCTTGAAGGTCTTGATGAGCGCCTTGATGATGAAGGGGAGATACGTGAGCTTGATGGATTTTTTCTCGGCTTCGGCCTTCATTTCCTGCCGGAGCTTGACCAGGGCCGTGAAGTCGGCCTCGTCCATGTGCGAGACATGGGGCACGGTGCGCCAGCTCTCGGCCATTTTCTCGGCGGTCTTGCGGCGGATGCCGATGAAGGGAATCTGCTCGTCGGAGCCGGACGCCGCGGGCGCGGGCTTGACCGCGCCGTTGGACGAGGGCGCGGCTCCGTTCGCCGCCCCGGACGCCGACGCACTTCCCGATACGGCGTCCGGGACTGCTCGGCCTCCGGCCTTGACCTCAGCGCGGCGCACGTCGTCCTCGGTGATGCGTCCCGTAGGACCGGTGCCGTTGATTTTGGCCAAATCGACTTTGAGTTCGGAGGCCAGCTTGCGCACGGCCGGCGTGGCGCTGACCGCGGCCCCGGGCGCTGACGCACTTCCCTTTAGCGCGCCCGGGACTGCTCGCCCTCCGGGCTCGACCGCCGCCGCCGCGGCGGGCTTGGACTCTCCGCCCGCTACGTCGATGGTGACCAGCGTCTCGTGCACCTTGACCTTTTCGCCGGCCTTGGCCGCGAGTTTGGCGATTTTTCCGTTCTTGGGGCTGGGGATTTCCACCTCGGCCTTGTCGGTCAGGACGTTGCAAATGGGGTCGTTTTCCTTGACCGTGTCGCCTTCCTTGACGTGCCATTTGACGAGCTCGCCCTCGGTGAGGCCCTCGCCGATGTCCGGCAGCTTAAAATCGTAGATCATGGCCGCTCCTTGCTGATGAATTTCCAACGCTTCGATTTTATCAAAAGGCTTTGTCAGAACGCCAGAATCTCGCGCGCCGCGCGCAGAACCCGATCGGCGTCCGGGATGTAGTGCTTCTCCAAACGGAACAGCGGCATGCGGATGTCCCAGCTTCCCACGCGCCTGACCGGAGCCTTGAGGCTCAAGAGCGCGCGCTCGGCGATTAAGGCGCTGACCTCGGCGGCCCAGGAGCCCATGTTGGGCGCCTCATGCGCGATGAGGACGCGGCCGGTTTTTTGGACCGAGGCCAAAATAGCGTCCAAGTCGAGCGGAGTCAGCGTGCGCAAATCCAAAACCTCGGTCGAGACGCCTTCTTTTTCCAACGACTCCGCGGCCTTGAGGCAGGTGTGCACCATCGCTCCCCAGGAAATCAAGGTCAAGTCCGAGCCGATGCGGGCTTGGCGCGCCTTGCCGATGGGCGTTTCATACGGCTCCTGCGGCACCTCGCCTTTGACCGCGCGGTAAAGCAGCTTGGGTTCGAAGAACACCACGGGATCGGGATCGCGCACGGCCGCGATTAAAAGCCCCTTGGCGTCGGCGGGCGTCGAGGGGCAGACGACCTTGATGCCGGGCGTGTGGCAGACGTAAGCCTCGGGCGATTCGGAATGATGCTCGGGCGCGTGGATGAGCCCGCCGTGCGGGCAACGCAGGACCATGGGCACGGTATGCCGGCCGCGCGTGCGGTTTCTCATGCGGCCCATGTGGCAGAGAATTTGGTCCATACCCGAGGGCAAAAAGCCGTCGAACTGGATTTCGCACACGGGCCTAAAGCCGTTGATGGCAAGCCCGATGGAGGAGCCGATGATGCCGATTTCCGCCAAGGGGGTGTCCACCACGCGCTCGGCGCCGAATTTTTGCTGCAGCCCTTCGGTGGCGCGGAACACGCCGCCGTTTAAGCCCACGTCCTCGCCCAAGACCAGCACGCGCCGGTCTTCCTCCATCGCCTGATGGAGGGCTTGGTTGACGGCCTGGACCAGGTTGAGCTCGGGCATCTTAAGGGAAGCGCCCTTCGGCCGGCGGCAGGACCGCCAAGTTTTCCTCGCCGGTTTTGGTTTCCAGTATTTTCTGGAGCTCGGCGTGTTCCTCAATCAAATGCCACGGCGCGGCGGCGTAGTTTTCCGAGAACATGTCGAGCGGGTTGGGCGGGGGGAACGCCTCGTAGGCCTGGATTTCCGCCTCAAGCGCGGCGGCGGCGTCTTTTTGCAGCCGGGCTTCTTTTTCCGCGTCCCACAAATTTTCCCGTTCCAAGTAAATCTTCAGGCGCGTGATGGGGTCTTTCCTGCGCCATTCCTCGACCTCGGCCGCGTCCCGGTAGCGTCCCGCGTCGTCCGCCGTGGTGTGATGGCTCAAACGGTAGGTCTCGCACTCGACCACGCTGGGGCCATGTCCTTCCCGCGCCCGCGCCACGGCTTCGCCGACCGCCTTGCAAATCGCGAACACGTCGTTGCCGTCGACCTGGACGCCGAAGGCCCCGTAGCCCCAGGCTTTTTGCGCGAGAGTCTTTCCCGCGGACTGTTTTTCGCGCGGCACGGAGATGGCCCAGTGATTGTTCTCGACGATGTAGACCGCCGGCAGCTTCATGGCGGCGCAAAACGTCAGCGCCTCGTGAAAATCGCCCTTGGAGGAGGTCCCGTCGCCCAAGTAGGCCATGGCCACGCCGCCCTGGCCCTTTAATTTCTCGCCCCAGGCCAGGCCCGCGGCCTGGGTCAGGTGCGAGCCCACGGGAATCGCGAAGATGAGGTCGTTGTTCTCATCCGGAAATTTCACGCCGCGGTCGTCGCCCGCCCAGTAAAGCAGGGAGTAGCGCAGCTGCATGCCGCGCGCGTAGTAGGCGCCCTGGCCGCGGTAGGTGGGCACGAGCCAGTCCTTGGGCTTGAGGCACGCGGCCGGGACGATTTGGCTCGCTTCCTGGCCGAGAATCATGGGATAAGTGCCCAAACGGCCCTGGCGCTGCAGCTTGACCGAGCGCTCGTCAAAGAGCCGGATCTCGACCATCTTGCGGTAGAGAGAGAGAAGCTTTTCTTCGGGCAAGTCGACCGGAATGGAAAAATCGCGGACGCCCTCGGGGCTGAGGATTTCGATGCGCTCGGTGCGCGAGCGATCAGCCGAGGTGATTGGCACCGAGGTAATCCTTCAGGAAAAGCTCTCCGGCCCGGTAGGAGCTGCGCACGAACGGCCCCGAGGCGACGTGCAAAAAGCCCATGCCCCGCGCGCGGCGGCCGTAGGCCTCGAATTGCTCGGGAGCGACATACTCGGCGACGGGAAGATTTCTCTTCGCGCGGCTGGGGCGCAGGTATTGGCCGATGGTCAGGATTTGCACGCCCGCGCGGCGCAAGTCCTCGAAAGCGGCCAAGACTTCGTCCTCGCGCTCGCCCAAGCCCAGCATGAGGGATGATTTGGACGGCGTCTTGGGCGCGATATCGCGGCACAGGGCCAGGACGTCCAAGGACTGGCGGTACGACGCGCGGTGATCGCGCACCGCGGGCGTCAAGCGTTCGACGGTCTCTAAATTGTGCGCCAGCACATCGGGACCGGCCGCGGCGATGACCTCGATGAGATCGCGCCGGCCCTGGAAATCCTGCATCAGGATTTCCAGCAGAAGCTTGGGGTTGCGCCGCTTAGCCTCGCGGATGACGCGCGCGATATGCCCGGCGCCTTGATCCGGCAAATCGTCGCGGCAGACGGTGGTGATGACCGCATAGTCGAGTCCCATCTCAAAAAGAGTTTCCGCCAATTTCGCGGGCTCCTCGGCATCGGGCGCGTCCGGCTTGGCCTTGGACGAGACCGAGCAAAAGCGGCAGGCGCGGGTGCACTCGTCGCCCAGCAGCATGAAGGTCGCGGTGGCCGCGCCCTTTTGTCCGCCCCAGCACTCGGAGATATTGGGGCAGCGCGCCTCCTCGCAGACGGTGTGCAGATTGCGGCGGGCCGAGACGGCCTTGATGCGCGCGAAGTTCTCGCCGCCCGCGAGCTTGACCTTGAGCCAGGGCGGCAGAGGCGCCGGGCGCTGGGCGGTCGCGGAATTACTCATGGCCGGCCAGGAACCGCTCGGCCTCCAAGGCCGCCATGCAGCCCGTGCCCGCGGCCGTGACCGCCTGGCGGTAGCGCGCGTCCATCACGTCTCCGGCCGCGAAGACGCCGGCGACGGAGGTCCGCGTCCGGTTGTCGACCGTGAGATAGCCGTTGGGCTCGGTCTTGAGCTGGCCGCCCAGAAACGCCGTGTTGGGGGCGTGGCCGATGGCCACGAAAAGCCCCTGGCAGGCGAAATCGCTTTCCTTTCCGGTCTTGAGGTTTTTGAGCTTTAAGCCGTGCACCTCGCCGTTGCCCACGATGTCGGAGACGGCCGTGTCCCAGATGAAGCTGATCTTGGGATTCTTGCGCGCGCGCTCCTGCATGATCTTGGAGGCTCGCAGCTCGTTTCTCCGGTGGATGACGGTTACCTTGGAGGCGAAGCGGGTCAAGAAGGTCGATTCCTCCATGGCCGTGTCGCCGCCGCCCACCACGGCGATCTCCTTGCCTTTGAAGAAAAAGCCGTCGCAGGTCGCGCAGGCCGAGACGCCGTGGCCCATGAGCCGCGCCTCGGAAGGAAGCCCGAGCAGCTTCGCCGACGCGCCGGTCGCGATGATGAGGGTTTCCGCGGACGCCTTGACGCCCTCGGTGGTCTCCATGGCAAAAGGCCGCTTGGACAAATCGATCTTGGAGACGCTCTCCGGGATGATTTTCACGCCCAGGCGCTCGCATTGCTTTTTCATGCGCTCGACCAGCTCCGGGCCCATGATGGGCTCCTCGAAGCCGGGGAAATTCTCCACGTCCGAGGTGATCATGAGCTGGCCGCCCAGGCTCACGCCCCCGAAAACCAAGGGCTCAAGCGCCGCCCTGGCCGCGTAAATGGCCGCGGTGTAGGCCGCGGGGCCGGATCCGATGATGACGACTTTCTTTGAATAAGTCATAATCAAATTATACAAGAATGACGCCAAGGGATAAAATCTGGATTTTAGGCGTGCAATGCCGGACGCGGCTGGGCGTCCCGGATGAGGAACGCCGCCGTCCGCAGCCCATCGAAATAGACGCCGGTCTTGAGTGCGATATCCGTCGCGCGGCGAAAAGCGATGATTTCCGCCACGCCATTGATTATCAGAAAGCGGAACAACTTATCCGGCGCTTGGCCGAGGAGCGCCCGCGGCGCCTCGTGGAAACTCTGGCCGAGGAAATTGCCCAAGCGCTTTTGCGTCTCGATGTCCGGATTGCCGCCGCGACCGTCCGCGTCCACAAGCGCCCGGCGGCGATGCCCGAAACGAGGGAAGTCTGCGTTGAAATCCGCCGCGCCCGCCGCCGCCAGCGCTCCGCAATGGATTAGCGCCGTAAAATTTGGGAGAATGTCCCGCAGCGCATGAAATCCATCAAAAGACTTATTCCTTACCTCAAGCCTTACTGGGTCCGCTTCATCGAGGCTTGTCTGGTCATGGTCGGGGTGGCTCTCCTGAGCGGGGCCATGGTCGCGATTCTTGAGCCCGCCGTCAACAACGTCCTCATCAAAAAGGACGTCCACATGGCCTACATCATCACCGGGCTCATCCCGCTGATCTTTTTCTTGAAGATGATCCTGTCCTACGCGCAGAGCTATCTGATGAGCTACCTTGGGCAGAGAATCACCCAGGACCTGCGCATGGATCTCTTCGAGCACCTGCACAAGCTCTCCATGGATTTTTTCTGGAAGAACAAGAGCGGGGAGATCATCTCGCGCATGACCAGCGACGTGCAGAACGTCCAGAACGGCCTGCGCTTCGCGCCGCTTTACCTCATCCGGGATTCCCTGACGGTCGTCGTGCTCATCGGCGTCATGTTTTTCGTCCAGTGGCATTTTGCGCTCGTGGCGCTCATCGTCCTCCCCTTCATCGCGGTGGCTTTGATCGTCCTGGGCAAGAAGCTCCGCTCCGCCGGCAAGAAGAGCCAGGAAACCATGGGGGAGATCACCCACCGGTTCCAGGAGAGTCTCTTGGGAATGCTGGTGGTCAAGATTTTCAACTACGAGGACGAGGCTATAGAGAAGTTCAAGCTGGAGAACGACTCCTTCTTCAACCAGATCATGCGCTACCTGCGCGCGGACGCGCTTTCCGGCCCGCTCATGGAGTTCTTCGGCTCCATCGTCATGGCGGTCGTCTTCTACATGGCATGGCAGCAGATTTTCCTGGGCAAAATGTCGCCCGGAGCCTTTTTCGTCTTTATCGGCTGCTTCTCGGCTGCCTACGCGCCGCTCAAGAACCTGGCCAAGCTCAATTCGACCGTCCAGCTGACGCTCGCCTCGGCCGACCGCGTCTTCGCGGTCATGGACGCCAAAACTTCCGTGCAGGAAAAGATCCACCCGATCCTGTTCAAAAGCATCTCACGCGGCATAGAGTTCCAGGGAGTCTCTTTCCGCTACCCTACGCGAAACGAGTGGGCCATTCGGAATCTGAATTTAAAGATTCCAGCGGGAGAAGTCCTGGGAGTCGCCGGAGAAAGCGGCTCCGGAAAAACCACGCTCGCGCATCTGCTGCTGCGGCTCTTCGATCCGCAGGAAGGGAGCGTGCTCGTGGACGGAGTTGATCTGCGCGATTACTCGCTCGCGTCCCTGCGCGATCACGTGGGCTTGGTCGCGCAAGAGACCATTTTGTTCAATGACACCGTCGCGGGCAACGCGAGCGTGGGCCGCAAGGGCGCGTCCGATGAAGAGATTTGGAAGGCGCTGGAAGTGGCCGACGCGCGATCCTTCGTGGAAGAAATGCCGCAGCAGCTCCACACGCCGCTGGGCGACCGCGGCATGCAGCTCTCCGGCGGCCAGCGCCAGCGCTTGGCCATCGCGCGCGCGGTCCTGAAAAACCCGCCCATCATGCTTTTGGACGAGGCCACCTCGAACCTGGACGCGGCCAGCGAAAAAGGCGTCCAGGACGCGCTGGAGCGGCTTTTCCCCGGCCGCACGGTGCTCATCATCGCCCACCGGCTTTTCGCCCTGCAAAAAGCCCACCGCATCGCCGTGTTCCACTACGGAGAGCTCAAGGAATTAGGCCCGCACGCGGAATTGGTCGCGAAGGGCGGGCTTTATTCCATGCTCTACAAGCTCCAGCAGCTCGAGCCCGCCGCGCACGCTTGATGTCCAAGCCGGAAATCTCTGCCGTCGTCTTCGACATGGACGGCGTCATCGTGGACAGCGAACTGCAGTGGAAGCTCGCCGAGAAGGAATTCCTGCTGCACCGCGTGCCCCATTGGCGGCCGGAGGATTATCGGCGCGTCACGGGCTTAAGCCCCGCCGCCCTTTATGATTTCCTGAACGACGCCTATGGGTTGGCTGAAAGCCGGGAGTCCTTCCTGAATGACTGCGGCAGACTGGCGGAGACGATTTACAAGAGCAGAGTATCCCTGGCCGAGGGGTTTACGGATATCCTCGATCGCATCAAGAAAAGCCGAAGGCCCCTCGGCATCGCCTCTTCCTCTCCGCGCAATTGGATTGAGATGGTCTTGGAGCGCTTTAATCTGGCGTCTTGGTTCGATGCCGTGGTGAGCGCCGACGACGTAGGCGGACGCACCAAGCCCCTGCCGGACAGCTATCTCGCGGCTTGCGCGCGTCTGGGCGCCAAGCCGGAATCTTGCGCGGCGGTGGAGGATTCCAGGGTGGGCGTCCTGGCCGCCAAAAGCGCCGGACTTTTCTGCCTGGCGCTGCGCAACGGAGCCAACGGCGATCAGGATTTTTCCGCCGCGGACGCTGAAATTACCAGCGTCAGAAACGTGCTGGAAATTTTGAGAATTTCCTAAAGCTCAGAAAGTCCGGCTCAAGGCCAGCTGGCGATTTAGAAAATCCTTCCAGCGCTCGCGCAGCTTGCGGGCCTCAGCCGCGGGACGCCGCGGAGAAAAAACCTTTTCGACGGGAGCGTTCTGCAGCCGATGGCTCCAGCGCGCATCGTGGCGCCGCAAAGCCAGGGAGGCCGCGCCCAGAGCGGTGGCGTCCGGCTGGGCGATGCGTTGAATCGGAGCTCTCAGGATATCCGCTTGGAACTGCATCAGGTAATCCGAGCGAGAAACGCCGCCGGAGGCCCGAACCGCGCTTATTTTAGGGCCCGCTTTCTCCATGGTCTCCGCGATTTCCGAGACGAGGAACGCGATTCCCTCGACGCAGGAGCGCACCAGGTCGGCCGGCGTGGTTTGGGAGTCGAGCCTCACGAACGCCGCTTTCGCGCGGGGCTCCCAGAACGGGGCGCCCAAACCGCCGAGCGCGGGCAAAAACAGCGCGCCGCTGGCGGCTTCGCGGCAGAGCCGATCAAGGTCCGTCCGCTTTTTAAGCAGGCCCAGGGCGGCAATCCAATCCAGGGCGGCGCCGGCCGCGTTGACCGTGCCTTCCTCGAAATAAAAGGCTTCCTTGCCGGGGAGCGTCCATCCGATGGAGGCCAAAAGCCCGGGGATAAGCCGCGGCTTGTCGCCCGAATTGCGCAGGAGAAAAGCTCCCGTTCCATAATTTGCTATCCACGCTCCGGCCCTGCCGCCGCCCAAGCCCGCGACCGCGGCCTGCTGATCGCCCAGGCAGGCCAGCACCGGAATCTCGCGCCCATGGCGATGGATGAGCCCCCAGAGCCCCGCCGAGGGCAGGATGTCGGGCAGGATGCGCCTATCGACGCCGAAGACGTTCAAGAGATCCTCGTCCCAGGACAGGGTCGAGATGTTCATGAGGAGGGTCCGCTGGGCCAGCGTCGGGTCGGCCGCGAAAATGGCGCCTTTGCTCAAGCGCCAGAGAATGAAGGAGCCGACGGGCCCGGCCAAAAGATGGCCGGACTTGGCCAGAGCCCGGACGCGGGCGTTTTGGCGCAGCAGCCAGCAAAGCTTGGGCGCGGAGTAGTAAGGCGTGGGATAGAGCCCGGTCTTCCACCGCCAGAACTCCGGATTTTTTTTCAAAAGAGCCGCTTCCTCGGCGGCGCGGCCGTCCTGCCAGCTCAGCGCCGGCGCGGCCGGCTCGCCCGAGCGCGAGTCCCACAAGACGATGGTCGAGCGCTGGCAGGCCAAGGCCAAGCCCGCGATTTCGCGGGATGAGGGGAGAAGAGAGAGGACTTTGTCGAGCGCGCGCTCCTGGGTCCGGGCGAGCTCCAAGGCGTCGTGCTCGACCCAGCCGGGCTTGGGGCGCGCGGTCTTGAGCGGGAATTGCGCGCGCGCGGCCACGCGGCCGGCCTCGTCGAAAGCCAGGGCCCGGGAACTGGAGCTTCCCTGATCCAGCGCGAGGATGACGGGCTTCAAAGAGGCTGAACCTTGAGTTCCGAGGTTTCGACTTTTTCCGCCAAGGAGGCGAGCTTTTTCTTGACCGCGGAATCGAGCCCGGCGTCGTCCAGGAGCTCGCGCACTTTCGGCCCGGAAGGAGCCAGGACGCGCTCGTAGAGCCCTTCGTCCTTTAGAAATTCCAGGAATTTCTTCTTGTCCGGGAACTCCCAGCGTTCCCCGGCCGCCCGGACCGCCTCGTACTTGCGCCCGAAGGCCCGGACGTAGCCTTTTTTCTCGAAGAGAGCGATGATCTCGTCTTTAAGCGACCGAGCCTCCTCATCCAGGGTTTTGCTTTGGGCGCAGATGTCTCCGTATCGATCGATAAGCGCGGAAACATCTTCTTCCGAGGCGAAAGCGGCCGGAGGCGGCGCGTCCTGCGCTTTGTAAACCGGGCACAGGGGCTTGTAGTCGCACCAAAAGCACTTCTTTTCCTCCGGGGTGGGGGAAAATTCCCCGCGGGAAATGGCCTCGGCGGTGGAAACGATCTTGCCCTCGAGCTTCTTGATTAGATTCGTTCCGCGGCGCTCGGCGACATGCTCGGTAAGGCTGGGGAGATGGTAGAAAGAAAGGCGGCAGACTTCCGCGCCCAGAAGTTTTTCGCAGGCGAGCTGGTACATGGTGAGCTGCTCGTCGGTCGCGATGCGGTCCTTCGCCAAGGCTTTTCCGGTTTTATAGTCCACGACGGAGAATCGCCCGTCCG
>DATLSD010000058.1:0-21198 GCA_035534315.1 Elusimicrobiota bacterium
TCTCGACTTTCTCGATATCGTCGCGCACCTCCCTGCTGGTTTCGATGCGGAAGGTATAGTCGTCCCTGATGATCCGTTCGTTTTCCCGAGGCTGCTTGAGGACGGCGGGCGCAACTGCCGTTTTCGTCATCATGGCTTTTAACCTCCTTTGGGATTGCCCCTCAACCATTGTAGGCGCGGCAGAGGGCCAAAGCCATGGAGAAAACGTAACTTTATTGTGCCCGATATCCGTCTGGCGGCGCGAAAGCGGGCCGCGCGCTCCGTCGACAGACGTGGGGTATGTGAACGTTTTTTGACGGCGGTGCGCAGGCCGCTGCGGAGCGTGAGGCGCCGGATTCGGCCGCTAGAAGCAGACGTAGCCGCAGTAGGTTGTGCCGGAAGAGGCGAATCCCTGGATGAAGCCCGAGGCCGCGTCGTAGCGGCAGCCGTTGTCCTCATAGCGGCCGCAGCTGCCGCCTGCGTTGTGGCGGTGCCGGGTGAGAAAGGCCACGCAGTTGAGGTTGGTCCCGACGAACTTCATGTCGCTCCAGGTATCCGCGCCGCAATTCGCTCCTAAAAGAGGATTGGGAATCTCGCCGCCCGAGGCGGAACCGCTTAAGGATTGCCACGCCGGCGGGCTGCCTTGGCATGCCATGAAGCCGTGCCGGGAGGAATCATAGTAAAGGGCGCCTTCGTCGGCGGCCGAGCAGGCGGGCGCGGGCATGGGATCTAGGCGCGCGTCGCCGGCGACGTCGAGTTCGGCCTGCGGTTTGGTCGTCCCCACGCCGAGCGAGCCGCCGTCCCTGGCCAGATAGGTATTTCCCGTGGTGATCATGTTGGTGTAAATGCCCGTGGGCGCGGGGTAATAGGTGTTCAAGGTCACGTTTTCCGGATTGACTCTTACGCTCATCAGGCCCAGGCATAAGGCTGAGAGCGCCCAGCGAACCGCGCGGGGGCTCACGCGCAGATGGATGTCGAATTCGGTCATGGTATTGGATGGAACAACGAGCTGATAACGTAACGATAACAGGCGGGCGGCCCAAATGCAAGGGATTGATTTCCGACCGGGGTTTTCCTAGAATTCCGTTGTCATGCGTTATTCACAAATGTTGAACCTGGTCCGCGAGACCGGGCTTTCCCCGGAGCGCGCGGCGCCCTACTTCGGACTTTCAGGCATGACCCTGCGGCGCTGGCAGGAAAACCCCCTGCGCGGCGATCTGCCCGAGCCTTACGCCTCGGCCTGCGCCAAGGCGGTCCATCGGCTCGTGGCCGAGGGCGTTGTTTCCCCAGAATCGGTCGTGGTCGGCGAGATTTTGAAGGAGAACGGGGAAGAGCTGCAAAAGTCGGTGGAAAAGACCTTGGGGCTCGCGCCCAACTTTTTAGCCGAGGCGGCCAACAACTCGGACGTCCTGGAGTCCGGCTTGTCCCGCATCGGCTCCGATTCACAGCGGCGCGGCGCGGTCGAGCGGCAAAAAACCCGCATCTTCTCTTTCGCTTCGTGGGGCAAGGGCTGGAAGCGTTGCATCTCCAAGCTCATGGAGGTCATCCGCTCGCCGGAGTTGACCCTAGCGGACAAGCTCGTCGCCTACGGCGCGCTTTTCTACCTCATAACGCCCTTTGATCTCATTCCGGATACCATCCCGGGCATCGGCTACCTGGACGACTTCGCGATTTTGAGCTTGGCGCTGCTCTACTACGAGCGCCGGTTCAGGAAAAAGAAAATCAGCACGGAGAAGAAATGAAAAAAATCGGCATCGGCGCGGCGGGCTTGACGGCCTGCGCGCTGTCTTTGATTTTCACGGCGGGCTGCGCCCATATGCAGAAAACGGCCGCGGTGACGGCGGCGCCTACGAGCACGACGTCCGCGACCAGCGCCTCGGAGCCAGTGGTGCGCACGAGCGTCATGCGCGCAATTCCTGAACTCAAAACCGTCCATTTCGCCTATAACAGCGCGGCCTTGAGCGCCGCGACGCGGGTCGTTTTGCGCGCCAACGCGGCTTGGCTTAAGGAGCACGCCGACACGACCGTGCAGATCAGCGGCAACTGCGACCAGCGCGGCACCGAGGAATATAACTTGGCTCTAGGGCAGCGCCGGGCCGAGGCCGTGCGCCGCTACTACTCGCTTTTGGGCGTCACGCCGCACCGCGTTGCGACGATTAGTTACGGCAAGGACAAGCCGCTCTGCGATCAGATGACGCCGGCGTGCTGGCGGCAGAACCGCAGGGCCGAGACCCTGCTGGCCGAGCCCGCGGGCGTCGCTGGAAAGTAGCCGCGCCGCAGCGCAATTGTCTCCAACCATTCAATGTGCTAAAATTGCCGTTGCTTTCCGGCGGTTTTTTAGTCAGCCACGACCCGCCGGCGGCGAATGATTACGGGCCTGTAGCTCAGCTGGGAGAGCGCCTGCATGGCATGCAGGAGGTCAGCGGTTCGATCCCGCTCAGGTCCACCAGTTTTTTCACGCCCCTAAAGGTCTTTTCTCGATTAAATGACACGTCTGATTCTTGGATGCGCGCTTGCCGCGATAGTGCTCGTGGGGATTATCGCCACGGTGGTACGGGCAATATTTTTATCCATTCTTCGAAAAAATCATCCGGAACAATGGCGGGAGCTGGGCTCTCCAAGGTTGTTCAAGAGCGGCTCGATGGGAAATTCATTCGCCGTCCAGCAATTCATAAAAGAGGAAAAATTCGCCGGCCTTAACGATGAGCGCCTGTCTCGAGCGGGGGCCATGCTGAAGTTCGCCAACCGCCTTTATTCCGCGGTTTTTATTGCTGGGATTGCGCTGTTCGTGTGGAATATTTACTTTCTACCGCACCTCAAAAATAGGTAGGAAGGGCGCCTTAAAATCGCCTGGTTCCAGGCTTATATAAGGAAGGGCCGCCAGGCTAGCGCTCGGGCGACGCTTCCAGGCGGGACTTTTCGTTTTTTTCCTCCATCAACCCCGCCTTCTTCATGAGCGAGGGCTCGGACATCTTGAGCCCCCAAAAAACGAAGACGCTGATGAGGCCGGGGACGATGAAGTAGGCGATGCGGTAGATGAAGACCGCGACCAAAGCCGTGGCCCAGTCGATGCCGAGGCTCTGGTAGACCGCGGCCATGGAGCCCTCGACCGCGCCCAGGCCTCCGGGCAAAATGGGAATCAGGGTCGCGGCCTGCCCGGCGGTGAATCCGGCCGTGAGGCTGCCCACCGAGAGGTTCACGCCCACCGCGCGGAAGCAGCAGTAGAGCGAGGTCATGGCGCAGAACCAGTCCGTGCAGGTGTAGGCGATGGTCATGCCCAGGCGCTTGGGGCTTTGACGCGCGCGCTCCAAGCCGCCGTTTAACTGCTCCTCGAACTGGGCGAACTCCTCGCGCGGGATGCCCGGCCGCGAGAACCAGTAGGCCGCGCGGTTGAGCCAGTGGAACACGCTCTGGAAGATGCGGCTGCGCAGGCGGTAGTTGAAGAAGAAGACCATAAAGGGCACCGCCGCGCAGACCAGCAGCACCAGGCCCAGGGCGCTTTCCATGATGGCGATGCGCGCGCCGCGCATGTGGAGAAAAAGATATAGGAACCCCTGGCCCAGGATGACGGCCAGCACGATGTAGATGATGGCCGAGGTCAACACCGAGGCCGTGACCGTGGCGCCGTAGGGGACGTTGCGCTTGCGCAGCAGGTGGGCCTTTAGGGCGAAGCCGCTGGCTCCGGCCGAGGAGACGAAATAGTTGACCGAGGTCGAGACCAGGGCGATGCCCAGAAGCTCGGCGAAGGAGAGGGAGTAGCCCAGGATAAGGAGAGCCTCGTCCAAGGCTAGGCCGACCATGGTGTAGCTGCCCATGGCGCACGCGGTCGCCAGCCACGCCCAGCGCCACTTGATGCGCGAGCCGATGATGATGAGCTTGGAGACGTGGATAAGGATGAGGTAGGCCAGAATCGCGGCGGAGAGCAGGATGCCGCCGGCCATGATGGCGATTTTGGAGAATTTTCCGCGGCCGCGTTCGGCGCTCATGGGTTGGGCGCCGGGCTGTTGCCCATCTTCTGCAAATTGGGGAACCCCTGGCTGGAAAGATAGGAATTGGGGCCCTGCATCTCCAAGGACTGCCACTGCGCCTCGAAATTAGGATCCCAGCGGCCGATGGTCTTGTAAAGGGCGGCCGCGCCCAGGACGGGCATCAAAAGGCCCAAAAGCGCGGCTCCTATCCAGAGGCGCGTTCGGGCGCTGGGCGCGTAGGCCGGGCCCTGGGCCTCGCGGGTCTCGCGCAGGTTTTTGTAGAGCACCGCGATCATGGCCAGCGGCAAAGGGGAGATGAGCGCGCTGACGATCCAGCCCAGGATGGGAATGAGGCTGGGCAAAAATCCGACGAAGCCGATGGCGATGAGGCGCAAAAACACGCTCCACCAGCGCCCGCGCACGTAGTAGAAGCTTTTCTCCATGGCCGTCATGCCGGATATTCCCTCCGCCACGCAGCCGATGGTGGCCAGGGACAGGGCCACGGAGAGGAAGATTCCCGGCACGACGAAGAGGCACAAGCCGGAGAAGACCAGCAGGAAAAAAAGGATGTAGGTCCAGGAGAAGGGCACGATCTTGTTCCGGCTTTTTTTGATGCAGCCCAGCACGTCCGGCGCCGAGGGGGAATCGTCCAAAACCGCCTCGAACATGGCGATGGGCGTCCAAGAGGAGAGCCAGAAAAACGCGAAGATCGCGGCCAGGGCCGCGAGGGCCACCAGCGGGATGGCGGGCACGCGGCCCCAGAGAGGCACGGCGCACAAAAATGGAATAGTCGCGCCGGCCAGGGACGCGGCCGCGCCCAAAGCGGTGATGGAAATAACCACGGTCCAGCGGGCCTTGAACAGGCGCCAGGCCGCCGAGAAAAAATCCGGGAGGTCTGGAAGGTCCTTGGACGCGCCTTGACTCGCCATGGCTCCTTATTATATCAACTAGGCATTGGAGACGCGGTTGAAAGACAAAATTCTGCTGGCCGGCGCGGCGCTTGCGGCGCTCTTATTGTCCGGCTGCTGGATGGGCCGCGGAGTTCCAGCGGGGCCTCCTCCGCCATGGGCCGCGCAGGGCAGCGGCGTTTTCGAGGAGGGCGGGGCGCGGCGCTTTCAGGGCGTGGGGCAATTCTTGGCCGCGGCCAAGCCCAAGATTCTCAAACAGGGCGCCGACGACAAGGCCCAAGCCGCCGTCGCCGGCGTGATGAACGGCTACCTCGATATTCTCACGGTGGACATGGATGTGGCGGCCTCGACCGCGCCCGCGGCCATGCCTCCCTTGAGCGACGACGCGGCCGTCTCGCTGCGCCGCGCGTCCCTGAAGGTTATGAGAAGCCGCGCGCAAATTCTGGAGCGCTGGCAGGAGCCCGGCGCGGCGTGGTCCCTATGCGATCTGGACTTCGCGGACTTCAAGAAGGGCGTCGTCTCAAGCCCGGATTTGGCCGCGGGCGCGACGTCTTATTTCGCCTTGAGCGCCGACGCGGCGTTCCAAAAGCTGCTCGCGCGGGAAAGCCCGGCGGCGGCCCCCGCTGTTTCCACCGCGACGGCTTCCGTCGCCGCGCCCGCCGTTTCGACCGCGGCCGCTTCCGCGCTTCCGTCCGCCGCGCCGCCCAAGTCCCGCTGACCGCGCGGGCTTACTGGACCAGCTTCAAGGCGTCGACGAAGCCGCTGCCCTGCCCGTTCTTGGGGACGCCGGCAAGCGCGTGGGCCGCTTTTTCCAGCTGATCGAGCACTCCGTCGGGGCCGCCCAATCCCAGGTAGCCCTGCGAGAGCGAGAGCGCGACCAGGCCCGTGACGTGCGGCGCGGCCATGGAGGTGCCGGAGATATTGGCGTAGCCGCCGTGGAGCCAGGCTGAAAGAATGTCCTGCCCGGGCGCGATGAATTTGACCTGCGGGCCCACGCTGGAGAAGGACGCCAGCTGGTTGTTCGAGTCGCTGGCCGCGACCGCGATGACGTAGGGGTAGGCGCCGGGGTAGCTCACCGGACCGCCGCTGGCGTTGCCGGCCGCGGCCACGACGACCGTGCCCTCGAACGCCGCGTACTCGACGGCTTGCTCCAGGGCCGCGCTGGGCTTGTCCGTGCCCAGGCTCATGTTGGCCACCGGGATGTGCTCGTTGGCGGCCCAAATGACGCCCTTGATGACGTCGCTCAAGTCCCCGCTGCCGTCGGCGGAAAGCACCTTGACCGCGTAGAGCTTGGCGCGCGGCGCGACGCCGACCAGGCGCTCGCCGTCGGCCGCGATGATGCCGGCCACGTGGGTGCCGTGGCCGTTGTCGTCCTTGTAGCCGGCGCGGAGGCTCGAGCCCGTGATGGCGTTGTAGCCGCCCGCCACGTTCATGGATAAATCCGGATGCGTGTAGTCGATGCCCGTGTCGATGACCGCGACCTTGACGCCGGCGCCTTGGGTGTAGTTCCAGGCCGCGGGCGCGTCGACGCGCGCGATGTTCCAGGTGATGCGGTTGCGGATTTCCTCGGCAGTGAAGTCGCGGCTTGAATCCGCGGGCAGGGCCAGGCGGCGCAGGCCCAGGGCGCTTAGCGAGGCCTGCGCGGGAAAGGGCGTGGCCTCGAAGGACGCCGGCTCCGACTCGATCCACTTGGCGCGGAAGTCGTTTTCGATGGAGACGATGCTGGGCGATGCCGCGGCCAAGGACTTAAGAGGAGCCGGGAACGGCCCGTTTTGCTTTTCCGCCACGACCGCGATGAAGGACCGGGCCTGGTCCGCGCTCTCGATGTTCCCGACGCCCGTCGCGTCCATCGCGGAAATCGCCTGATCCCGGGCGAAAATCGAGGTGCCGGGCTTGAAGGAGACGATGATCTTCCGGGGAGCGCTTTGCGCCCATGAAACGCACGTTCCGGCCAAAAGAGCCAGCGCCGCGGAAAAAATTCGTTTCATCGTCTCGCCTCCATGGATTAAGATGCCGGGACGGGGACAAATCTCCCCGCGCCCGATTATAACACATCGCCGGACCAAAAGTCCTAGAAACAAATGGGCCTTTAGGCCCAGGGGGTGTTGACGGAGCGGGGTTCGGGGGCTATACTCCAACACAGAGGAGGGTTCGCTTCGGCGAGCGATAGAAACTTCGATGAAAAAAGCAGCCGCAAAAAGGGCGGAGCCCCGGATAAGGCGGGTTCATCACCGCGCCGCGGCATCGAGCGAGCGTCCCATGGAGTTCGGGCGTTCCTGGCAGGATCTCGAGCTGCAGCACGACCGTCTCAAGACCGACTGGATGAGCCTGGCCGCGCAGTTCGGCGTCGGCGGCTAATCCTCGGGTTCGTCTTTCCGGCGTTTCAAGCGCACGGCCCGTTCCTGGGCCAGGACCGCATAGCGGGCGACGATATCGTCCATCGCCGCCCGCTGGGCGTCGCTCCAGTCTCCCTCGCGGCGGCTCTCCAAAAAACGGTGCGCGTCGAAGTGCGACGCCTCCATCCAGAAAGGCCCGGACTTTAGCTCCTTTTCCAGCGCGGCGAAAGCCTCGGGCGCATGGGTCTTGGTGGGAAACTTGTGCTCCTTTTTCTCGGACACGGCGGCTTGGAACTCGGTTCCGAAAACCGCCGAGACGCCTTCTTTCTGCGCGAAGCGAAAAATTTTGTCCTTGAGCTCCCCTTCCTCGTCCTCGATAGCCTTGGCCTTTTCGCGCAGGGATTTCTTGCGCTCTTCGAGCGCCGCCAGGGCGTCGACCAGGCGCGCGCCCTCGTCCTCGCCGCGCGCGGGCTCGTCGAGCTCGGCGATTTTTTCCGCGTGGGCCCAGAGCGGGCAGATGTCGCGGTACTCGCACCAGCCGCACAAGGGGCTTTCGCGCGGCGCGAACTCATGATCGGCGGCGATGGCGTCGATAAGCCGGGCGATGTCGGCCTTCAAGGCCTCCAGGGCCGCGGGCGTGCGCGCGGAGACCAAGGTCTTGCCGTGGCGCAGGTAATGCCAGACCAGGCGCACGTCCTTGGCGTCGGGCCAGGCGCGGCGCACCGCGATGTCGTAGATGGCCAGCTGCCAGTCGGAGTCCAATTCCTCCTGCGCGGGCAGCGACTTGCCGGTCTTGTAGTCGTGGATTTCAAAGGCGCCGTCTTGGGCCAGCGCGAGGCGGTCGATGAAGCCCTCGATGCGGCAGGGCCCGGAGGCGGTCTCCAAGGCAAAGCCCATCCTCTTTTCCAGGCCCACGGTCTTCTCGCGGTCGAAGGGCGCCTGGGCTTTATAATAAAGGCTCAAGGCCTCGCGGCCGAGTTTTTTCCAGTCCTCTCGGGCGTAGCGCTTGTCGCGGATGACCACGGCCTCGGACCAGTTCTTGTCCCACTGCGCGTCGAAGAAGGCCAGGACGTCTTGCTCGCTCAAGACCTTGCCGTGGAGCACGCCGTCGTAGAGCTCCTCGAGCGCGCGGTGGGCGCAGGTGCCCACGAACGCCTCCACGGACTGCTCCGCGCGCTTGATTTTGTCCACGTAGCGGTAGCGGCGCGGGCAGTCCTGGTAGGTGCCCAGCTTCGAGGGGGAAAAGGTGCGCGAGCGGTCCGTCTCGGTCACGCGGGCAGCGTCTCCAGCAGGGCGAAGTGCAGGTACTCGGTCTCGGGCATGGCCAGGAGAATCGGGTGGTCCGCGGCCTGCGTTCCCAGGTGCAGGAGGCGCGTGGGGCGGCCGGCCTTGGCCTGGGCCGAGCGCAGCATGGCGACGAAGGCCTCGCGGTCGACGTGGTGCGAGCAGGTCGAGGAAGCCAGAAGGCCGCCGGGCGGCAGAGACTGCAGGGCCAGGGCGTTTAACTTCACGTAGTGCCGCAAGGCCTTGGCCGCGTCCTTGCGGCTGGGCGCGAAGCTGGGCGGGTCGAGCAAAATCATGTCGGGCTTGAGCGGCTGCTCGCCGCGCGCGAAGCTCTCCAGCGCCTCTTCGGCGTCGCCCTGCTCGAAGCCGACCGAGTCCCCGGCGCCGTTTAAGGCCGCGTTTTCGCGGGCGAGCTCCACGGCCTGGGCCGAGCTGTCGATGCCCAGCACCGCGCGCGCGCCGGATTTGGCCGCGCCCAGGGCGAAGGCGCCCAGGTAGCAGTGGCAGTCGAGCACCGTGCGGTCCTTGTAGAAGGGCCGCAGGAAATCGCGGTTGTCGCGCTGGTCGAAGTAGAAGCCGGTCTTTTGCCCGCCGGCCAGCGGCACGTGGAACTTGAGATCGCGCTCGGAAATTGTCGCGCGCTCGGGCGTCTGCCCGACGAGGTCGCGGCTTTCCAGCGGCAGGCCTTCGAGCTTGCGCATGCGGTGGTCGTTCTTGAGCCGGAGGCTCTTCCAGGGCGAGAGCTCCATGAGCGCGGCGGCGACGTCGTCCAGGCGGCGCTCGATGCCGGCGGAGAGCACCTCCAGGACGAGATGATCGCCGTAGCGGTCGATGACGAGGCCGGGCAGGCCGTCCGACTCGCCGAAGCACAGGCGGTAGGCGCTTTCGCCCACGCGCCGCTCCCGCTCGGAAAACGCCCGGCGCAGGCGGCGCCGGAAAAAATCCCCGTCGGCCAGGACGCTCTGGCGGGAAATCATGCGGCAGGCGATGAGGCTTGAGGGGTTGTAGAAGGCCGTGCCCAGAAGCCGCCCCGAGGCGGCCGCGATCTCGGCCAAGTCGCCGGCCGCGGCGCCCGCCTCGATGTTGGCAATCTCGTTGGAGAACACCCAGAGATGCCCCGCGGCCAAGCGCCGCTCCTCGCCCGGCTTAAGCGAGACCTTGAATCGTTTTTCCTCAGCTAAGTTCGGCATAATCCCCCGGCGCGGCGTTGAAGTCATGGGCGAAGCTGCCTTCGCGCACGGAAAGCTCTAAAAATCCCGAGGAGCCGATGAGCGCCAGCGGTTCTCCGGCGCGGACTTGGGCGTAGTGCGCGCGCACGGGCCCCAGCGCGCGCCCGCGGAAAAAAACTCGGCGCCCCTTGGCCGCGGCCGCGGGAATCGCGGTCACCGCGTTGCCGAAATGGTCCGTCGCGATGATGTCGCCGCGGCGGCGGCCGCGCGGCAGCTTTTTCAAGGCGGGAAATTTTAGACGCGCGCGGGGCGTGACGGCCGGACCCAAGGCCGCGGGGCTTGTCCCGCAGGCCAGCGCGGCGGCGGCGGGGGCGAAGACGTCCCGGCCGTGGAAGGTGCGGCTGGCGGGCTTGAGGCGCAGGCTGGGATTTTCCACGCCGCGGTAGGCGGCGGGCGCGTCCTCAAGCCAGGACAAGACGCCGTTGTCCGGCGCCAAGAAAGAATGCCGGCGGTTTTTGGCCCACAAGACGCGGCGCTTGGAGCCCACGCCCGGGTCGACCACGACGACGAAAAGGGCGCCCTCCGGAAAAAATGGGGCGCTTTGGCGCAGGCATAAGGCCGCGGCGCGCACGTCCTGCGGCGGGATGCCGTGGCAGACGTCCACCACGCGCGCTTGCGGGCAGCGGCCCAGGATGACGCCCTTCATGACGCCGGCGTAGGAGTCGCGCAGGCCGAAGTCGGTCAGAAGAGCAATCACGGGCGGGTTCATTTTTTGACGCCGCCGCGGCGCAGCAAAAACGCGGAGAATTTCCGGTAGCTTTCCAGGTCGAAGCACTCGGCGACGCCCCGGCGCGAAAGGGCCTTGAGCACTTCTGGGTTTTCGGCGAGGCAGTCCTCGAAGCTTTTGCCCGTGCGCCAGCAGGCCATGGCCGCGGCTTGGGTCAAGTCGTAGGCCTCCTGGCGGCCCAGGCCCGCGTCGATGAGGCGCAGCAGGACCCGCTGCGAAAAGACCAGGCCGCGCGAGGCGTCCATATTTTTCTTCATGCGCTCGGGATAGACCGCGAGGCCGCCCAGCACCTTGGCCAGGCGGTGGAGCATGAAGTCCAGGGCCAGGCAGGCGTCGGCCAGGATGACGCGCTCGACCGAGGAGTGGCTGATGTCGCGCTCGTGCCAGAGCGCGACGTTCTCCGCGGCCGCGGCGCCGTAGGATCGCACCAGGCGCGCCAGGCCGCAGAGGTTCTCGCAGAGCACCGGGTTTTTCTTGTGGGGCATGGCCGAGGAGCCCTTCTGGCCCTCGGAAAAAGGCTCTTCGGCTTCCAACGTCTCGGTTTTCTGCAGGTGCCGGATTTCAAGCGCGAAGCGCTCGACGGCGGCGGCGGAGAGGACCAAGGCCTGCACGAACTCGGCGTGGCGGTCGCGCGGCACGACTTGGGTCGAGACCGGCTCGGGCTTCAAGCCCAGGGCGCGGCAGACTTGGGCCTCGTAGCGCGGGCCGATTTGCGTGAAGGTGCCGATGGCCCCGGAGATTTTTCCGTAGCGGATTTCCTCGCGCGCGCGCTTTAATCTCGCCTCGTCGCGCAGGACTTGGGCGTGCCAGCCCGCGAGCTTGACCCCGAAGGTCATGGGCTCGGCGTGCACGCCGTGCGTGCGCCCGGCCATCCAGGTCTTCTCGTGCCGGCGGGCCAGGGCCGCGATGCGCCCGCGGGCTTGGCGCCAGCCCTCCAAAAGCAGGTCGGCCGAGTCGCGCAGCTGCAGGGCCAAGGCGGTGTCCAAGACGTCCGAGGAGGTCAGCCCGTAGTGCAGGTAGCGGCGCACGCGCGGCGCTTTGGTTCCCAGGAGCCGCGAGAGGGCCCAGAGCAGGCCCACGATTTCGTGCGCGGCGCCGGCTTCCTGGCGCCGGGCTTCCTGCAGAATTTTCGCGGGAGAAATATCTTTCAGGGCGCGGATTTCCGCGGCAGGGATGCGCTTGTCCTTGGCCAGCGCCTCCAGGAAGACGGTCTCCACCTCGAGCATGGCCAGCAGGCGGTGCTCGTCGGACCAGAGGCGCGCCATCTCGGGACGGCTGTAGCGTTCGATCACGGCTATTCGCCTTCCTGCGGTCCGGGGGCTTGGCGCGCCTTGGTCAGCGGCACGCCCGAGGCGCACTGGGGGCAGGACTTCTCCGGGCTGGCCTCCAAGGGATAGGAGACCAGCGCGCGCACCGGGATGTCCAGGCAAAGCGCCGCCTCGGAGCGGTCGACGAGCGCGCCGACGCCCAGAGTCTTGGCGCCGCGGGCGCGGGCCAGCGCCGTCATCTCAGAGACCAGCCCGCCGCTGGCGAGCACGTCCTGGATGAGCAGGGCCTTTTCCCCGCGCTCGAGCTTGAAATCCCGCCGCAGGGCCAGGGCGCCGCCGGTTTTTTCCGCGAAGATGGCGCGGCACTTCTTGACCCGGGCCAGCTCCTGGCCCAGGATGATGGAGGACGTGCCCAGGGCGACGACCACGTCGCACTCCTGGGGAAATTTAGCCGCCAGGGCCCTGGCGATTTTGTGCGCGACGTGGGGGTACTGCAGAACCATCGCGGTCTGGATGTAGATGGGGCTGTGCAGCCCCGTGGCCATTTGGAAGTGGCCCGAGACCACCGCGCCGTGCTCCTGCAAAATTCCCAGGACGTCGTTCTTGTTCATGGCTGCCATGTCAGCGTTCTCCTATTTCTGCCTGCCGCGTCATTTCTCGTCTCCGCGAAGGCTCTTGCGGGCGCGGGCCTCGGCCTTGGCCAGGGCCTGCTCGATTTCATGCGCGCCCATTTTCTGCAGCCGCGGCTCGATGGTGGGGTGATCCAGGCTGCCCTTGACCCAGAAGCCGATGGCGGGCCGGCCCAGCTCGTCCACCCACCACTCCGGCAGCGGCGCGTCGTAGTGCGAGAGCCTGGTCAAAACCTCCATGTCCACGGTTTCCTTGGCGAAATCGGCCGTGCCCTGGGCGAAGGCGGCGAGCTGCGGGCTGTCCACGTGGAAAAAGCGCGTGCGCACCAGCCCGTCGTGCACGCTGTACTGCCCGCCGATGCGGTTGAAGTCGAAGGTGTCCGGGTAGGCGGCCGCTGTGGAGAGCACGGAAAAGCTGTTCATCTTGTGCATGTAGACGTAGGGCAGGAAGGCCACCTCCATGAACTTGCTCGACTCCAGAATGGACTGCAAATTATCGAAATGCCCCGGGCCCAGGCCCAGGCGCACTTCCCCGCTGGCGGTGTTGAGCCGGGGCGTCACGCCGCTCAAGTCCCAGACCACCGAGGCGTTCTTGAACCAGAAATCCTTGTCCCGGACCTCCGAGACCGTGATGCGCCCGGAGGTGGCCGGGAAGCGGCGCGGGATATGATACTTGAAAAAGGCCACCCAATGGTGTTCGGGGGACGGCGGGGCCGCCTTGGAGCGCTCGCGCCGGAGCTTGGAGAAGTACGCGGCGACGTCGACGGCCAGCTTTTGGGCGTTGCTCCAGCGCAGCGGGCCGAACCACGCCCGCAGATAGATGCGGTTTGGCCGCGTCACGTTTTGGATGTCGCCGCTGGCAATCGCGCGGGTTCCGTCCCAATCGAAGGCCAGCCGCCTAATCGCGAGCCGGTTGCGGGCCAGGCCGGCCTGCAGGGAGGCGTCGGTCAGGGAATGCCCCAGGGCGCGCAGCGAGCCCTGCTCGGCCGAGAGCGAGAACGCCGCGAAATTCTTCGTGGCGGAGATCGAAATCAGGCCCGCCGCGACGGACAAGGGCTTAAAGCGCGCCGAGAAATTCTCCAGCCGTATGTCCGCCTGGTCCGCGCGCAGGCGGGTCCACGGGCCGCTGACGCGGGCTTGGGCCTCCATCTGGCCGCGGATTTGATCGCGGGAGATGCCCGGAGCGAGGAACGAGAAATTCTGCAGGGGCGCGGAGGAGACGCGGACCTGGGCCTGGAGGCTAAAGGGCGAGGAAGAGAAGTCGACCGCGCCCGAGGCCTGCGCCGAGAAGGCCTGCGCGGTCATGTCCAGCTCCGGCACGCGCATGAGGCGCGCCGAGGGAAACTCCAGTTTGAAGCTCCAGCGGCTCTGCGGCCACGGGAAGGCCGCGGGCCGGCCGGTCTGGGCCGAGAGCCAAGCCTGGCTCAAGGCCGGGGCGAGAAAGTTTCCCTGGACGGAGGGATGCAATAAATCGCGCAAGGCCAGGGTCCCGTTGAAGACCGCGCCGTCGATCTTGATCTCGGCCCGGTCGGCGCTCACCGTGGCCGAGGCGAGCTGGAGCCCGTCGAGGGACGCGGTTCCCGAGAGCGCGCAGTCGGCCGTGATTTTGCGGTTCTTGAATTGGAAGGAGTTGGCGAACGAGGCCGCAAAGGAGAAGGGCGCCCGGGCGTCCGGATTTTTAACGGTCATGTCCAGGCCGCTGAAGGTGATGGTCCTCTTGCGGTAGCGGTCGTCGATGATGACGGCCGCGTTTTGGATGACGGTCTTTTCCGCGTAGAGCGAGACCGGCATGGAGAAAAAAAGCGGGTTGGGCGCGCGCGCCGCGGCCGTGGAATGAAAGATGTCGGAAAAGCTCCAGCTTCCGTCTTTCTCGCGCACCAGGCGGATGACGGGATGGAGGATGCGCACGGTCTTTATTTCCAGGCGGCGGCGCAGCAGCGGCAGCAGCTTGATGGTCACGACCGCGCTTTCTCCGTCCAAGAGATCGCCCTCGCCGGGAAGCTCGTTGGCGATTTTCACGGCGGAAATCTTGATCCCCTGGGGCGCGATGACCACCCGGCCGATGGAGGCCGGGCGGTGCAGGGAATCCTCCAGGCGCTGGGCCAGCATCGCCTTGATCTGGGAGGATTTGGCCACGCGGGGGAAAACCACGTAGGCGACGGCCGCGAGCAGCACGAGCAGGGCCAGGAAGATGATTCCCAGGCCGTTGGCCAGCAGGATGGCGACGCGCCAGGCGAAACGAAAATTCCGTCTCTCGCCGGGCTCCCTCATAAGGAGGATTTTAGCTATTTTAGCAGCGCGAGTTGGAGCGCTCCGGCGGCGACCAGCGGCATCCAGAGATTGTCGTTGAACCAGGACGTGACCGGGGCGTACTCGACCGCGGTCGCCGCGGCCGCGGCCGAAAGGGAAGGCGCCCAGCCCAGGCCCAGGAAGAGTCCCACGCCCGCGCAGACGGCCAGGCAGGAGAGGCTTCCCTCCAGGGTCTTGCCCGGGCCGATGGAGTGCCGGCCCAAGGCCTTGCCTCCCAGCGCCGCGGCCGCGTCGCCCAGCGCCGCGCAACCCAGCGCGAAGGCCACGGCCTTGGGGTTTTTGCCGAAGACGATAAAGAGCAGCAGGCTTCCCAGGGTCGTGTGGAAGAGCCCGCTGACGCGGCTTTTCTCCTCGGGGCGGGCGATGCCGGAAAAAGGGCCCAGGACGAGGCGGTTGAGCTTCGGAAAAAAGAGCCGCGCGGCCTCGGCCGCGCCGACGGCCAGCGTCCAAAGCGCCATCCAGAAAATCGCGCGCTTTACGCCCAGCGCGCGGTAGAGGACGTAGTAGAGCAGCGAGAGGACGTGGAATATTTTGCGCGGCAGTTCGCGCAGCACCGCGGCGGTCCTCATGCGCGCAGCGTTCTCCAGGCCCGGCGCCCCAGCGCCGCGGCGCCGAGCCAGAAGCGAATGCCCCAGGACCAGGACGAGCGCACGGCCGCCATGAAGAAAACCGAGCGCGGGAACAGCGCCCCGGCCAGGCCCAAAATGACCAGGCCGTTGGCCGCGGCGATGGCGGAGAGCGAAAAGACCACGCCGCCCGCGGCCTTTAAGTCCGGCTGGGACAAATCCCAGACGTACTCCACGGTCTTGGTGAGGTGGAAGGCGAGGGTCAGGCCCAAGAACGCCAGAAAGGGCGCGGCGGGAAGGCCGGGCTTGAAGGCGAGCGCGACGCGCCAGGCCAGCAGGCCCGCGGCGGTGTAGACCGGCAGGCAGTAGGGCGCCAGGGCGATGAGCGCGTTGCTTTTGTCCAAATCGACGTGGCCGGAGCGCCGGCCCACGTGGAAGGCAAAAATGCTGGCTCCGGAGAGCCACGCGGCCAGCGCGTGGGAGAGCTCATGGCCGAAAATGTAGATGCGCCGCTGGGCCGCGTCGAATGTCCGCGTGGCCCGGCCTTGGGGCGGGAAAAAGCGCGCCGCGAGCCAAGCCAGGGCCGCGCCCGCGAATCCCGCGAAAAACGGCAGGGCGTCGCCGGAGCGGCCGGCGGCCAGGAACAGGGACTTGAGCGCCAGGACCAGGAGCGCCGCCGCGAAGGGCGCCAGGGCGGCTCCGATGATCCAGGGGACCACCGGCTACTCCAGCATGTAGTCTTTGTAGGGGATTTTTTCCGCCTGGAGCTGCTTTTCCCAAAGCGCCTTGGCCTTGGGCATCTCCTCGCGGCAAAGCCGGGTCCAATGGTTCTCGGGCGGCGAGAAGAGCTCGGCGCCCGTTTCGAACCAGACGTAGGCGTACTTGAGCGAGCTCTCGGAGACGGCCTGGTCGCGCCGGATTTGCGCCAGCGCCATTTTCTGCTTGAGCTCATCGGCGCCGATGGTTCCGGCGCGGTACTGCTTTTGCAGCGCGTCTTCCTGCCGGGCCAGCACGCCGTCGTAATAGGATTTCTTGAGCGCGGGGTTTTGGGCCCAGAGCAGGTACTTCTCGCCCTCTTGATAGGCCGCGCGCGCGCGCAGGTTCAAGTCGACGCGGACGAGGGCGTAGACCGCGGCGAGGCAGCCAAGGGCCGCGGCCGCGGCGCGCAGCGGCCGGCTCATGCCCCGGTCTTGGCGCCCAGGACCTTGCGCACGGCCGCAGCCAGGACCGCGGTGCGCAGGGGCTTTTGCAGGAAATCCTTGACCGCGGGCTCGCGGCGCAGAGCGTCCTGGCGCGCCTCGTCCAAGTGCTGGCCCGTCACGGCGATGACCGGGATGCCGCCGTGGCCGGATTCGCGCAGGGCGCGGACCACGGCGTGCCCGTCCATGCTGGGCAGCAGGAAATCAAGCAGGATTAAATCGGGCTTCAAGGCCTGGGCCTTGGTGAGCGCCTCCTTGCCGTCAGTGGCGCGGTCGGTCCGAAAGCCTTCCTTGCGGACCACGTGCTCCATCAAGTCGATGATGCTCTCGTCGTCGTCGACGATGAGCACCAGCTTCTCGGCGGCTTTGGGGGCTGCGTCTTCGCTCATGATGTGGCTCCTTCGGGTGGTCTAGGGATTAAACAATAAGCGCGGCGGACGTTCAATAGCCGCGGCGCCGGCGCGGGCGCCGAAGTTTTTGCGGCAGGATTTTGGCGAAGAAAAATTCGTCCAAGGGCGCGCGGCTCAAGGCGTAGGGCAGAAATCCGTAGACGCTCGAGTAAAATCCGGCCTGCCCTTGCCGGGCGCTCATCAGGCGCAGGGGCAGGGGGTTTTTCCAGTCGATCTGCTTCGCGTCGATAAGAAAGCGCCGATCGGGGAGGAGCTGGTTGGAGTTGACCGCGCTCCAGACCACCGCGTCGCCCGGGCGCGTCTGGTCCCAGCCGCCGCGCAGGGCGTCAAGCTCTTTGCCGCCCTCCTGCTCGACGTAGTACTGCAGGCCCCAATGCGACGCGGTCCACAAGCGGCCGCCTTTGTCCGGCAGGCTCGCGGCGACCCGCGCGGCCTGGCGCTGCGCGTCAGCGTAGCAGGAATCGACCCAGGCCAGGCCCAGGCTCAGGGCCAGCGTGGCCGCCAAGCTCAGGCCGTAAAGGACGGAGAGCGCCTTTTGCCCCAGGCGTTTTTCCAGCATCCCGGCCCAGGCGAAGATCAGCGGCGGGACCAGGAGCGCCGTGACCCGCGCCATGACCGACCAGTACACGAAGGCCTCCATCAAGAAGACGGCCCCGGCCCAGGAGACCCACAGCGCCCGGCCGGCGGATTTGTCCTCGGCCGCGAGGAGCGCGGCCAGCCCGACAATCGCGGCAAAGGCCATGGCGACCCCGGTTCCCCGATCGAGAAGCCGGGGCGCGGGGCCGGCCGCGTCCCAGAAAGGCAGAAAGAGAAAGGCCGCGGCGGCCGCGGCCGCCGCCAGTGTTTTCCAGCGCGGCTTGCCCGCGAAAAAAGGCCAGAGCGCCGCGGCCGCGCAGCAGCCGCCCACGCCGGAGAGCGCCGCGCGAGAGCGCCGCGCCCAGGACGCGGCGGAAAGGCTCTGCGCGGTGGTGCGCCACGCCGAGGAGAACGCCCCGCCGCCGTGGAGCAGGTTCAAGACGAGGTAGAGCCCCACGGGGATGAACGCCGCGGCCAAAAGCGCGATTTTCTTGACGGGCTCGCGGCTCCAAAGCGCGTAGGCCGCGGCGGGGACAAAAAACACCACGGCGAGATATTTGGAGAGCAGCGCCAGGGCCAGGGCGCCGGCGGCCAGGCTTTTCCAGGCCGGGCTTTTCTCGTCCGTGCCGCGGACCCAGGCGTAGAGGCCGAAGAATCCGAAGGCCGCGGCGGCCTTGTCGGGGTAGAGCAGGTTTAAGCCCACGAAATAGCCCGGCGAGGCCAGGGCGAGCAATACCGGCAGCAGCGGCTTTTTAAGAAAGCGCCCGGCCAGGAGAAAGAGCGAGCCCGCGGCCAAAAAATCGAGCGGCAGGAAAAAAAGCCGCATGAGAAACGGGCCCCCGCCCGTGCATTTTACGGCCAGGGCCAGCATATAAAGGAAGAGCGGGGGGGTGTTGTTGAGGCGCGACATGGGCACGGTCTGCCCGTACCAGTTGAAGGAAAAGGCCAGCGGGTGAAAGGGGTCCTTGAGGATGTGCAGAGCCGGGGCCAGGAAGAGCGGCTCGTCCATGTGGAAAGCCTTGCCCATGAACGGGACGAACGTGAAGGCGACGAAGGCGAGGACGAGGATGAGGCCCAGCGCGGCCGGGCTTACCTCCTGGCGTTCCAGGATTCGCTCCGGTATTTTTCGGCCAGGGTCCGCCCGGCCCAGATCCAGGAGGAAGGCAGCTCGGGGACCAGCGGCCGGGCCAAGAGCGGGCGCAGGGCCCGGGTGACGAGAGCTTCCAGATCCTGCCGCGGCGCCGAGAAAAATTCCTGGCGCAGCGAGGCCTGGTAGAGCCCGCGGCCGCGCCGCTTGCGCAGGGCCCCGCCCAGAATCTTGCGCCCCGCGTGGTCGACCAAATCGGCCGGCGACGGCGCGGCGAAGCACGCCTTTTGCAGCGGCATCTCGGGGCCTTGGCCCGTCCACAGCGCGGCGGGCCCGCCCGAGCCGCGCAGCGCCTTGGCCAGGGCCGCGTGCAGGTCCTGGTAGACGGCCAGAGGCGAGGACAGGCGGTTCCAGGGAAAAACCAGGGAGAAGGTCATGTCCCCGTCGTGAAAGACCACGCCCCCGCCGGTCGGGCGGCGCACCGGCGGCCGGGGCAAAAATCCCCGCGCCGCGCTGAGCTGCACCGCGTGCGCGCGCCGCTGCCCGTAGCCGAAGGTGATCGCGGGGCCGTCCCAGCGGTAGAAGCGCAGCACCGCGTCTTGGGGCGCGGACAAGTCGAGCACGGCCTCGTCCAGGCCCATCTGGCCCGGGGCGTCCAGGATGGGCCCGGTCAGGACCGGGCTAGGAGCAGGCGCAGACGAAATTGCGGTCGCCATAGGCGTTGTCGATGCGGGCCACGGCCGGCCAGAATTTGTGCTCTTTAAGCCAGGGCGCGGGAAAGGCCGCCTGCCCGCGGGAATAAGGATGCGTCCAGGACTCGGCCGTGACCGCCAGGGCCGTGTGCGGCGCGTTCTTCAAGGGGTTGTCCGTCCTGCCCGCGCGGCCCTCCTCGACGGCGCGGATTTCCTCGCGGATGAGGATCATGGCCTCGCAGAAGCGGTCGAGCTCGGCCTTGGACTCGCTCTCGGTGGGCTCGATCATCATCGTGCCCGGCACCGGCCAGGAGACGGTCGGCGCGTGAAAGCCGTAGTCCATCAGGCGCTTGGCCACGTCCTCGACCGACACGTCGGCGGTGTCCTTGAAGCGGCGCAAATCCAGGATGCACTCGTGCGCGATGAGCCCGTGGCGGCCGCGGAACAAGACCGGGTAGCTGCCTTCCAATTTCTTGGCGACGTAGTTGGCGTTCAAGATGGCCGTCTGCGACGCGCGCAAAAGACCGTCCGCGCCCATCTGGGCGATGTAGGCCCAGGGGATGGGCAAAATCATGGCCGAGCCCCAGGGCGCGGCGGCCACCGGGCCGTTGGCGAGCGCGGCGGCGCCGTTGGCGGCGGCGCCCGCCGCGGCGGGGTTTCCCGGCAGGTGCGGGGCCAGGTGCTTGGCCGCGGCGATGGGGCCCATGCCCGGCCCGCCGCCGCCGTGCGGGATGCAGAAAGTTTTGTGCAGATTCAAGTGGCAGACGTCCGCGCCCAACTCGGCCGGGCGGCAGAGGCCCACCATGGCGTTCATGTTGGCGCCGTCCAGATAAACCTGGCCGCCCGCGGCGTGCACGGCCATGCAGGCGTCCTTGATGCCCTCCTCGAACACGCCGTGCGTCGAGGGGTAGGTGACCATCAAGGCGCAGAGGCTGCGCGTGTGCTCCACGGCCTTGGCCTTCAAGTCGTTCAAGTCGATGTCGCCCGAGGGCGTGGTGGCCACGGTGACGACCTTCAAGCCCGCCATCGCGGCCGAGGCCGGGTTGGTGCCGTGGGCCGAGGCGGGAATGAGGCACACGTCGCGCGCGCCCTGGCCGCGGCTTTTCTGATAGGCGCGGATGGCCAGGAGCCCGGCGTACTCGCCCTGCGAGCCGGCGTTGGGCTGAAAGCTCACCGCGGCAAAGCCGGTCATCGCGCAGAGCCAGGCCCCCAAGTCGTTTAGCAGTTCCTGGTAGCCGCGGGTCTGCTCGGGCGGGGCGAAGGGGTGGATGTCCGAAAATCCCGGCAGGGTAATGGGCAGCATCTCCGAGGCGGCGTTGAGCTTCATGGTGCAGGAGCCCAGCGGAATCATCGACGTGGTCAGGGACAAGTCGCGCGACTCCAGGCGCTTGATGTAGCGCAGCATCTCGGTCTCGCTGTGGTAGAGGTTAAAGACCGCCTGGGGCAAAATCGGGGTCGCGCGCGCGAGCTGCGGCGGGATGCGCGGCGTCGCGGCGGCGAGCGCGCCGGGCTTGGGCGCGTCGACGCCCTTGCCCGCGGCGAAAATGGCCAGGAGTTCCTCCACGTCCGCGGGCGTCTTGGCCTCGTCGAAAGCAACGCCCAAGTCGCCGTCTTGGAAGACGCGCAGGTTCAGGCGCCGCGCCGCGGCCTCGGCCAAAATCTTGCGCGCCTGGGCGGGCAGGACCTTCACGCGCACCGCGTCGAAGAATTCCGCGTGGCGCAGGGAATAGCCCAGCGCCTCCGCGCCCGCGGCGAAGGCGGCGGCCAAGGCGTGCGCGCCGCGCGCGATGCGGGCCAGGCCCTTGGGCCCGTGGTAGGCGGCGTAAAATCCCGAGATGACGGCCAAAAGAACCTGCGCCGTGCAGATATTGCTGGTGGCCTTTTCCCGGCGGATGTGCTGCTCTCTTGTCTGCAGGGCCAGGCGGTAGGCGGTCTTGCCCGCGGCGTCCTTGGACACGCCGACCACGCGGCCGGGCGTCAGGCGCTTGAAGGCGTCGCGGGTCGCGAAATACGCCGCGTGCGGCCCGCCC
>DATLSD010000059.1:0-72572 GCA_035534315.1 Elusimicrobiota bacterium
CGCCACTGCGCGGCGAGCTGACCTCCCTCCCTCTACGATAATGATGATGTTGATTCGGGATGGTGTTCGAAACGGGGCAAGGGGACGGATGCGGGAAGGGAGCAAGGAGGTGGGAATTGGAAGAGACCGGGACTGATTTGATTGAGGTGGAGAGTGTTCCTGGGGAAGTGGAAACCCTGGGGATGGACCGAAGGGAAGAGGATGATTTTAGTTCTAAACCTCTGACTGAAAGGATGCTCTACCTGATGCAGAAGATATCGGAATATGGGTACCTGGGCAGGCCGGAAGTGGAGCTGATTTACGCCAACCAGACGCATGGGTACAGGGTGCTGGGGACTCTGCGAAGCAAGGATTTGATAGGGGACTTCGAGACCGCGAGGCTGCCGAAGAAAGCGATTTATTTAAGGCCGAAGGGATACCGGACGCTGGAAAAGTTCGGCAAGCTGAGGCTCAAGAGGCGGTTTTTGCCGCAGCATTACAAGCCGTTCATTTTTGAGCATAGGATGGCCTGCGCCAGGGTGGGGCTGGTGCTGGAGAGCCACCCTCTGGTCCGGGGCTTCATGCCGGAAAGCCTGCTTTGGGAACGTCAGGTAAAGAAGCGGCAGAAGCTCTGCGATGGCGAATTTATCTACAAAGCGCCGGACGCCGAAGCCGAACGGGTGGGGCTGGAAGTCGAGCTGACCTTGAAGAATCGGGACAAGCTGGAAGAATCCTTGCGGGCCCTGAGTGACCGGGAAGACCTAGCCCAGGTCTGGTGGATATGCGGGAGTTCCACGATTATGGGCGGGCTCAAGGCGGCGGTCATGCGGAATTATTATTGGGGAGCCGCCAAGCCGAGGCATTTATTTTGCCTGATGGAAAACTTCATGGCTTCGCGACACCTGACAAGGTTTGTTGACGCCGAAGGGGCCGAGTATAAAATAGATCCGGCAGGGCCGACCTTGCGGCCATTACCGAAGCAAGCGCCGGTGGCGCGGGTGGAGGTCCAACCCCAACCGCAGCCCGCGCCCAAGGAAGAGCCCAAATCCATCGGGCTTGATTTGGAAAAGGCGGTTTATCCCGATGCACGGGAAAACAAGCGCCGGGAATTGACGCTCCATGAGAAGCAGGCCGTCCTCTATTACGACATGGTGCGGGACATCGCGGCGGAACGCGCTCAAAAGGCGGCTGAGCGCAGACTCAAGAGAGAGCGCGTGATTCGGAAGCTGGGATTATACGGGATGTGGGGCGGGTATGGCCTGGGCGCGGTTGCGATTATTTCGCTCATGGTGCAATTGTGGCCGCTTTTGATGAGTCCATGGTCTGCAAGAAGAATTACGGACTGGCGGCCGTTGAGCTTGACTCAAAGCGCATGGGCGCTGAATAAAATCAAGCTTCGTTCCAACGGCAATCGCTACAAGCTTTCTTTCGAGGCCACCAGCCAATGGCCGGATTTTTGCGAGATGACAAGCATTGAGGTTTTAACTGCCCGCTACCGGATTGCGGGGAAGTGGGATTTTTGGAAAGCGGATTGGATTGGCCGGGGCGGTTCGTTGGATGCCAGTGTTTCCTTCAAAGCGCCGCGAAAGGCGACGGGTTTTTGGCTCGACATCGCGGCGAGCGGCAAGGATTGCGGGACGGCGAGATATCCTCTGGAGTTCAAGTAGATTGGCCGGCGAAGGGTCCGCCGCGACGTTAAAAGGGCGGAGCAGGTCCCGAGGGCGTGGAGTCCTCGGGTGGGGCTGCGGGCGGCAGCCTGTAATGGGAGTTGAGTTGGGCGCGCTTGGGCGCCCTAAAATCAAGGCCGGACAAGGCCCGGCCTGCATGGGAGGACATTGCTAGGGGAGAAATCAACCAATAAAGGAACGAATGAGAAGCTTGCGGTGGAGCAGTTGGAGGGCCTGAGGATTTTGGCCCGACTTATAGGAAGAAGAGTGCTCAAAGACGGAGGGCTTGCGAAACCGGCGGAAGCGGGTAAAACTATGGGAACTTCTTGGCCGATGCATCGTAATTAAAGGGGAGGCCGACACAATGAGCGAACAAAACGGAAGCGGCGGGCAGACGACGGCCGCCTTATACGCCCGCGTGTCGTCGGAACGGCAGGCCGAGAAGGACCTCTCCATCCCGGCGCAGCTCAAGGCGTTGCGCCAGTACGCGGACAAGCAGGGCTGGCGCGTGGTGCAGCAGTTCGTGGACGAGGCCGAAAGCGCGCGCACCGCGAACCGGCCCGAGTTCCAAAGGATGATCGCGCTCGCCAAGCAGAAGACCGCGCCCTTCACGGTCATCCTGGTCTGGAAGCTCTCGCGGTTCGCGCGCAACCGCGAGGATTCGATCCTCTATAAGGCTATGCTCCGAAAGCACGGGGTTCAACTTGTATCCATCAATGAGCCCATAGACGATTCCCCGGCGGGCCGGATGCTGGAAGGCATGATCGAGGTGATAGATGAGTTCTACTCGGCCAACCTGTCTGTCGATACGGTCCGGGGCATGAACGAGAACGCCGCGCGCGGCTTCTTAAACGGCGGGCGCGCGCCCTACGGCTATCGGCGCGTCAGGGTCAAGGTGGGAGAAGCCGAGAAATCCAAGCTCGAACCTGATCCGGCCGAGGCAGCGCTTGCCAAGCGCATCTTCCAAATGGCGATGGGTGGCATGGGAGTCAAGGAAATCGCCAAGAAGATTAACGCGGAGGGCTTCAAGACCAGGGACGGCCATGAGTGGACCAACACGGTCCTTTACTATATGCTGACCAACGAGGCATATACCGGCGTGACGGTCTTTAACGGCTACCGCTATTGGGATTCGAAGGGCGGCAATACGCAAAAGGCCATCCGTGTCGAGGGTACGCATCCGGCGCTGGTGACGCGAGAGGAGTTCGAGCGTCTCCGGCAGATGCTAAAACAGCGCGGTCCGCTTTTTAGACATCCCAGGGAGGTCAGTAGCGAGTATCTATTGAGCGGCCTGGCTTACTGCGGTTCATGCGGAGCTAAAATGATCGGCACTACGGCCAAAGGGGGACGATTCTTTTATTATGGCTGTCAGACTTACCTCAAGAAAGGTCGAGACGCCTGCAAGGCGGGGCTTGTCAGCCGCGTCCGGCTGGAAGACGCCGTAATGCTTAAGCTCAAGGAGCAAGTCCTGACGGATGACAATCTTTCGGCTCTGGTCAACCTTGTCAATGAGGAAGTCAACCGGGAGCGGCGATCCTCGCGGGAGCGCGTCCTTGAAGTGGATGCACAGTTAAAATCCCTGAACGGCCGATTGGACCGGCTCTACGCCGCATTGGAGAGCGGGCATGTGGACATGGCCGATGTCGGCCCGCGAATTAAAGCGTTGCGTCAGCAGATTGAAAACGCGGAGGAGGAAAAGCGCGAAATCATCGCCCAAGAGGCCGCGCCGTTGCGCTTTAGCGGCGTGGAGGTCCGGCGTTACGTCGATGACTTGCGCGAACTTCTGGCTGACGGCACGATTATGGAGCGTAAATCGTGGCTGCGGACCTGGGTCAAGCGGATCAGCATCGACAAAAAGCGCGGTGGAACCATCGAGTACAAGTTGCCGCTGGCGGCCTTAAAAAAAGAGGACCGCTCGACGATGAGCGGCCCCAGGGACGCGGTTCTGTCTATGGGCCAAATTGGCTGCGGGACTAGGATTCGAACCTAGAAAAGCAGATTCAGAGTCTGCCGTGATACCGTTTCACCATCCCGCAATCACCTAATTATACCACGCGTTCGCGCGGCGGGCCAGTCCTAGAGCCCGAAGGAGAAAATGCGGCGCAGGCCCGAGCCGTAGCGCAGGCTGCGGTGCGTGTAGACGGGCTTGGCGCCCGGGGCGGCGCCTAAAACAAAGAAGAGCGGGTCGAAATGTTCGGAGGTGGGCGCGGCCAACTTGGCGGAGGGGGCCAAGCGCCGGTAGTCGCAGAGCTCGCCGGTTTGGCCGGCGTCGAGGCGCTTAACGAGCCAGGCGTCGAATTCCTCGGCCCAGGCGTCGGGCGGGGCGTCAGTCTCGCCGAAGCGGAACAAGCGCAGGTTGTGGACCAAGGCGCCCGAGCCCAGGAGCAGGACGTCTTCCTCTCTGAGCGGCGAGAGCGCCAAGCCCGCCGCCATGATTCGGCGCGGGTCCTCTCCGGCCGGAACCGCCAGCTGCACCACGGGCACGTCGGCTTTGGGATAGATCCGCGACAAGGGCGCCCAGGCCCCGTGATCGAGCGGGCGCTCGGGCGCGGCGGCGGCGGGAAATCCCGCCTGCGCCAAGCGCTCGATGATATTCCGGGCCAGCGCCGGATCGCCCGGGCAGGGGTAGTCGAAGCGGTAGAACTCCTCGGGAAATCCGGAGTAGTCGTGCATGATGCCGGGCTTCGCGGACGAGGTCGCGCTCAGGATTCCGCGCGCGGGCCAATGTCCGGACATGACCACCACGGCCTTGGGGCGCGGCAGGGTTTCGCCCAGAGCCGCCAGGGCCCGCGCGTAGTCGTCGTTCTCGAAGGCGGGAAAGGGCCCCATGTCCGTGACGAAGGCCGCGGGCATCATGGGGTGCGGGCGCCGCTTACGCGGGCCGGTCTTCCCTGGGCGTCACGGGCACGTTCTTGGTGCCCGCGCCGCGAATCACGGTCAAATATCCCTTGGCGCCGATGCTCTCCTCGGAGAGCAGCCGGTGGAGCTGGTCGGTGCTGTTCACGACTTGGCCGTTGAAGCCCACGACGACGTCGCCTTCGGCCAAGCCCGCCGCCGCCGCCGGGCCTTTGGGCTCGACGCCCACGACCAAAATCCCGCCGTCCTGAGAGACGCCGCGCAGGCTCTTGGCGCGGGGGGAGAGCCGCACGTTTTGCCCGGCCACGCCCAAGTACCCGCGGCGGATGCGGCCTTTGCGCAGGAGCTCGCCGGCCACGAACTTGGCCGTGTCGATGGGAATGGCGAAGCAGAGCCCCTGCGCGGGCAGAATGACCGCGGTGTTGACGCCCACGGCGCGCCCGCGAAAATCCAAGAGCGGCCCGCCCGAGTTGCCGGGGTTCAAGGCGGCGTCGGTCTGAATCACGTCGTCGATGAGCCGTCCCGACTGCGAGCGCAGGCTGCGCCCCAAGGCGCTGACCACTCCCGCGGTGACCGTGGTCGAAAAGCTGTACGGATTGCCGATGGCCACGACCAATTGCCCGGCTTTAAGCGCGCGCGAATCGCCCAGGCTTAAGGAGGGCAGGCCCGCGCCCCGTAGGCGCACCAGGGCCAGGTCCGTGCCAGGGTCGTCGCCGACCAACTCGGCGGACAAGCTTTGACCGTCGGGCAGGACGGCCTCCAAGCTCTGCGCGCCGTGGACCACGTGGCTGTTGGTGAGCGCGTGGCCGTCCGCGGTGAAGACAAACCCCGAGCCCGAGCCGCCCCGGCCGCCGCGTCGGCGGGCGTTGATGTTCAAGACCGCGGGCGAGGCCTTGGCCGCGGCCGAAGACACCGCGCGGGAATAGGCGTCCAAAGCCTCGTTTTCCAGCTCCGTTTCCGGCCGCTCCGCCGTTGCCTGTTCCATGGCCGCCTCCTTCCTTATATATAGGGTTCCCGGGCCTTTAAGTGGCTTTAAACGTTCCTTCGAAAACGGTCTCCGACAAGGGTTTGCGGCCCGAGGGGAACTCGCGCTCCTGCAGGGCCTTGGGCAAATCTTCTTTCTTGCCCGGCTTGCCAAGCGCGATCATGGCCTGCACCTCGTAGTTGTCGGGAATCTTGAGCGCGGCCTTGGCCTTGTCGTAGTCAAATCCAGCCATGCCGTGGGCCACCAAGCCTTTGAGCGAGGCCTGAAGGGCCAGGCTCATCCAGGCCGAGCCCGTGTCGAAGGCGTGCGTGCGCACCGGGACGGACTTGCCGTTGTTGTCGAAGTCCTTACGGGAGACGGCCACGACCAAGGCCGCGGCGTTCTTGGTCCAGGCTTGGTTAAACTCAACCAGGAAGCTCATGAAGAGCGGCCACTCCTGGCTCTCGCGCGTGGCGTAGACAAAGCGCCATGGCTGGCCGTTGGAGGACGACGGCGCCCAGCGCGCGGCCTCGAACAGCGACAAGAGCGCCTCGCGGCTCAAGGATTCTCCCGACATCGCGCGCGGCGACCAGCGCGAGGGGAAAATGGGGTCGACGGGGTGCTCGGTCTTGCGTGCGTCCAAAACGGCGTTGCTCATGGCTGGTCTCCTTGGCGCGGATTAAAATGACTGTGTGGTCATTTATTATACGGCGCGAAAGGCGCGGCGTCAAGGGGCGGGGGATTTAAGGCGCGGCGGGAGGCTTGGGCAGGCGCACGGTCCGGCTCTTGCCGTTTTTCATCGTGAAGCTCCGCACGAAGGGCTTGGCGCCGGGCCGGCCCGGGACTTCGGCGCTCAGCGTGACGGCCAGCTTCCCGCCGCCCAGCACGCGGTAGGTGACGGCGACCAGCCTTCCCGCGAAGGGCAAATCGGTCAGGGTCAGCACGCGCCCGGGTTCGTTCCAGGGAATGTGGGGCGAGAGTGTGATTTTCCGCTTAAAGCCGTTTTCGCTGATGCCGTAGACCGAATGCACCACGGCGTAGAGCCCCAGGGAATTCCACAGCGTGGAAAAGGAACTCAGCTCGCCCTTGGTCTGATCCACGTCCATGGCCTCGGGCAGGGCCGCGGGATAGACCGAAAGAAGCTGGGACATTTGCTCGGTCGTGCGCAGGAAGTCCGCGCCGCGCCCGGCGGTGGCCTGCGCCGCGGCCTCAAGAAAGTTGGCGAAGGGCCAGATGCCGCCGTCATTGAACACCGGCTTGGCGCCGTAGGGCTGGGAGTCGGCATGGCCCAGGTTTCCGGGAGTCCGCAAGTCCTTGTCCGAGGCGGCGAGCGCCGCATTCCAGCGGGATTGGGGGAATACGCCCCATAAGACGCCCAGGCTGTGCGCGACCTCGTCGTACTTGGGGCTGTAGGCCCCCGGCTTTTGCGGATCGACGAAATCGGCGTAGGAGCCGGCCCGCGGCATCCAAAAGCCGCCGGCCTTGACCGCGGCGTTCAAGGCGGCCTTGACGGCTTTGCTGCGCCGTTCCCACAGGGATGATTCTTTCTTGCGGCCCACGTCCTTAAGCATGCGCGCGACGCGGTCCAAGGCCGTCGAAAAGAGCACCTGCTGGTACAAGTTGGCCTTGCCCTTCAGGATTTTCTGCAGCGTGGGCCAGTCTCGCCAGGTGTCCAGGCCCCCGCCGCGGTCAACGAGCATCCCCGCCCGATCGCGCGAGCTCCACATCTGGTCCATGCGCTGCTCGAGCACCGGCAGGTTGGCCTGCAAGAAAGCCTTGTCGCCGGTCATGCGGGCGTAGTGCTCGCTGGCAATCGCCAGCATGGACGTGCCGTCCTGCCCGGCCACGAACCCGCCTTGGATGGCGCTCTCCAAGGTTTCGCGCGTGCGCTGGGGCGCGAAATAGGTCGAGGACAGGCTGCCGTAGCCCGAGTCGCGGGCCCAGATTTCCGGATGGCCGTACTTAGCGGCGGTAAATCCTCCGTTTTCCGCGGCGAAATCCGCGTTCATGACGTACTTCAAATAGTTAAGAGCGTCGACGGCCTGGTCGCCGGTCTTGAAGGCGCCGTCGCCCCAGATGATCCGGCGCCAAACGGCGGCGGCGTTCTTTTGCGCCTGGTCCGCGCCGGCGAGGCCTTGGCCCGCGAGCGCGCGGTAAGAGGCTCGGGCTTGCGCGGCGCTCGTGCCCAGCGCCACCACAAAGGCGAAATCGGCCGAGCGCCCGGGCTTCACGCTCAGAGAAATGTCGGCGCCAAAGCCGTGGGCCGCGGGGAAAAAAACCGCCGGGCCGGAAGCGCCGATAAATCCCGCCGCCGCGGCCAAGGTGTTGGAGGCATTTCGCGCCGCGACCGCGTCCAGGCCCGCGTCCCACGCGGCGTTGGCCTGGCAGGCGGGCTTGAAGCCCGCGTCGTAGGGATAATAGGCCTCGGCTAGGCAGGGCGCAAACGACGCGGCCAAGGAAAGCGTCGCTTTGGCCTTGCCGGTGTTGGCGACGCTGTAGCGCTCGATGAGCGCGCGCGGCGCGGCCGGGCCGGTGGACAAGAATTGCCGCTCGGTCATGAGCCAAGGGCCCTCGCGCATTTCCAGCGTGCGCACGCCGTCCGCGAAGGCCTGGCGCGTCAATGTCCCCGGCGAGATTTTGCCGCCCGCGGAGAAGCCCAGCGCGAGCGAACCCTCGTCCAGGTAAATGTCGTCCTGCCGTTTCTTATTGCCGAAATCGGGGTAATTGTCGAAAAGGACTTCCAGCGCGCCTGCGGGGGAAAACACGGCCACCAGGTTGTTGTCCGGGTTGTAGAGCTGGTAGGGCTGGTCGGTCTTGCCGCCCGGAAGCGTCCAGGACTTGGTTTTCTCGTTAAAGGAAAAGCTGGATCCCTTCCATTGCGCGCGGCAGGGCCAAGCCGAGAGAGCCAAGGCCATGGCGCCCAGTGCCGCAACGCCCGGCGCCGCCGGAATTTTTCTCATCGCGTGTCGTTTTTAGTCCGTCTGCTTAATGATAGGCTTCGCGGCGCGGCCGGGCAAGAGACGCTTGGCCCAACGCGTTCTGGGTCCAATGGCCGCCATGGTTGATATAATGGGCCATGCCGAAGCAAAGCCGTTTGCGGCCCGCGCTTTTTTTCCAAGCCTCGGCGCTTTTGGCCCTGCTGACGTTCTACGGGCTTTTCCTCGCGCAGAAAATCAACCTGGCTTCTGCGGACCTGGGCCGGCACCTCAAGAACGGCGAGATCATCCTCAAGAGCTGGACGGTGCCCGAAGTCAATCTTTATTCCTACACCTATCCCGGATTCCACGCCATCGACCACCACTGGGGTACGGGCGTGGTGTTCTGCCTCATTCACCGCTATTGCGGCTTCGTCGGGCTTTCGGTCTTCTCCATCATCCTGGGGCTTTTGACCTTCCTGATTTTCTTCGACTTGGCGCGCCGGGCGTCGTCCTTCGAGATCGCGGCCCTGTGCGCGGCCGTGCTCATCCCCTGCCTGGGCGATCGGGCCGAAATCCGCCCGGAGTTCTTCAGCTACTTCTTCGGCGCGGTCTTCCTGTGGGTTTTGTGGCGCTACCGCGACGGCAAGCTTTCCGAAAAGCCGCTCTACGTCCTGCCCTTCCTTGAAGTTCTTTGGGTCAATCTGCACATCTACTTTTTCCTGGGGCTCTGGCTCTGCGGCGTGTTTTTGCTCGAAGCAGGCTGGGATTATTTCCGCGATCGCCGTTCGTTTAGGCGGGTCAAGGCGCTCTCCCTGCTCCTGGCGGCGCTCATCGCCGCGGCCATGTTCAACCCCATGGGGTTTGAAGGCGCGGTCTACCCGGCCTTCATCTTCAATAATTTCGGCTACCGCCTGCTGGAAAACCAGTCGGTGTGGTTCTTGGCGCGGCTCTTCAAGTACCCGCCCGCGCCGTATTTCGAGGCGGGCTTCGCGCTCCTGGCCGGCTCCTGGCTGGCCGTTTGGGTGTTCCTGCGCCGGCGCTTTTCCGTAGCCCAGCTGCTCTTGAGCGCTTTTTTTTCCGCCACGGCCTGGCTCGCGGTCAGGAATTTCACCATGTTCGCCTACTTCGCCCTGCCCTTGGCCGCGGCCAACGTGGGCGCGGTCTTCTCGGCTAAGCGCGCCCCGGACTGGGCGAAGTCCTGGCTCCTGCCGCTGGCGGCTCTTCTGGCGGTGGCCATGATGCGCTTGGACCCGGCCTATTTCACGACGCGCTGGCGCTACAACTTCGGCGTGGGCCTGGCGCCGGGCGTGGAGAACTCGGCGCAGTTCTTCATTAAAAACGGTCTCCAAGGCCCCATCATGAACAATTACGACAACGGGAGCTACCTGATTTACAATCTCTACCCCAAAGAGCGCGTGTTCGTGGACAACCGTCCCGAGGCCTACCCGGCGTCTTTTTTCCGCGACGTTTACGTGCCCATGCAGCAAAACGACGCCAAGTGGAAGGAGATGGAGGCGCGCTACGGCTTCAACGCGATCATTTTTTACTGGCACGACCTCACGCCTTGGGGCCAGTCCTTCATCATCCGCCGCGTGCAGGACCCGGAGTGGGCCCCGGTTTACGCGGACTCCTACAACGTCATCCTGCTCAAGCGCGACGCCGAGAACGCCCCGCTCATCGCGCGCTACGAGCTGCCGCCGGGCGTTTTTAGCGTTTCCCGCCCGGGCAAACGCTAGGACTAGTACGCGGGCTTGAGGCGCGCGAGTCCTGCCTCGAAGCGCTTTTGGAAGGCGGGCGACAGGACGTCCGCGCAGGCGGCGTAGCGGATGAAGGGCTCAAAAGCGCCGCTTCGGGGCGCGGCGTCGAAATGCACGCCCACGATGCCGGCCTCGGCGATGGCCAGGGAGTTGAACGCGCGGGCGGGGGAAAATCCTTGGCCGCGCGCGTAGGCGCTCATATCCCGGCCGAAAGCGCGCCGGGGGATTTTCCACAGCGTGAAGAAGCCCGCGTCGGCGCCGCAGGCGGGCTTTAGGCCCGCGGCTTTAAACTGCTTGACCAGGTAAGCCACGCGGGCGCGGTAGAGAGCGCGCAGGCGGGAAAGCGTCTTGGCCGCCCGCGCGCGGTTGGAGAAAAATTCCCCGTAGGCGGCCATGACCGAGGGCACCGGGCCCGAGTCCGTGTTTCCTTTAATAACGAGAAAATCCTCCACGAAGTCCTTCGAGCCCGCCAGAGCGCCCAAGCGCGCGCCCGGGTCGCTGAAGGACTTGCTCACCGAGTAAAGCTCTAGCCATTCCAGTTCCGGAAATTTCGCGGCCGCGCGGGCCAATGAGACGTGCTCCGGGCCGGCCAAGCCCACGTAGGCCGCGTCGTTGACCAGGCGCACGCGGTTCTTGAGGCAGTAGCGGATAAGTTCTTGCCACTCGGCGCGCGTCGCCGCGACCGAGGCCGGGTTGCCGGGGCGGATGAGGAAAATCAAATCGAGCTTTTGGCTTCCGGATTTTTTGAGCGCGGCTTTAAGGCGCGCGAGCCTGGGCCGCATGCCGTCCTGCGACAAGAGCGGCCAGACCACGCGCCGGGCGCCCAGGTAGCCGCCCCAGGCCCCGATGACGTCGTAGGCCGGCAGCGTGGAGGCGAAGCGAAAGGGTTTGGCCCCGCCGCGCCGATCGGCCAGGCCGCAGGCCAAGGGAATCATCGCGGTCGCGGTCTTGATGCCGGCGATGGGCAGCGCCGCCAAGTGGGGGTAATCCTGCACGCGCACGCCCGCGTGCAATTCCACCATGGCTTGGGCGAAGCCCAGCAAATTCTTGGCCTCGGCGTAGGTGTGGAAGTCGTAGCCCGCGTCCTCGGCGAAACGCGCCTGGAGCCGCCGGATGTCCGCGGGCGGCACGCCGTCGGGGTTGCCCAGGGACAAGTTCAAAGGCTCCTGGCCCGTGTCGCGGCGGTAGCCGTCGACCAGGGCGTAGATGGATTGGAATAAGTTGACGCCTTGGGGGGGGACGCGGCGGCTCATGTCGAGTGATGATACCCAACTCGGGAGCCGGCCCGCAAAGCCCCTTGCGCGGCGCGGCGCGGCCTGTTAAGCTTAGGGGCATGAAAACTTGGCTCGGATGTGTGGCTTCCCTTTTGATCGCGGCCGCGCCGGCTCTGGCCCAGAACTCGGCCTCCGGCGACGGGGACTTCGTCCAGGGGCTTTCCGCGGTGAGCGTCTCGCCGGGCGTGGCCCAGGCCGCGCGGCGGATGAAGGTCAACGTCAAGGCCGAGGCCTACGCCGCCGACCTGCGAAAGCTGCTGGGCTGGTATGGCCGGGCCGACGCCGAGACCGGGCTTGATCCCGCGGCCATGTCCCGCGTGGTGGTCCAGGGCTTGAAGAAGGGAACTTACGACGGCGTCATCTTCGGCGAGTCGCACGGCAACAAGACGGAGCAGGCCGCGGCGCATCTCATCATTGGGAACATCCTCGCCTCCGGCGTCAGGGTGGGCGACTTCATGTCCGAGGCGACGGACGTGCAGGGAGGCAAGCCCGTGGGGCTCTACTCCGCGGCGCAGTTCGCCCGGGCCGGAGTTCCCGCCGGGCTTTTCGTCAACCAGTTCAACCCCGAGCCCGACGTGGCGCGGGGCTTGAAGGCGGCGGGCGCGGGCCTCCTCATCACCTACACCGGCTCGGCGCATACCTGCCCCAAGATGCGCGATTTGATTTACCAGACCTTCAATGAGTCGGATTTGCATTGGGAGAAGTATTTCCCCGGCCGGCCGACCGTGGCGCAGTCGTTCGCGCGCCACCACAAGCGGCCCATCATCATGGCCATGGTGGAGGAGTCGGACCCGCTGGATTGGATTGAGTACCTGCTGCTTCAAGACGCGTTCAAGGGCGTCGGCTTGGCGGAGTTTCACGATAATTTGCAGGCGCTGGAAAAAGGCTGGAGCGACGTGACCGGGAGCTTCGCGGCGCGCCAAGGCGAGGGCTTCATCCAGGCTCCGGGGCAGCCTAACTTGTACTTGGGCATCGCGCCTACGGACCGCCGGCCGCTGGCCCTGGAGGCTTTAGACCGCGCGACCGCGGACCCGGCCTTCGCCGCGTGGCTGGGGGATCAAAAAATCCAGAATCTCAGCCTCGAACCGCAGACCAGGTGCGACGCGGCGGGGGCCTGCCGCACGAGCTACCAGATTTACGTCTACAGCGGGGCCGAGCAGAGCTTGCCCGCCTGCGCCTACGGCCCGGTCAAGGACAAGGACGGCGCGGTGACCAAGCAATGCTTTAGCTCAAGCGCGGACGGCATCTCCGGCCAGTACGGGGATATTTTCGCCCGGGCCGTTCCGGCGAGCGTCCTGCCTTAATCCGAACCGGCCGCGCGGCCCTTAGGCCCAGCCCGGCCTAGGCCCAAGGACACTGCCGGCAAGTTCCAAGCGCGGCTATCCTGGAGCCATGAAGACATGGCTCGCGCTGCCGTTCTCCCTGCTCTTCGCCGCAACGCCCCTGGCGGCTCAAAACACCTCCGGCGACGCGGCGTTTAGCGCCCAGCTTGCGGGCATCGCGGCTTCTCCGAGCCTGCGCCAAAGCGCGACGGCGTTCAAGATGGCGGCGCGGACGAGCGCTCCCACGACGTACCCCAAATACAAGGATTTCGTCTTTAGCCAAATCATCTCCAAGCGCCGCCTGACCCGGGCCCTGCAGTCGATGGTCGCGGCCGCCTACGGCGTGGGCTTTCGCACGCTGGGGGACCCCGACGATTTTTTTCACGGGCACTTTATCTTCGACGGCAAGAGCCCGCGTCCGCGCTTTATTCTTTGGCACACGCAGGAGCGCGCCAACCTCTACCACCTCTACGCTCCGGGATCCCCCAAGGACTACGTAAACAAGGCCAGGCGCAACTGGATCACGTGGCTCGATAACGACAAGACCGAGGACGCCGCGCCTTACCGCTACGATTCGCCGGGCCCGCAGTGGTGCGCTGAAGTCGAGGCCTACACGATTTTGCCGGGCATGATGGACCCGGCCAAGCTGGGCTTCGCGCCGACTACGATTTCCCAGTATTACCAGTTCGATTTCTACAAGACGGTCTGCGACGGGCGGCAGAAGCGCGCGGATTCCAGCGTCATCTCCGTCAAGGAGCCCGGCCGGGGCCGGGTCTGCCTGGAGTTTTCGACCGACCCGAAAAAGGCCTACAGCAAAAATTTCTTCAAGTTCGCCGGCATGCTGGGCGCGGACAACAAGAAGGGCAAAAACCTCTCCCGCTGTCCGTAGGCGCTGAGCCGGCTTTTAAGCCGCGGCCAAGTCCCGGATGTACCAGCGGTCGCAGCCGAAGTGTCCGGTATTTCCCAGGGGCTTTTCGAGCGGCTTAAAGCCGTTTTTCTCATAGAGCGCGCGGGCCTTGTGCATGCGCTCCAAGGTTTCCAGGTAGCAGCGCGAAAAGCCCATCAGCACGGCCGCGCCGAGGCAGGCCTCCAAGGCCGCTCGTCCGGCGCCCAGGCCGCGGAGCTCGGGCAAAAAATACATCTTGCGCAGCTCGCAGACGTCCGGCGGGCCGCCTTCCAAGGGCCCCACGCCCGCGCCGCCCTTGACCTCGCCGTTTAAGGAAACAGTAAAGTAGGCGTGCCGCGGGCGCGTGTAGGCCTTGGAGATGAAGTCTATTTCAGGGTCGGCGATGGCGAAACCCGGGCCGCAGGCGCCGTATTCCGGCAGGACGGCGCGGAAAATGCGCGCTAACTGGGCGTCGTCTTCTTCCTTGACGAGGCGCAGCGTGAAGGCCGGCACAAAGGGCGGCCTGGCGCTAGTTGCCGCTGGAGCGCTGATGTCCGCCCGCGACTTCGCAGGCGCACCAGTCGGGGTGCGGCGCGCCGTCTTTCCAGCCGAACTTTTCGAGGTTGGTCTTGACCCAGCAGGGGTAGCAGAGCATCAGGCGGTTGACGGGCTTGGTCTCCCCGCAGCGGCGGCACAGGCCGTCCTTGGGCGGCTTTTTTTGGTTTAAGCGCTTGGGGTCCTTCTCATCCTTAGGCTCTTCGATGAGCACGTCCTCGTTCGCGAGCGTGCTAGTTTTGTCGTCCAATAATTCCGTGGTCATGGTCCGACTCCTCTGTTGCACCGGCGGCACCAAGCTCCGATGCGTCCGTTGATTGATTTGCGGGTCAACTTCAAAATCTCGCGGCAGCCGGGACAGTGGACGTCGAGGCCAGAGAGGTCCAGGCCGGGATAGTCTTTTTCGAAGACCTCCTGGCTCATGTGCCTGGGCTGAATCCACTTCCCGTCGTGCATGGGCGGCTTATTTTCCTTTCTTGATGATCTGCTCGAGCTCGTGGGGCAGGGCGAAGTGCATGTCCTCCTCCACGGTCTCGAACTCCTCGACCTGCGTGACGCCGAAGTGATCGCGGCAGTACTTGACCGTCTCCTGCACCAAAATCTCCGGGGCCGAGGCGCTGGCGGTCAGGCCCAGCGTGTGCACGCCCGCGAGCCACTCTTCCTTGATGCCGGAAGCCCGCTCGATGAGGTGGGAGTTGACGCCCTGGCCGCGCGCCACTTCGCATAGGCGGAGCGAGTTGGAACTGTTGGGCGCGCCCAGCACCAGCAAGAGATCCACGCGCGGGACCATGGCCTTGACCGCGTTCTGGCGGTTCTGCGTGGCGTAGCAGATGTCGTCCTTGGCCGGCGGGCGCAGGTTGGGAAAACGCTTCTTCAAGACCTCGACGATCTGCTTGGTGTCGTCCAGGGATAAAGTCGTCTGGGTGAGGTAGGCCACCTTGGCCGGATCCTTGACCTGCACGGTCAAGGCTTCCTCGGGCGTGCCTACGATTTGGATGTGGTCCGGAGCCTCGCCCATGGTGCCGATGGCTTCGACGTGCTCGGCGTGGCCGATGAGGATGATGGAGAACCCGCGCTTGGCGAGAGCAATGGCTTCCAGATGCACCTTGGTCACCAGCGGGCAGGTGGCGTCGATGATCTTCAAGTCGCGGTTCTTGGCTTCCTGCTCCACCTGGGGGGCCACGCCGTGCGCCGAGAAAACCAGCCAGGAGCCTGCCGGGACTTCCTTCAAGTCCTCGACGAACACCGCGCCCTTGGCGCGCAGCTCGTCCACGACGTAGCGGTTGTGGATGATTTCGTGGCGGACATAGACCGGCTTGCCGCAGATTTCGAGCGCTTTCTCCACCACGTCGATGGCGCGCACCACGCCGGCGCAAAAGCCGCGCAGCTTGGCCAGCACCAGCTTGTCGATTTTGACCTTCGTTTGCGTTTCAACCATGGGGTGTCTCCAATCCTAGCGCGGGCTCGCCGCGGGGGCGGGCTCGGGTTTCTTGGCGGCGGATTTTCCCATCCATTCCGCCGTGCGCTGGTAAATCTTGGGTGCGGAGAGGCCCACCAAATCGTAGAGGATGCCCGGCGCGCCGTGGTCGACGAATTTGTCGGGCAGGCCCAGGCGCAGGACCTGCGCCTTCAAGCCCAACTCGTCCATGGCTTCCAGGATGGCGGAGCCAAAGCCGCCTTCGAGCATGTTGTCCTCGATGGTGACCAAGCGCGGCGTCTTGGCGCAGGCTTCCCGCAGAAGCTCGACGTCCAGGGGCTTTACAAAGCGCATGTTGAGCACGCCGGCCGAGATGCCGATGTCCTCCAGCTCCTTGGCGGCCTCCAGGGCCGGATGCACGCGCGAGCCGATGGCGACCAAGGTGACGTCCTTGCCGTCCTTCAAGCGCACGCCCTTGCCCACGGGCAGGACCTGTGGCTCCGCGTCCATCGCCACGCCCACGGACGCGCCGCGGGGATAGCGCAGGCTCGCCGGGCCCTGCAGCGTGAGCGCCGTATGCAGCATGTGCTGCAGCTCGTTCTCGTCCGCCGGCGCCATGACCGTCATGTTGGGCAGCATGCGCAGGTAGGAGTAGTCGAAGACGCCGTGGTGCGTGGGGCCGTCCTCGCCGACCAAGCCCGCGCGGTCAAGCGCGAAAACCACGGGGAGCTTCTGCAGGCAGATGTCGTGCTCGATTTGATCGTAGGCGCGCTGCAGGAAGGTCGAGTAAATCGCGACGACCGGGCGGTAGCCCTCGCAGGCCAAACCGCCGGCGAAGGTGACCGCGTGCGGCTCGGCCAGGCCCACGTCGAAGTAGCGGCGCGGGAAACGCTCGCGCATGGCGTCCATGCCGGTGCCCTCGGGCATGGCGGCCGTGATGCCGACCACGCGGGGGTCTCGCTCGCTTTCCTTGACGACGGCCTTGGCGAAGACCGCGGTGTAGGACGGCGGCAGGGCCTTGGCCGCGGCGTTCTTGGCGAACTCGCCGGTCGTGGGGTCGAACTTGCCCGGGCCGTGCCACTTGATGGCGTCGGCCTCCGCCGGCGCGTAGCCCTTGCCCTTCTTGGTCACGCAGTGCAGCAGCACCGGGCCCTTGATCTCCTTGATGTGCCGCAGGACCTCGACCAGCCGGGTCACGTTGTGGCCGTCGACCGGGCCGAAGTAGGAAAATCCCATCTCCTCGAAGAGCATGCCGGGAAACAATAGCACCCGCGCGCGCTTGGCAAAGCGCATGATGCTCGCGCCCCAGAACTTGAAGCGCGCCAGGAATTTCGCCACGGACTCCTGGGCGCCGCGCACCGCGCCCAAGGTCAGGAGCTTGGTCAGGAACACGCCCAACGCGCCCACGCGGTGGGAGATGAACATCTGATTGTCGTTTAAGACCACCAGCAGATCGCTTTGCAGCATGCCCGCGTTCTGCAGGCCCTCGTAGGACTCGCCGCCTGTCATGCAGCCGTCCGAGACGATGGCCACGACCTTATTTTTCTCGCCTTTCAAGTCCCGGGCCACGGCCATGCCCAGCGCGGCGGAAATCGCGGTCGAGGCGTGCCCCGCGCCGAAGGTATCGTAGGGGGATTCGGTGCGCTTTAAAAAGCCCGAGATGCCGCCGAATTGCCGGATGTCGGCCAAGCTCTCGCGGCGGCCGGTCAGGACTTTGTGCCCGTAGGTCTGGTGACCCGTGTCCCAGACCAGCTTATCCTTGGGCGTGTTGAAGACGTAGTGCAGGGCGACGGTGATGTCCGCGCAGCCCAGGCTCGAGCCGAAGTGCCCGCCGATTTTGGCCACCGTGTTGATGAGGTACTCCCGCACCTCGGCGACGACCGTGGGAAGCTTGTCGGGGCCGAGCTTGCGCAAATCTTCCGGGCTGTTGATTTTATCCAAAAGTTCCATTTAACGATCCCTCGCAATCACGTAATCGGCCAAGTCGTGGAGCATCTTGGCCTTTTGTCCGAACGGCGAAATCTTGCGGTGCGCCTGCGCGACGAGCGCGCGGGCCTTGGCGCGGGCCTTGGGAAGGCCGTAGAGCGCGGCGTAGGTCAGCTTCTGGTTCTGCGCGTCGGAGCCGTTCTTGCCCAGCTTCTTCTTGTCCCCGACCACGTCCAGGATGTCGTCCGCGATTTGAAAGGCCAAGCCCATGGCGAAGCCGTACTCGCGCAGGGCTTTGCGCTTGGCCGAAGAGGCCTTGGTCAGCACGGCGCCGGCCTCCAGGCTCGCGGCGATTAAGGCGGCGGTCTTTCTCCGGTGGATTTGCTCCAAGGCGCGCGCCGGGTCAAAGCCGTGGTTCTTGCCCTTCCACTCCTCAGCCTCCAAATCCGCCACCTGCCCGCCCACCATGCCCTGCGTTCCGGCGCCCTGGGCCAGCACGCGGATGAGTTCCGCGGTCGAGCGGGCGTCCAGGCCCAGCTCCTGGGCGTTGTCCGCCGCGGCCTCGAAAGCGTAGGTTAAGAGCCCGTCGCCGGCCAAAATCGCCATGGCCTCGCCGAAGACCTTGTGGTTGGTGGGCTTGCCGCGGCGCAAATCGTCGTCGTCCATGGCCGGCAGATCGTCGTGGATGAGGGAATAGGTGTGGATCATCTCCAGCGCCGCGGCGGCCCTGGCCACGCGCTCGGGCTTTTCGCCGCAGGCCTCGGCCGCGGCCATCACCAGGATGGGGCGCAGGCGCTTGCCGCCGGCGAAAATCGAATAACGCATGGCTTCGCGCACGGTCTTGGGCTCGCCGCTTTTGGGCTTGAAGAGCTTGGCCAAAGCCTTGTCCGCCAAGGCCAAGCGGCTCTTGAGATAAGATTCAAGCGCGGTCATGGTTTGCTTCCCATTTCCTTCGGTCATAGGCACGGGAGAAACTCCTGTAGGAACTCGGACAACACGCCCATGGCCCGGCGCTGGCGCCGCCCCAAGGACCAAAGCCGGACGAGGCTTCCCGCGTTGGCCGCGGCAAACTTGACGAGGCTTGCGGCGTCCTCGCCGGCAGGAACTCTCGAGGGCAGTTCTTCGTCAAGCTCATCTAAAATCACGCGCAGGGCCAGGGCCGGAACGCCGCGGCCTCTGGCCCAGCGCCGCACGGCGGCCGTCTCCATGTCCACGGCCAGTGCGCCGGTCTCTTCGCCCAGGGCCCTTTTTTGCGCGGGCGACGCGACGCCGTCTGAATTGACCACGCCGCCTAAATGCAGGGCCGCTCCGGTTTTTTTCGCGGCCGCGCGGGCGGCGTCCTTCCAGCGGGAGTGCTCATCGGGAATGTCCGCGACGATGCTGTCGGATTTGGCTTGAGCGTTTAAGGCGCCGGCCAGGCCGACGCTCAAGACGCGGGAAAGTTTTTCAGCGGGAAGAATCGTTCCTAGCGCGCGGGACGCGTTGTCCGCGCCCATGCCGGTTTTGACCAGCAGGACGGGCGTTTCTTGAACGCGGCCCGAGAACAGAAAAGTTCCGGCGGAAACAAGTTTCAGCCGCCGCGCCAAGGGCGCTGCTTCCCAGCGCGTCGCCGCGCACAGGAGAACCGCGCCGGTCCGCTCGGCCGGCGTCTGGGAAAGTTCCGGAGCTTCCGCCATCTCGATCATGCCGGGGTCAAATCCTGCGCGGCCGCGGCGGCGCGGCCTTTGACGTAGCTATGGTCAGTGAAATAGCGCACGGCTTCCTTGAGCGCTTCCTCGGCCGGGCGGGGGGAATATCCCAGTTCCCGCTTGGCCTTGGATGAGTCAAACCACATGTAGTGCTTGGCCATGCGCACGGCGTCCAGCGGCGCCAAGGGCTCGCCGCCGAAAATTCCCGCGCGGGCGCTGTCTATGGCCGCGAAAGCGTAGGCCACGGCGTATGGCGTCTTGAACTTGGGGGGCTTGGCGCCGGAAATCTTGGCGATGAGGAGCAGGATGTCCTTCAAAGTGAGGTTCTCGCCGCCCAAAATGTAGCGTTCGCCCACGCGGCCCTTCAAGGCGGCCAGGAGATGCCCCTGCGCCACGTCCTTGACCGCGACGATGTTTAATCCCGTATCGATGTAGGAAGGCATGCGACCGCTCAAAAAATCCACCACGATTTTTCCCGTGGGCGTGGGCTTGACGTCGTAGGCGCCGATGGGCGCGGCGGGGTTGACCACTACGACGGGCCGTCCCTTGGCGGCCAAGTCCAAAACGGCGTTCTCGGCTAAAAATTTAGATTTCTTGTACGCGCCTACGATGGTCTCGGGGCCCGGATAATGGGAGCTCTCGTCGGCGGGGGTCTTGTCCGCCCGGACTTTAACCGCGGCCACGCTCGAGCAGTGCACCACGCGCTCGGCGCCCGCCTTGGCCGCGGCCTCGACCACGTTGATGGAACCCTGCACGTTGGCGGCCAGCATTTTCTCCGGCTTGGGCACCCAGACGCGGTAGTCGGCCGCGACATGGAAGACATAGCGCGCGCCCGCGGCGCCGCGGGCGAGGCTTTCCGGCGAGAGCAGATCGCCCTCGACGATGTCCACGTCCAGTCCCGCGAGATTTTTCCGGTTGGAGCCGGGGCGGGCCAAGGCCTTGACCTTGAAGCCCTTGTCCAGCAGCAGGCGGACCAGGTTGGCGCCGACGAAACCCGTGCCGCCGGTGACGAAAACGGTGTCCATCAAGCGCGCGGCGTGAGAGAGCCCTCCTCGCTCTTGGTTTGGGAAGCGGCGGGCGCGGCTGCCGCCACGGTTTCTTCGTAGCTCGCGTCCGGCCGGCGCGGGTAGGCGCGCTTGGCCTTTAAGGGGCCGTGGATGGAGGCGTAGTCCTTCACCAGGTCGAAGAACCGGCTCCAGCTGGAAAATCCGTCCTTGACCGCGGTGGGCTCGAAGCCGCAGTGGGTCATGCAGTTGGCGCACTTGGGATTGCCCGACGCGTGGCCGTACTGCGACCAGTCCGTGGTCTCCAAAAGCTCCTTGTAGGTCTTGGCGTAGCCCGCGTCGGCCATCAGGTAGCAGGGCTTCTGCCAGCCAAAGACGTTCCGGAGAGGCAGGCCCCAGGGCGTGCAGTCGTAGTCGCGCTTGCCTTCCAGGAAGTCCAGGTAGAACGGGCTGTGGTTGAAGTCCCAGCCCTTCGTGCGCCAGTCCTTCAAGGTCTCGCGGAACCAGGCCTTGGTCTGCTCGTTCTTGAGGAAGATGTCCTGCTGAGGCGCCTTCTCGTAGGCGTAGCCGGGGGAGATCATCATGCCGTCGGCGCCCAAGGCCATCACCTCGTCGAAGAAGCGGCGGAACTCGTCCGAGCTCTCGCCCTGGAAGATGGTGGTGTTGGTCATGACGTTGAAGCCCTTGGACTTGGCGAGCTTAATCGCCGAAACCGCGGTCTTGTAGACTCCGTCGCGGCAGACCGCTCGGTCGTGGGTCTTTTCCAGGCCGTCCAAGTGGATGGAGAAGATGAGGTTGGGGCTGGGCTTGAACTTGTGGATGTTGCGCTCGAGCAAGATGGCGTTGGAGCAGAGATAAATGAACTTGCCGCGCTCGATGAGCCCGTCGACGATGCGCCCGATTTCCGTGTGGACCAGGGGCTCGCCGCCGGCCACGGTCACCACGGGCGCGCCGCACTCCTCGGCCGACTCCCAGCACTCCTCGGGGGTCAGGCGCTTGCGCAGGATGTCGGTGGGATACTGGATCTTGCCGCAGCCCGCGCACTCGAGGTTGCAGGCGAAGAGGGGCTCGAGCATCATCACGACCGGATATTTCTCGACGCCCTTTAACTTCTGGGCGACGAGATATTTGAAAACGGACATTTGCATCTGCCAAGGGGAAGGCATGGTTTATTCTCCTGGTGCCGGCCGCATTAGATTGCGGCCGGCGTGCCGTCAGCGGCCGCGGATTCCGCGCCAAAATCCCTCTCCTGTTTCTTGAGAAGCTTGAGATAGGTTCCCAAGGCTTGGAGTGGGAAATAGCGGCGGTACATGGTGTATTCGAGGTAGAAAACTTTGGGGAATCCCGTGCCTGTGTATTCGGTCTCATCCCATGAGCCGTCCTGCTTCTGGGTCGCGACGAGGTGCGCCATGCCGCGGGCGACAGAGTCGTCCATGACGCCGGCGGCCATGAGCCCCATGACGGCCCAGGCGGTCTGCGACGGCGTGGAGGGGCCGCGGCCCTTCTTGGACGTGTCCGCGTACGTTTCGCAGGTCTCGCCCCAGCCGCCGTCTTCTTTTTGCACGGACTTAAGCCAGGCCACGGCTTTTTGGATGTAGGTCTGGCTCATGTCCTCTTCGATGGCGGCCAAGCCCCGCAGGACCTGCCAGGTGCCGTAAATGTAGTTGACGTTCCAGCGGCCGAACCATGAGCCGTCCTCTTCCTGGTTCTTGCGGATGAAGCGCACGGCTTTTTCCACGCAGGCGTAGCTCCGGTCGTAGCCGACGTAGCCCAGAAATTCCAGCACGCGCCCGGTGACGTCCACGGACGGCGGATCGATCATCGCGTTATGATCGGCGAAGGGAATTTTGGTGAAAATCGCCTTGGTGTTGTCCTTGTCGAACGCGGCCCAGCCGCCGTCGGCGCACTGCATGGAGAGCACCCAGTTGAGGCCCCGCAGGCAGGCTTTTTCGCGCGCCTGCGAGAGGGGCTCTTCCAGGTGGACGTGGCGCAGGGCCAGCATGACCATGGCGCTGTCGTCGACGTCCGGGTAAAATGGGTTGTTGAACTCGAAGTACCAGCCGCCCGGCTGGCCCTGGGGGTTGTTGACCTTCCAGTCGCCGACGACCTTGACCTCCTTGGAGATGAGCCAGTCGGTTGCCTTGACCAGCGCGGGGTTGTCGCTGGCCAGGCCGGACTCCGCCAGCGCGATGACGGAAATCGCGGTGTCCCACACGGGCGACCAGCTCGGCTGCATCTCGAGCTTGGAGCCGGGAACCTCCAGAAATTCCAGCGCGCGCAGCTGTTCCATCAGCCGCGGGTCGGTGTCGGAGTATCCCAGGCACTTCATGGCCATGATGGTGTTGACGATGCCGGGGTAGATGGCGCCCAGGCCGTCGGAGTCCTGCAGGCGCTCCAAAATCCAGTCCTCGGCCAGGCGCAGGGCCCATAGGCGGATCCAATGGCCGCCGTGGCCTTCGATGGTCTTCAAGCCCTTGTCCCACCAGAGGAAAAACGAAGTCCAGGAGATGAACCCGTGCGGAGCCACCGCCTCCTTAAGAGGGACGTGGCGCCGGGAGTCGGGGAAGAGTTCGTCCAAGACCGCGTGCGGCGGGCATGAAATCGGCGGGCGGTTCGCCCAGACCACGCTCAAGGGGATGACGATGGAGCGCGTCCAGGACGAGACCTGGTAGATGTTGAAGTAAAACCACTTGGGGAAGAGCATGAGCTCGGGTGGAATCGTGGGCACGCCGCGCCAGTCGTATTGGCCGAACACGGCCATGTAAAACTTGGTGTAAGTGTTGACTTTGTGGATGCCGCCCAGTTCCTTGATCCGGCGCCGGGCCGCGGCCAAGCGCGGATCATCCTGCGAATGGCCGGCGAACTTGAGCGCCCAATAGGCTTTGACCGTGGCGGAAATATCCGAGGGTCCGTGGCGGTAGATTGGCCAGCCGCCGTCGGGGAGCTGCTCGCTCAGGATGTGATCGGCCAAGCCGCGGATTTTGGGGGAATCGCCCCGGCCTAGGAAGTTGAACAGCATGACAGTGTCGGATTCCAGCGTCGTGTCGGCCCGCAGCGGCTCGTACCAATAGCCGTCTTCCTGGTTCTGTATGCTCAAAAGCGAGTTTTGCGCGCGCGCGATGCTTTCCTTAAGCTCCCTGGGAGCGTCGGCGTGCGCGTGGGAGCCCGAACGGGAGGGCTTCAAGTTTTCCGTCCACCCGTCCGGTTTTTTGTCGGCGGCGAGCCAATTGGAGACGAGATTCTTGATCATCGGCGGCAACTGATTATAGCGAATTCCGAGGGAGGCGTTCAATTTCGACTCCGAACGCGCAGCGGCGTCGTCTTCGGGCTTCTCGGGTCCGGACGGGCGTGGCGACATTCCTTTTATTATATGCTGAAACCGGGCCCGGAGCCTGGGCCTCTGGGCCTAATCAAGGCGGAAAAAAGGCCTAGGAAACGCGGGCAAATGATGGGGCGATCAGGCGGGCTTGGGCGCGAACCTGGGCCAAAGCGCCTTCAAGGCGTAGCCGAGGCCCAGGATGGCCAGACTCCACCAGACTTGCTGGAGGCCGCCCTGGGCGCCCAGCCACAGCGTGGTCGCGACGCCGATGACGGGAATGGCGAGCCCGCCGGGCAGGCGCCAGCCCTTGCTCACGCGGTGCTCGTGGTGGCGGCGCAGGCGCAGAGCCGGCACGGCGACGCAGGTGGAGACGTATTGCGCGCAGACCACGATGTTGCTGAAGTCGACGAGCTTGTTGAAATTGAGGAACACCGTGAGCGTGAACACGGCCGCGGCATTGGCCAGGATTGCTACGTAGGGAGTCTGAAACTTCGAGTGAAGCTTGGCCAGGGAGGGGGGCAGGTGCCCGTCCTCGGCCAGCGAGAAAAGGTAGCGCGGGGTGACGATGGCCGAGCCGGCGTTGTAGCCGGCGGTGGAAAAAAGGGCGGCAACGACCATGATCACGGCCCAAATCGGGCCCAGCCCCGCGCCGGCAGCGTCGGCCAGCGGCTTGGTGGATCCGGCCAGATTCGCCGTCAAGCCCACGGCCGTCGCTTGCACGGCCATATAGAGCAGCGCCGCCAGAGACAGGGAAATGATGATGGCCAAGGGGATGTTCTTTTCCGGGTTCTTGGTTTCTCCGGCGGGCACCGGGATCGACTCGAAGCCTTGAAAGGCGAAGTAGGCCAGGAAGCAGGCTTGGCCCAAGGGCTTCCACCCGTGCGGCGCGAAGGGATGGTAGAACGCGGCCGTGATGTGCGGCAAGCCCAAGATCACGAAGAGCCCCAGGGGGATGAGCTTGGCCGCGGTGAAGAAATCCGAAGTCCAGGCGCCCAGCTTCACGCCGCGGTAGTTGACGGCATAGAAGGCCGAGAGAACGCAGATGGCGACGATTTTCGCGGCCCAAGCTCCGCTAAAGACCGGATTGAAGTGCCCTAAATAGGCGGCGATGCCGTTGGCCACGGCGGCTCCGCTGAAAATCTGGGTGATCCAGGACATCCAGCCGATGCCGTAGCCGACGCCGGGCCCGAAAGCCTCGCAGGCGTAGAGATAGCTGCCGCCGGTTTGCTGGAAATGGGACGACGCCTCGGCGTAGCAGAGCCCCACGCTGATGAGGAGAAGCCCGGTCAGGCCGAAGGACACAATGGAGGCGGGCCCCAGAAAGCCGACTAGAAGCCCGGGAAAAAGAAAGACCCCCGAGCCCACGATGGCGTTGATGCCGATGCAGGAGAGATCGAAGAGGTTTAAAGCGCGCTTGCCTTCCGAGTGCATGCTTTTTAGTCTCCGGCCGCGGCCGAGCGAAGCATGGCGGCGGCGGTGTAGGTCACGACGGCGATGACCAGCCAGCGCAGGATTTTCAAGGGCAGAGACTTGACGATGTAGGCCGCGATGAGCACGCCCGGGATGCCGCCCAGGGCCAGGGCCAGGGCCGTGCCCGGGCTGTAGCGCCTTTTTTGCATGAAGCGCGGGCTTGCCACGGGCATCAAAAAGGCGCAGGAGCCCATCATGATGGGAAAAGCCGCCTGCGGGTTCATGCCCAAGAGGCTTACCAGCACCATGCAGGGGGCGTAGAGCCCGATGCCCAAAGTCATGAGCGCGCCCAGCACGAAGTTGCCGGCCAGGCCCAGGGCCAAGAGCGGTCCGGAAAGGTTTCGCGCCGCGCCGCCGGCGGGGAAAAGACCCAGGTTGGACATGAGGAAAAACGCCGCCGCGGCCAGAAGCGCCGCGCCCATGCCGATTTGAATTTTCCGCTTGGGCAGGGAGGCGACAACGCCGGCGCCCAGCCACGCGCCCAGAATCGAGGCCGCGATCATGAGAATCAAGGTCTTGGCGCCGACCTCCACCGCGGCCATGAAGGCGAAGGCTTCCAGGAAAGTCGGGATGGTGTCGCCGATGTTGAGCGTTCCCGGGATGAGTTCGTCGGGCACCAGACGAAAAATCTTGAAGAGGGAGGTCTGCTGGGCGTAGGAGCCGATGCCGAGCGTGTCGAAGAAGTTGGTGACGAAGCCGATGAGGAGTTCGATGCCGCCGGGGCGAAGGCGCCGGATGCTCCCGGCCTCGGGCGCCGGTTTTCTAGTCTTGAGCAGATCCGCGGCCCAGAGGGCGATAAAGCCCGCGGCGAAGAGGCCCAGCGTCGAGAGCAAAAAAAACCGCGCGCGGGCCACGGGGGACTGGATTAGGCGACCGGTTCCGGCTTTTCTTCCTGATGCAGCGCCAACTTGCGGCGGTGCTGGGCCATGACGCTGTGGTGGCGCCCGTAGAACAGATAGATGACCAGGCCGATGATAAGCCAGACGATGAGGCGGATCCAGTTCTCGACGGGCAGGGAGAACATCAGCAGCAGGCAGAGCGCGATGCCTAGGATGGGGAAGAGCGGCACCATGGGACATCGAAAGGGCCGTTCCGCTTCGGGGTTGGTCTTGCGCATGATGAGCACGGCCGCGCAGACCATGACGAAGGCCAAAAGCGTGCCGATGTTGACCAGCTCCGCCAGGATGCGCAGGGGGATGAACGCGCCCAGGAGCGCGACCACGATGCCGGTCAGGATGGTCGATTTCCAAGGGGTCTTGAAGCGCTCGTGGATGGCGGCGAAGAACTTGGGCGGCATAAGGCCGTCGCGCGCCATGGCCAGGAAGATGCGGGGCTGGCTCAGCATCATGACCAGAAGCACCGAGGTGATTCCGGCCAGGGCCCCGAAGGAAACCAGGAACTGGGCCCAGGGCAAGCCCACTTGCAAAAACGCGTGGGAGATGGGGGCGTCGATGTTGATCTTGTTGTAAGGCACCATGCCGGTGATGACCGCGGTCACGGCGATGTAAAGGACGGTGCAGATGATGAGGGAGGCGATGATGCTGATGGGGACGTCTTTCTGCGGGTTTTTCGCCTCTTCCGAGTAGGCGGAGAGGGAGTCGAAGCCGATGTAGGCGAAGAAGATGACGGCGGCTCCCGCCAGCATGCCCAGCGGATCTCCTCCCGGGCTGGTTTTCCCGTAGATGGTCTTGCCGAAAAAGCTCAAGCCGCCGTAGCCGAAGGGCGCGAAGGGATGCCAGTTTTGCGGGTGGACGTAGAAGGCGCCGACCGCGATGACGAAGAGCACGATGACGAGCTTGATGGCGACGATGACGGCGTTGACCGTCGCGCTCTCCTCGATGCCCACGACGAGGATGTAGGTCATGACGGCCGCGATGACGATGGCCGGGAAGTCCATGACGGTGCCGGTGGCGAAAAGGTGTCCCGTGGCCGGATTGAAGTCGAACGGCGCGTCCCTCAATATATAAGGAATGTGGAGGCCGAACGAACTGATGAGATCCTGGAAATAGTGGGACCAGCCGTGCGCCACCGTGGCGGCCGCGACGGTGTACTCCAGAATGAGGTCCCAGCCGATGATCCAGGCGAAGAGCTCGCCCAGGGTCGCATAGGCGTAGGTGTAGGCCGATCCCGTGACCGGAACCATGGCCGCGAACTCCGCGTAGCAGAGCGCGGCGAACACGCAGGTGATGCCCGAGACGACGAAGGAAACAATGAGCGCGGGGCCGGCTTTGTCGTGCGCGGCCACGCCCGTCAGGACGAAGATGCCCGTGCCGATGATGGCGCCGATGCCCAGAGCCGTCAGACCAATGGGGCCCAAGGCGCGCTTTAAGCGATTCTCGCCCTCCATCTCCTCGAGGAGGAGCTTCAACGGTTTTTTGGCGAAGAAATCCTTGATCACTCTTGTTCCCCTTGTGTTTAAAAACTTTTTTCATTATACCCAACGCGCGCCGGGAAATCAAAATAATATTTTCGATTCAGCTCGTTTTTTCTATGATAGGCCGATGGCTCCGCGCTGGCTCGATTTCAAGGAGAACATGTCCGATTACGCGCGTTACCACGCGCACCCGGGCAACCGCGCCTGCCACGCCGTGGGCATTCCGCTCATCATGCTGGCCGTGGTCCGCTGGACCCAGTGGCCTGGCTTCCCGTTTGTTCCGGGGGCGGCGGCGGTCCTTCCTTTATATTACTACTGGGACGCGGGTTTGGCGCTGGCCATGACCGCCGTGATCCTGGCCATGGCGGCGCTCGTCCCGCATCTGAGTTCGGCCGCCGTGTGGGGATCGTTTATCCTCGGCTGGGTGTTCCAGTTCGTCGGCCACGCGGTCTTCGAGAAAAAAAGCCCCGCCTTCACGCGCAACCTCGTCCATCTGCTCGTGGGTCCGCTGTGGATTCTTCGGGAGACGACCGGCATCGGGCGCGGCTCCGCGCGGTAGCTGAAAATATTTTTTCGCTCAGTGTTGACAAAGCGGAGTCGAAGTGTTAATCTACTCCGCAAGGATTTCAACACCGATGAGTGAGGATCAGTTAAAAACTTCCGCTTCCGCCAGCCCTGCCGTTTCCCCAGTTCCGCCGTCCCCAGCGAAAAAGCCGTCTTCCGGAATGAGCCGCGGCCAGTTTTTGCTGGCGGGCTACGGGGCCTTGGCCGCGTTCGGGGCGGTCCTCGCTGGATCCGCCGGGCGCTTTTTCTTTCCCAACGTCATCTACGAGCCTTCCGCCATCTTCAACGCGGGCCCCGTCAAGGATTTCGGTCAAGGCGTCTCCCTGAAATGGATCAATAAGCTGGTCTGGGTCATTCGCACCTCCAAGGGCGTCTATGGCCTCATCGCGATTTGCCGCCACCTGGGCTGCAAGCCCAACTGGTTCCAGGACCAGCAGCTCTTCAAGTGCCCGTGCCACGGCTCGGTCTACACCAAGGAAGGTCTTATTATCGCGGGCCCGGCGCCGAGGAATTTGTGGCGGCCGCATCTCGAGATCACGACGACCGGCGATTTGATCGTGGACAAAAGCATCGTCCAGGACACGCCGCCCATGTACTACCAGCCGCCTTTCTTCTTGCCCCTCTCCTAGGCTTGCGAATGCCAGATATCGAAGAACTGAAAAAAGAAGTCGTCAACTCGCAGATCTGGCGCAGCATTTTTCGCGGCGGCACTTGGAGCGACACGCCGCGGGACCGCGCCAACCACATGATCGGCAACGTGTGGATGCACATCCAGCCCGCGAAGGTCCGCAAGCGGGCGCTGGAGTGGACCTATACCTGGGGCTTGGGCGGCATCTCGTTTTTTCTCTTCCTGGTCCTGGTGCTCAGCGGCGTGCTCCTCATGTTCTACTACCGGCCCGTTCCCGGCCTGGCTTTCCGGGACATCAAGGACCTGACCTACGCCGTGACGCTGGGCAAGTTTCTGCGCAACGTCCACCGCTGGGCGGCCCAGGCCATGGTTCTTATCGTCATCCTGCACATGCTGCGCGTGTTCTTGACGGGCAGCTACAAGAGGCCCCGCGAGTTCAATTGGTGCGTGGGCGTCATTCTCCTCACCTTGACCCTGTTCTTGTCCTTCACCGGCTACCTGCTCCCGTGGGATCAATTGGCGCTTTGGGCCGTGACCGTGGGAACCAACATGGCCGGCGCGACGCCGTTCTTGGGCAACGCCGGGCCTTTTGGCGCGTCGCTGATGCACATGCAGATGAACAACGATATCCGCTTCGTGCTTTTGGGCGGCACCACGGTCGGCGCCAACACCTTGGTCCGCTTCTACGTGCTGCACTGCGTGGCGGTGCCGCTTTTGCTCGGGGTTCTCATCATCCTGCATTTCTGGCGCGTGAGAAAGGACGGGTTTTCCGCGGCTCCTTACGGGGAAGTGACCGAGCCCAAGCTCGACACGTGGCCCAACCTCATCAAGCGCGAATACATCGCCGCGGCGGCGTGCCTTTTAGTTCTGATGGTCTGGGCGCTGCTGGTCAACGCGCCCTTGGACGTCATCGCCAACCCGCACGCCACGCCCAACCCGGAAAAAGCTCCGTGGTACTTCGTGGGCCTGCAGGAGATGCTCTACTACTTTGATCCCTGGATTGCCGGCGTCATGGTCCCTAACGTCATTATCGTGGGCTTGATGGCCATCCCGTTCATCGATCCGAGCCCGAAGGGCATCGGCCGCTACTCCTTCAAGGAGCGGCCCTTCGCGAACACCATGTTCCTGCTGGGCATCATCATGTGGTTCATCTTCATCTTCATGGGCGAGTTCTGCCGGGGCCCGAACTTCATGTGGTATTGGCCGTGGCAGTCCTGGCTGCTGCAAAAGCCGGCGCCTCTGGCGACCTGGGATCTCTTCGGCCCGGCCGGGGTGGGGAAATACCCGACGATTTTGGGTCTGGCCTTGATCGGCGCGGCTTTTTCGGGCGTCGTGCTGCTGCCGAAGCTAATTAAGAAAAACTTGAGCCTCGTCAAGGCGACCTTGGGCTGCGCCGTCGGGTTTTCCCTCGTCGCGCTCATCCTGCGCTACGGCGCGCACGTGCCGCTAAGCCACGGCGCCTGGATCGTCTTCTTCGGAACGTTTATCTCTTTCTTCGGGGTCCTTATCCCCCAAAGGCACATCCGCCATTTGGACTGGGCCCGGTATCTGGTCACCATGATCCTCGTCGCCTGCACCATGGGCCTGCTGGTCAAGATTTGCGCGCGCTTGGCGTTCAACATCAAGTATCTGGTCACCATCCCCTCCGTGTTCTTGAACATATAGCCCATGTATAGAAAACTATTCGTCCTTTTTAACTTCGCCCTCGTGGCGGTTTTAGCTTATGCGATTTGGCGCAGCGCCCACCCGATGTGGAAGGTTTACCAGCGCACTTATTACAACATGGCCGCGGACGCGATGGAGAAGCAGGCCGCGACGATAAAGGATCCCGCCGCGGCGGCTAAGATGCGCGAGCAGGCCGAGGATCTCCGCAACACGCCTCTCAAGATCAAGCAGATTCTGACCGTTTTCGGCGGCGTGGACCGCTGCACCACGTGCCACGTGGCCATGGATGAATTCGTCAACCCGACCATGAAGAACGATTTCACGCAGCAGCCTTACGCGGCCCACCCGCTGGTCGACGGCATTGATTTCAACAAGACCCACAATTTCCAAAAATACGGCTGCACCGTCTGCCACCAGGGCCAGGGCATGGCCACGACCGCGAAGGACGCCCATGGCTTCGTGGACAACTGGCAAAAGCCCCTCTTGAAGGGCAAGTACATCCAGGCGGCCTGCGCGCGCTGCCACGCCAATTTCGAGCACGCCAAGGGAATGGAGTTCGTGGCCCTGGGCAAGAAGCTCTTCTACAAGCACGGTTGCCAGGGCTGCCACGCCATCGACGGCGTGGGTCAGACCGTCACCGTGGACCTGGGCGACATCGCCGATAAGCCGCTGGAGAGAATCGAGCCGTATAACTTCTCGCTTGTCCGCATCGACGGCAAGGCTCTGCCCAAGGACCAGTGGACCCTGCAAAACTGGATTTTCGCCCATGTCGCCTCCGACCCTGAGTCCTTCGTGGTCAACGATCCGCTGGCCAAGTACAATCCGCAGCCCATCGCGCCCACCGGCATGGTCAATTGGACGGCCGACGACGCCTCCGGCCACCGGGAATTGAGCGAGCAAGACGCCGCGGCTATCACGACGTTCCTGCTTTCCTTGACGCACGAGCAGATTCCCTACCAGTACCACGTCGCGGGCATCGGCCCGATGCCCGATCCGGATCCGCATTTTGCCGATCCCGTCGCGCACGGCAAGTACGTGTTCGAGAAATACGGCTGCGCCGCTTGCCACGGGCTCCTGGGCGCCAAAGGCCGGCGTAATTTCAACGCCCTGGGGCCCGGCCAGGTGTCCCTGGATCAATACGCCAAACTTTCCGACGCCCAGAAAATCGCGGAGATGGCCAAAGGCCGCGAGCCGACCTTGACCCAGGTGGTGGGCACTTACGATCATCAGGAATTGGTCAACAAGATATCCAACGGCGTGCCGGAGGCGGCCGTCGCGCGCTACAATCCCGATGGGCCGATGCCGCCTCTCTATATGCCGGCATGGAAGAAGCGCGGCTTGCAGGGCAAGGAGTTGGACGATTTGGCGACGTGGCTTTTGACCATCGGTCAAAGCAATCAGTCTCAGGGAGGATTCTAGTCATGCGGAACTATTTCAAGTATTTAGGCTTGGCGTTGGGCATCGTGGTCGCGTTCGGCCTGATGGCCCTGGTCAACACGGTTTCCGCGTCGGCCGCCGGCAAGAGCGCGGCCGAGCTTCAGCGCGAGCAGGCGCTGGCCAACCCCTATCCCAATGATTTGGGCCCGGAGCGCCTGGACGCCGCGACGATGAAGGCCTATCCGGCCAAGTTCTTCGTAGGCCTTTCCGCAGCGGAAAAGCTCATGGCCAAGGACGATCACACGGGCGCGCTTCCTGCCGACACCGGCGGCTACGCCCTCATGCTGGTGCGCTGCTCGACGTGCCACAGCGCGGCGCGGCCCTTGAACAGCCGCTTCGTCGAAGTGCCCGGCGAGGGCAAGCCCGGCACGCCGGCCTACATCGCCTCGGCGGCGGACGCGATGAAGAAGCTCAAGGCCGAGCATCCCGAGTACTTCGCCGCGGAGAACTCCGGAGTCTGGCAGATCGGGGATCACATCTGGAGCCGCTACGTGCACCGCATGATGAACAAGCCCGGTTGCCCGGTCAACGGCGTCGAAGGCAAGAAGATTTGGGAGTTCCTGGTCTATGACGGCATGCACCGCAAGGTGGGCGCCGGCTCCACGGCTTGGAAGGCCCATCAAGAAAAGCTCATCGACGAGTTTAAGGCCAAGTATCCCAAGCGCTACACGGTGCTTAAGCAGGAAGACGACCTTTAGTCTCCGTCTTCTTTCCGCGACCGCCGAAAAAATCTAGAAGCCGGGAGCGGGCTTAGGCTCCGCCCGAACTATGCGCGTCGCCGTCGTCTACGGACGAATCCCTTCCGGCCATGCCTCCGCCGCCCAAGCGTTGGAGAGCCATCTGCGCGCGCGCGGCTGCGAGTGCGTCCCGGTCAGCGCCGCCTCGGACATAAACCCGGTCCTGGGTCCATTCCTGGACAAGCTTTACGTTTGCGTTCTGGAGTCCTGCCCCTGGCTGTGGCGAGCGATCTACGATCGCCGGGCGGTTTCGGGCGCCGCGGGAATTTTCCAGAGCCTTTATTGGCGGTTTTGCGCTCCCCAAGTTCTTGGGGCGATTGAGAAGATCGAGCCGGACGTCATCGTCTGCACCCACGCCGCGCCGCTTGCGGTCCTGGCGCTGGGCAAGGCGCGGGGTTTGGTGCGGCCCAAACTCGTCGCCTGCCCCACGGATTACGACGTCCATTCCTTCTGGATGTCCCCGAAGGTTGATTTGTATTTGGCGCCGTCGGCTTTCGCGGCCGGACGCTTGGCCGAGGCCGGCATCGAGCGCGCGCGCATCGTCGAAACCGGCATCCCGATTGACGAGGTCTTCGCGACCCCTCTGGATAAGACTCAGGCGCGGCGCGGCCTAGGCTTGCGGGCCCAGGGTCCGGTCCTTCTTCTTTCGGGCGGCAGCCGCGGCCTGGGCGGCATCGCCCAAGCCGCGGAGGTGCTGCTCAAGGGATGCCCTCGGGCCCAGGTCGCGGTATTGTGCGGGGAAAACAAGAGGCTGTGGTCCCGCCTCGACGCCGCGGCGAAGTCCGAGCCGAGGCTTAGAGCTTATTTGCGGGCGGACAAGAATTTGGTCAGACGGCTCATGGCCGCGGCCGACGCGCTCATAGGAAAAGCGGGAGGTGTGACGCTCGCGGAGGCCTCGGCCGCCGGAGTGCCCGTGGTTTTTTGGGGGGCGCTGCCGGGCCAGGAGGAAAGAAACGCGCGCCGTTGGCTCGGCGCCGGAGCCGCGCGGGAAGCCCGCTCGGCGGCGGATCTTCTCCGAAGTATTTCCATCCTGATTTCCGACCGCGCCGAAGCGGCCGCTCTCATTGAGAACGCCGAGGCCTTGAGCCGCCCGGCCGCGGGGTGGGCGGCGGCCGACGCCGTGCTCGGCCTGGGGACGCTGCGGGCGCGCCTTGCCCCGCCGCTGGCGTCAGCGGCGGGCGAATGCCCGTCGGGCGCGCTTTAGAACCCAAAGCGCCAAGCGCGGATCAGGCGCCAAAGTCTTGTCGTCCCAGGCGTAAGGCAAGCCGCGCAAAATCCCGACGATGTGGGTTTCGACGCCGCCGCGCGCCACGAGCTCCGGAACCACGAGAGCGCGGCCGCCGTTTTCATCCGCGCGCCGGACCATATCCCTGAGGATTGCATCGGCCTTGGCCTTGACCGGAGGCGGGGCATCGTCCCGGATGGTGGCGGCCCACGCGGCTTTATAGCCGCCCGCGGCGCGGATTTTCCGGCACAGGCCGCGCATGGTCGCGAGCCACATTTTATTTTCGGCGTTGTCCACCGGACCGTGGCCGACCAGAATGACGGTTTCTTTGGAGGGCCGGCGCCGCGAGCCGGGAGGCAAGCAGTGCCGGGCCGCACAAGGAAATGATGTTGCGGCCCGGCGGCTCAATTCCTTGGCGCGATCGATGAGGATGTCCGCGACCAGCGGATCGTCGTCGAGCGCCCTGGTCATGACGATTTTAGCCCGCAGCACGACGCGCTTGTGGGGGTCGAAATCCATTCCGGCCATATATAGGATGGCGGACGGGAGCTTTTTCATGGCCTGGATGAAAACCCTCGACGGCGCCGAGCTCAGGCGCAGCGCATATCTGGTCTGATCCATCACCGAAGAGTGAGAATTGATGAAAAGCGGGACTACGGCGATTCTCTTTACTCCGCGGGCCTCCAAGCGGTCGACGGCGGCCTGCATGGCGTCGGGAGCGGCCATGCCGAAGGCGACTTCGGCCGGGACGCGCGCGTTGACGGCTCGCCTGATGCCGGAAACCTGGGAATCCCACTCCTTGCCCGCGCCGTGGGCCAGGATTAGGATGCCGTAGGAGGGCGCGGAAGTCTCGGCGGGCTGCGCCGCGAAAGAGAAGGGCGCAAATATCAAAAGGAATAAAGAAAGGATCATGAGATTTCGGAGGATTCCTGAAGATTGGAGTGCTTGAAGCTCGCCTCGCGGCCCGTGCCCAGGGATTTCTCCCACAGGCCGAACTCCCGGACTTTTTCCGCCACGATGCCGCGCGCGTGGTCGAGCTCCACGCCCCGCTTCTTCATGTTTTCGGCCACGACCGACTCCAGGTCCTCCAAACGGTAGACGTAGACGTGGTCGATGCCGTGCGCGGTTTCCTCGACGTTCCGGGGCAGCGCGATGTCCAGGATGAAGAGCGAACGCCCTTGGCGAGCGCGGGCGGCCTGCCGGATCATGTCGCTGGTGAGAATGGGCCGTTCGGCGGAGGTGGACGCGATGACGATGTCCGCGCGCTCCAAGGCCGAGGGAAGTTCCTCCCAGGGGACGGCTTGGGCCAGGAACTGCGCCGCCAGCGCGCGGGCCTTTTCCCACGTCCGGTTGACCACGGTCAAGCGCAGTATTTTTTGGCTGATCAAGTGGCGCGCCGTGGTTTCGGCCATGGCTCCGGCGCCGACGATCAGGGCCGTGGCGCCCTGCAGCCCGCCGAAGATGGTGTGCGCCAGCTGCACGGAGACCGAGGCCACCGAGGTTTGCCCGATGGCGACGCCCGTTTCGCTCCGGACTTTCTTGCCCACGTAGAGAGCCCGCTGGAACAAGACGTTGAAGTATTTTCCGGTCATCCCCGCCGAGTGGGCCGCCTCGTAGGCGTCCTTGACCTGGCCCAGTATCTCGCTTTCCCCGACGACCAGGGAATCGAGCCCGGAGGAAACCTCGAAAAGGTGCTTGACGGCGTCCTCGCCGCCGAAGCGGTAGGCGTAGCGCGAGAGGGGAACCCCGGAGATTTGCTCGAGCCACGCCGTGATGCGGTTTTCCACGGTGTCCGTGCTTTCTCCGGCGGGCATGAAGTAGACTTCGAAGCGGTTGCAGGTGGAGAGAACGGCCGCTTCCTTGGTCCCGCCGGCCTTGATCCGTTTGGCTAGTTCCGAAGCGGAAAGGAGCGCCAATCGCTCCCGCACGTCCAAGGGCGCGCTCTTGTGATTCAATCCCAACAGGGCCAGGCTCTGTTCCATGGCTGCTCGGCCGCTCCTGCGAAGATCAGCCTCCGCCGGAAAGATATCCGTGGAGCGGGCTCAGGAAGTTGACGCCCAGGAACGTGAAGAGCACGCAGGCGAACCCCAGCATGGAAACGTAGACCGCTTTCTTGCCGCGCAGGCCCTTGACGAAGCGCATGTGCAGGTAGCCGGCGTAGACCAACGCGGTGATGAGCGCCCAGGTCTCTTTCGGATCCCAGCCCCAGAAGCGGCCCCAGGCGCTGTAGGCCCAAATGCCGCCCATGATGATGCCCACGGTGAGCACCGGGAAGGCCCAGACGATGATGCGGTAGTTGAGGTTGTCGAGCTCCTCGATGGAGGGCAGGCGGTAGCAAAGTTCGCCGGGCTTGCGGGATTTGATCTGACGCTCCTGAATGAGAAGCGCCACGCCCACGCCGAAGGCGTTGCCGAAGGCGGCGTAGGAGGTCATGAGAATCACCGGATGGATGTTGATCCAGTAGTTCTGCAGGGCCGGCACCAAGCCCTCGACGGCCGGATTGGCGAAGATGATGGCCGAGCCTGTGCCGATGACGGCCCAGGGAAGCACGAAGGCGCCCAGAATGCCCAGCTGGTGCCGGCTTTCGATGAGAAAAAACACCGCCACGGTGGCCAGCGACAGGAAGGAGAGCGCGCCGAAGAAGGAGTTGATGGGGAAGTAGTACCGGTTGTCCGGAATCTTCCAGAAATAATGCATGCCGAAGCCGAAGCTCGCGAGATGCAGCGCCAAGCCGGCGCCGACCAATCGGAACATCCAAGAGCTCCACTTGTCGTCTTTGTTGTACAGGTAGACGAAGGCCGCGGCCGTCGCCAGGGTGTAAAAGGCCAGCGCTCCTTTTAGGAAAACAACCTCGTAATTCATCTTTTAAGGAACCTCCACGATCGGATTTTCCGTCAGTTGAAAATTGTCCTCGGATTTAAGCTCGGAGCGAAGCGACTTGGCCAGGAGCCTGAACTCCGCCTCGTATTCCCGCGTCCCGCGCGAGCTCCACGCGCCCAGGCTGGTCCGGCAGGAATTTTCTCCGGCGGATTCCAGCAGCACCCAGACCCGGCGCCGGTGCATGTAAAAAAGCGCGATCATTCCCAGGAGCCACATGAGGGCGCCCAGGACGACGATGGGAAATCCCGGATCGTAAGCGACCTGGATGCCGGAAAACAAAATCGGATCGATGGCGGCGAGCTGGAAGGGCGGCGCCGGAGCGTGGGAGAGCTGGCCCTGGGCGTCCTCGGTAAAGCAGATGTCGGGATAGTTCTTGAGGAGCCAAAGCGGCGAGGTCTGGTGCGGCCCCACGCTGAACATCAGGCGCACCGCGGGGTTTTTTAAGTCCAAGGACGCCGTGTCGGCCTGCCCGTTGGTGACGGTGAAATTGGGGAGCATCATGTCCGCCTCGACGGTGAAGGGGGTCCCGGGAATCTTGACGGGCACCCGCTGCGGCAGCTTGAGCGTCTCCTTGCCCAGCTTCAAGGTGACGCTGCGGAACATGCCTCCGGCGCCCCAGGACGCCTGGTAGAAGCGCACGCCGTTGACGTCCAAGGGGTGGTTCACGCGGATGACCTTCTTGCCCAGAAGCTGGTCGCCGGACATCACCCGCGCGTCCGAGGCGAAGAGCTTGGGGTCCATGGTTCCGGGGTAATATTCGATGGTGAACTTGTCCACGTAGACGTCGACGGGCTCCTTCATCGTCCAGGGATGGCCCCAGAAGAGCTGCTGTACTCGCTCGGAAAAAGAGCGCGGATCAAAGAGCCGCTGCATGCGCCGGGAGCCGCCTTCCAGGACCGGCACCATTTCCACGAAGCCGAAGACGCTGCGGATGAGCGCGCCCACGAGGATGACGACGAGCCCGATGTGGGCGAAATAGGAGCCCCAGCGCTGGATTCGGTGCCGGGTGCCGACGAAGGCGCCCGCCGTCCCGGGCAGGAAAAACTCCTCCTTGACGGCGTAGCCCTCGCGCTTCAAGTGCCCCTGCGCCGCTTTCGAAGCCTCATTCAAGCCCAGCTTGGAGGTAAAGAAGGCCTGGAAGGGCTTAAGCTTCAAGGCGGCTTCCTTCTTATCCAGGTGCTTTTCCAAATCTTCCTCGTTGGTGAGCTCAGGCGGCAGGGAGACGACGCCGACGTCCGGAGGCTTGTTCCAAAGCTTGCAGAGCACGATGTCCACGGCCATCAAGGCCAGGATGCCCAGGAACCACCAACTGTGGTAGAGATCGAAAAGCCCGAAGAAGCTGAAAAACTTGGTCCACAGCGGGTGCGCCTGCATGAAGGCGTTGGCTTTCTCCGGCTCCTGGCCGAGTTGGGGCAGGATGGTGCCCACGGCGGAGAAAAACGCGATAAGGGCGCCCAGGAAGATGTTAAATCGGATGGAGCGAAGGATGCGTGTCATCTAATGCGAAACTCTTAAGATATTCTACTCTTTTGAATCCGGTTTGTCCCGGTTCGCGCAAAAGCGGCCGCTAGGAAATCATGAAGCTCCAGGCGGCATAGCGCCCGGAGTGCGACAAGGAGACGCCCCAGTCCTGGACTTTGCCGCGCAGAAGCACTTTGGGGATGCCGCCCTCGTCCGCGAAGGCCAGCAGGGCGGGCGAGGGGATTTCATCGGAGGATTTGGCGATGAATTCCAGGCACTTGCCGCGGGCGAAGTCATGGGCGTCTTGGCCCGCGGGAACTTCCGCGACTTCCCAAAGGACGTCTCCGGGCGTCTCGTCGTCTCCGATGAATCCGCCGCGCAGGACCGCGACGCAGTGGATTTTGTCCTCGTCTTCGTGGGTGAAGCGGATGTCGAAGCGCGCTCCGGTGGGAAGGTGGACGATTCTCTTTCGAAACAAATCGGCTTCCAGCATCCGGAAGGCTCCCGACGGCGTCTGGATGCCGGACTGGGCCAGCGCCTTGTGCGCGGCTTCCTTGGCCGCGATGAACTTGCACGCCTCGGCAAAGCGCGCGAACCCCGGCGCGACGGCCTCCAGGGACTTCATTTCGCGCCCGGTCAGGTGCCGAGCCGCCCATTCGGGGTCCATCTCGCCGCTGGCCGCGTCGAAGTGCTCCGCGAGCGCCGGGGATTTGAGATCCAGGACGTCGTTGCCGCCGCAGTTTTTGGGCAGCGGGCTCGCCGCGAACCATTCTTCCTGCAGTTCGGCGAGTTCGTCGAAGAGCCGCTGGGCGACGGCGCGCGGCGCGGTTTCTCCCGGCAAGACGGCGGGGATGAGCCGGCCGTAGGAGCGAAACGTCTCGCCGCGCCGGGGCATCGCCGTGGTGTAGAGCTGGCTTTCGCCGCGCACGTAGACGCAGAGAAACTTGGCGTCAGGGACCTCCAGGGCCAGGCGCCCCAGGAAATCCTTGGGCCGGTGGCGCTCCAGCCAGCCCGAGCGCGCGCGGCTCGCTTCCGGATACATGAAAACGGACTCGCCCCGCTTTAAGAGCCATTCGCACTTGGCGAAGACGTTTTTCCGCCAGCGCTCCGAGGCCTCGTCCTCGCCTTCGCGCAAAAACGGGATGCAGCGGCACAAGTACATCAGCGCGCGCACGGAGATTTTTTTGGGCCAAGATCCCAGGTGGTAATAGTTGCGGTATTCCGGGGTGGACCAGGGAATCAGGCGCGTGCGGTGGAGCTTGCGCCAAGGCACCACGGCCGCGAAGACCAGGAAGGAGTCGATGAGGGTCAGGTGGTTGGCCGCCCAGAACAGAGGGCCGTCGTGGGCGTCGAGCTCCTTCCAGATTTTTTCCTGGAACTCGCGGGCGTTGGAGAAGCGGTAGCCAAAGCGCCAGCGAAAGACGACGCGGATGAAGGCGTAGAGAGGGTAGGTTGCGAGCAGCGAAAGCCAGCGCTGCAGCCGCAGGCTCGCGACGTCCCAAACATCCAAAGTCATTAGGTTTGGGACGTCCCGAACCTACGCATTTCCGATGTTCGGGACGTCCTTGGACGAGAGCAAAGAGGCGGCTTAGGCCAGGGCGCGCTCGGCTTCCTGCAGGCTCTGGCGCACAATCGCCCGGATTTCCTCGATTTTGGCTTGAATCACGGGCGTGCGCTCGGCCGCTTCCCGGGCGACCGCGCTCGAGACCGCGAGTTTTTGCGCGCTCATCCTAAGCCGGGTGCGCACCTCGGCTTCCTCGGCGCGCAAAGACGCCAGGCGCTCGGCGTCGTTGGTCGCGGAGACGCCCTTGATTTTGTCCTCGATGACGCTCAGCTCCTGGCGGAGGGAATCGTAGGCGGCCTTGTCGTTCTGGCTGATTTTCTGCCGGGACGCGGTGAAGGCTGCGGCGTCGCCGATGAGGGCCTCGTAAGCCTTAGCTTGATCGCACAAGGCCTTCAAGTTCGCCTTGGCCTCGTCTTTCTCCGGGCCGGCGAGCTTCTCGATGCGCGCGACGAGCTTCTTCAAGGCGTCGTTGGTCCGGTAGCCCTCGCCGACCGAGGTGACGTAGGCGAAGGAGACGACCTTGGACAAATAGGCTTCGTTCTTGGGCATGTGGCCCAGGTCCACGAGCATCTTGATGGAGAGGCCCGGCGTGGCCGCGGTGGCGTCCTGGCCTTCCAGGATGCGCAGCTTGCCCAGCTCTCCGTCCTCGAGCTTGAATTCGGAGCTTCCCTCGGAGAGCGGCACGCGCTTGGTCTTCTTGGTCAGGAACTGCCGCTCGATGGACATGGTGATGTCGGCGAGGTTGGAGGATTCGATGCCCATGCCGATGATGTGGCCCAGAAACGGCGTGTTGGCGTCGGCCTGGGACCAGTTGGCCTCGTTGGTGGCGTATTTCCTGACGCCGGCGATGATGCGCTTCTCCGCGTCTTCGGGGGTGATCGCGTTTAAATCCGTCGCTTCGATGGTCGCTTCCTTGCGTTTGAATGCCATGTCTTCCTCCTTATTTCCCGTCCCAGCGCTTGAAAAGCAGGCAGCCGTTGACGTCTCCGAAGCCGAACGACGCCTTGATGACGTATTCCAGCCGGGCCTGCCGCGCTTGGCGCGGGATGCTGTTTCCAATTTTAGCAATTTGCGGGTGGATCTCGTCGCTGTTGATGGAGGGGTGAACGTAGCCGTTGGCCAGTTGATCGGCGGCCGCGACGCACTCAAGAGCTCCGGCCGCGCCCAGGCAGTGGCCGATCATGGACTTGGTCGACTGGATGAGCGGGAATTTCTCGGGCGGCAGCTCCAGGGCCTTCATCCAGCTCGCGATTTCGCGCGGGTCGGCCCCGGTCGAGGTGAGGTGCCCGTTGATGAGCGAAATTCGGTCCGGAGAAACGCCGGAATCCTCGATGACGCGCCGGATGCAGCGCGTCACGCCGTCCGGGTTGGGGAAGGTCATGGTGCCGCCGTCTCTTTGCCCGCCCGAGTTGCAAAACGCGGAGATAAGCTCGCAGATGATTTCGGCGCCGCGCTTTTGCGCGGACTCAAGGGTCTCCAAGCGCAGTACGCCGGCGCCCCCCGCCGGCACGAAGCCGCAGGCGCCCGCGCCCATGGGCTGCGAGCCTTTTTCCGGAGCCTCGTTGAAGCGCGAGCAGAGCACGTCGCGCATGGCGTCGAAGCCCGCCCAGATGCCGAAGTGGGTGCCTTCCGCGCCGCCCGCGTACATGGACTCGGCAAATCCCATCTGGATGTGCTTCCAGGCCTCGAAAATCGCCTCGGTGCCGGTGTTGCAGGCGGAGCTGTTGGAACTGGTCTGCCCGCCCAGGCCCAGGAAGCGCCCCACGGCCACGGAGACCGAACTGTTCATCACCTTGGGCACGATGTCCGCGCCCATGGGGATGGTGCCGCGGCCGGGCTCCTGCGCCTTGGCCTCGGCCATGACCGGAGCGAGCTCCTGGAAAATCGTGTCCATGCCGCCGATGCCGCAGCCCATGATGGCGCCGGAATTCCAGTCGACCGGGCTGTTCTGATAGTTTTTGGAGTCGAGCGAAGCGCCCGAGTTTTTCGCGCACTCGACCGCGGCCAGCACAGCGTAAATCATGGCCTCGCTCATCTTGTGGTAGTCGGCCTCGGGGAGGACCTTCAAGATGGCGTCCTCGTCGGTGGGGGGAATGCCGCCGATTTGGCAGGCGAAGTTGAGCTCCTTTAGCTCCTCGTGCCGGCTGATGCCGGACCGGCCGGCCTTCAAGGCCTCCCGGAACGCCGGAACGCCCACGCCGTTGGGCGCCACCGCGCCCAACCCCGTCACCACCACTCTTTTTCTCATTTTAGCGTCTCCAAATTTTTGGGCACCCAGAGGCCCGATGTCTTGCCGGAGAAAATCTCCTCGCCGTCCTTGGGTCCGCCCATGAATTGAATCTCCACGTAGCTCACCAGCTTGTTGTTGCGGAAATATCCGTCCTCGCCGAAGGTCGCCTGGGCCGCCACCTTGTCGCCCGGCCGCACCATCTTCTTGAACGCGCCGTGCTCGACTTCGGTGAAAAATCCGACCAAGGTCTTGAACTCCTCCGGAGAGATCCTGCTGCTCAGGAGGTAAATGCACCAGGCCACGTTGCCCGTCTGCGCCGCCATCTCGATGAGCTTGACGCCGGGCACCACGGGATTGCCCGGGAAATGCCCGGCGCAGTCCTCGTCCTTCCAGGTGTAAGCGGTGAGGATGTGCTCTTCGTCCAACTCCAGAATCTCGTCGACAAAGCGCATGGGCCTTTGCTGCGGCACCAAGGCCAGGACTTCCTGCGGCGTCAAAGCGTTCATAGCCGGACCTCTACAGCCCCATGCCGCCGTCGACGTTCAAGACGGCGCCGTTTAGGTAGTCGTTTTCGATGAAGTGGCAGACGGCTTGGGCCACGGCCTCGGGCGCGCCGAAATTTCCCAGCGCGATTTGGGAGAGAATCCTGTTCTTGACGTCGGGCGCGATGGCCTCGGTCATGGGCGTTTGGATGAAGCCGGGCGCGACCGCGTTGACGCGCACGCCGCGCGGGCCCAACTCCGCGGCGAACTGCTTGGTCAGGGCTTCGAGGGCGGCCTTGGACGCGCGGTAGAGCGCGCTGCCCACCAGGGCCGTGCGCGCCAGCACCGAGCTCACGTTCACGATGACGCCCGAGCCCGACTTGGCCATCTCCTTGCCGAAGTCGCGCATCAAAAAGGCCGGGCTCTTCAAGTTGACGCCGAGGATGGCGTCGAACGAGGCTTCCTCGATTTGCAGCGCGGGCTCGTGCGGCTTGTCCACGCCGGCGTTGTTGACCAGGATGTAGGGCGCGCCTTCCTTCATGACGGCGTCCAGGAGCGCCTGGCGGCCGGCGGCCGAGGACAAATCGGCCTGGACCACGAAGGACTCGGGAATCTCCGCGCGCAGGGCCTCGGCCGACTTCTGGTTGCCGCGGCAGTGCAGGCAGACGCGGATTTCGCCCTCGGATTTTTCATGGACGGCCTTGGCCACGGCGCGGCCGATGCCGCCCGAGGCGCCCGTCACCACCGCGATGTCTTTAGGCATGATGGCTCCTGGTCAAGATGACTCCGCTAAAGGCCCCGGCTGGCCGTGGCCATGGCCGGGCCCAGCCCTAAATAGCTGGAAAAACGCGATATAAGATAGGCAAATGATAGGCAGCAGATAGGCAGATAGGGTCTGGAGATAGGGTCTGGATAGTGGGTGGCTAGTAGGTGGCTAGGCCTAGATAGCCAGGTGGCTAGGGGGTGGCTAGGGGGGTAGATAGGGGGTAGACAGGGGGTAGATAGCGGCCGGACAGGGTACGAGCAATTACTAGACGTCATGATTCCAGCCCAAAAACGGGAACTTTTGCCGACCTTGATCGTATAAAGGGATGCGACTGCCGGGTAGCTTAACGGTAAAGCATCCGTCTGTCAAACGGAGCGATGCGGGTTCGACTCCCGCCCGGGCAACCCGCAAGGAGGCCCGATCTGCTCCGGTCGGACGGAGATCGGGCCTCCGCCTGCGGAAGCGGAGAACGTTTTTAATAAACGCTTCCTTTCCGCTCGTGCTGGGCGCAGCATATCGCGCCCAGCGCCTATTGACAAAAATACCGTCTGCTGATACACTGATTTTTGACAGACGGATGCAAGCTACCCAAGCCCCGGGAAACCGGGGCTTTTCGTTTTTAGCGCCAGGCCTCACTGCGCCTCCATGTAGCCGCCGCCCCAGGCCAGGCCCGAGCCCAGCACCGCGTAGACGATTTTGTCGCCTTTGCGCAGCTTGTCCAAATTTTGCGCGATGACCGAAGGGCAGCCCGCGGCCGCGATGTTGCCCTGCGTGTGGACATTGCGCAGGTGCTTCTCCGGAGGCAGATGCAGGTGGCCGATGATGGAATCCTGCATGACGTAGTTGGCCTGGTGCGCCACGGTGTAGGCGTCCTCGGCGTAGAGCCCCTTTTTCTGCGCGATGTCCTCGAACATCTCGCAGGTCTTGCGGATGGAAAACTCCCGCACCGCCGCGCCGTTCTGAGCGAAATGCCCGGCCGCGTCGATTGTGATGTCGTCGGCGCCCCTGGGATCGGTCTCGAAAATCATGGGCTCGACCGAGAGCCGCCCCGCGTGGCGGGCCGAGAGGACCTCCGCGGCCGCGCCGTCGCCCCAGATATATCCGTCCACGCTCTTGGCGGAGTAGTCCGTGCGCGTGGTGTAGGCGCTGGCCTGCACGCACAGGATAAATTCCGGCAGGCGCGGCTCCATGTCCGCGAGGATCCGCATGTGCCGCGCGAACGAGGAGCAGGCGCTGTTGACGTCGCAATGGGGCCCCGAGCCGACGCCCAGGGCCTTGGCGATGAGGTTCGCGGTCGAAGGGATGGTCTCAAAGGGCGTGTCGGTATTGGCGATGACCAGGCCGATTTTTTCGGCCGGCACGCCGGCCTGGGCCAGGGCTTTTTTGGCGGCCTTCGCGCCCATGGCCACTGGCGTCTCGCCGCGGGCGCGCGCGTGAATCATCGCTTGGACCGGGTTTTGGTTCTTGGTTTTGAGGATGTAGTCCTTGCTCAGGACCGAGTAGCGCTTGTAGATGCCCAGGCGCGACTTGACCCACTCCGGGCCGCGCTCCAGGCCCACCTCGTCGTGGAGAAACTCGTTGGAAATTTCCGTTTCGGGGAGATAGCAGCCCATCCCCAGGATGGAGAGCATGCGGCTAAATCCCGGAGATGGACTCGCCGCCGTCGACCGTGATGACGGCGCCGTTGGTCCAGGCGAGGCCCGGCAGGCACAGGGTGTAAATCGTCTCGGCCACGTCATCGGGCGTGGTCAGGCGGTGAAAGGGGTTGCGCAGGCGGGCTTGCGCCTTCATCAAGTCGAAGTTGGGAATCGCGTTGCCGGCGGGGGTGTCCGTGATGCCGGCCTGGAGCACGTATGAGCGCGCGCCGTAGGGCGCCAACTCCAGGGCCATGGCGCGGCAAGACGCTTCCAGGGCGCACTTGGCGGCCGAGACCGCGGCGTAGCCGCGCCAGGCGATCTCGTTGCCTTCGGAGGTCATGGCGACCAGGCGCGCGTCCTTGGTCAGCAGGCCGTCCTTTAAAAGCTCGCGGCCCCAGAGCAGGTAGTCGTAGCCCATCATCCAGACGGTTTTCTGCAAATCTTCCTCGCCGAGAAGGGCGTCCTTGTAGGGAATCCTGCTCTCGGCCAAGGTGTGGAGCGCGTCGCAGCCCTTTTGGTGGAACGCGTCGTTGACGGCTTTCTTGAGCGCGTCGGGAGAAACCTGGACGCCTTGGGCCGAGAGCGCCTCGGAGAGCCCCTTGAGGGCCTGGCCGCGGAAGTCGGGGGCTTTGGCGTCCACCATGAGCTTGCAGGCGCCGGCGGCGATGGAATGCAGGAAGAGGTGGACCTTGCCCTGGCCCGCGCGCTGCGCGATGCTCTCGAAGACCTCGCCGCGGCCGTCCTCGTCGAAGAGGTTGACGTTGTGCGCGGCGAACTCGACGCCTTGCGCGCGGATTTCGTCGAAGTGGGGCTTGATGACCGTCTCGACCGCGCCTTCCTTGTCCTTATGCGCGACGAGGATGTTCAGGCCGGCCCGGGCCAGGCGCTTGGCCGCGGCCAGGCCGAAGCCCGAGGAGCCGCCCAGGATCACGGCCCATAGTCCGGAGCCTTCGAAACGGCGTTCTTTTTCCATAAAATGGACCGCTTGCTTGGCGCCGCAAGGGCCTGCCGAGCGGCGGCCTACTTCTGGACTTCGAGAAGCTTCTTCTTGACCAGATCGCCGATGAGCGCGGCCGCGTCCTTTTTGGCCTTGGCCTCGTCCACGTCGAATTCCGCGCAGACGGCTTCCACGACGGCATCCACATCCGCGCCTTCGCCCAGCTTCTCCCAAATGACGACGCCGACCTCGTTGAGGGAAAAATATTCGCTCGATTCGAGATCCAGGATGACGGCTTCCTTGTCCACCTGGCGCCACGCGGCGCGCTCGGCGTGCTTGTACTTCACGGAGTCGTTTTTAGTCGCCATGAATTTAGTGCCTCTTAGCGTAAATTAATTATGAAAACGTGGGGATATCCTAATAAATTTATCCGCCCCGCGCAATTGGGGAGGTGAGGCGGATGAAGGTCTCGATGTTGCCCTTCGGGCCGTGAACCGGAGATTCGAAAACGCCGGCTTCCGCGAGGCCCAGGGCTTCGGCGGCCGCGCGGACTTTAGCCAGGGCTTGAGCGCGGGCCGCGGGGTCGCGCACGACGCCTTTGGGCGCGAGCTTGGGCCCGACCTCGAACTGGGGTTTGACCAGGGCGAGAAGCTCCCAGGGAGTTTTCAGGCAGGCGGCGATGGCGGGCAGGACCAGAGTCAGCGAGATAAACGAGACGTCCGCGGTCGCGAAATCGGGCGCCGGGTCGAAAAGCGCCGGGTTTAAATTCTTGGCGTGGGTCTTTTCGATGCCCACGACGCGCGGGTCGGCCGCGAGCTTGGCGTGAAGCTGGCCATGGCCCACGTCCACGGCGTAGACGCGGACCGCGCCAGCCTGCAGGAGGCAGTCGGTAAATCCCCCGGTAGACGCGCCCACGTCGAGGCAGACGCGTCCGCGGGGCGAAGCGCCCAAGCCTTCGAGCGCCGCCGCGAGCTTCAAGCCGCCGCGGGACACATAAGGGCAGGGGGAACGGACTTCGATTTTCGCGTCCTCGTCGATCAAGGCGCCGGCCTTGGTTTGCGCGCGGCCGTCCACGAACACCTGTCCGGCCATGAGGCAGGCCTTGGCCTTGGTCCGGGTGGGCGCCAAGCCGCGCAGGACCAGCAGTTCGTCGGCCCGGACGCGCGATTTTTTCAAGATCAGACGGCGACGCCCAGCGCGCCGAGGCTCGCGCGCAGATCGGCCGGGCTCGTGTAGCGGATGGCGTTGATGCCCAGGCGCCGCGCCGCGGCGACATTTTCCTTGAGATCGTCGATGAACACGGTTTCGGCGGCGGCCGCGCGGGCCTTGAGCAGGGCCGCGCGGTAGATTTCCGGCTCCGGTTTTCTCAATCCCAGGCGGTAGGAAAGCAGCGCGCCATGGACGCGGCGCGGAAACGAATAGTTGCGTCGGATGAAATCGTAATGGAGCTCGTTGGTGTTGGAGAGCAGGTAGACCTTGCGGCGCAGGCGCACGGCGTTCATGATTTCTTCGGTTTCCGGGTTCAAGGTGAAGTCGCACCAGGCATCGCAGAAAGCGCTCCAGTTTTCCTTGTAGCCGAGCTTCGCGCGGAAGAGCTTGAAAAATTCCGCGGGGGTCAGATGGCCGCGCTCAAGCTTGTCGGAGAGGCGCTCGATCCAGAAATAACCGGCGATGGCCAGCGGCGAGCGTCCGGTCGCGCGCGAAAGATGCATGACGAAGGCTTTGGCGTTGAAGCGGAGCAGGACGTTGCCGATGTCGAAGAAGACGGCGCGAATTTCGGGTTTTTCTCCGCTCCTGGTCATGCCGTCCGGCAAAAGGTCAGTAAGGAAGCGGCGGGAGGATAAGAACCGGGACGGATTGCGGGGACGTGGAGTCCATTTTCGCCGCGGCTTTCTTTTTGGATATCTTGAGGCTTTTTTTATCATTGAGAACGATGGGGGAAACCGAAATATCCTTGTCGCCCCAATCCGTGTGCACCCGCGCCTGCGTGGGCGAGATTTGAGTTATCTCTTGGATGACGGGGTCCACCAGCCAATGGGCGCATTTCAAGCCGGAGACCATGAGATCTCGGGGCGCATGAATGGTCCACTGGACGGCGTTCGAGGTCACGATGATCGTGTTGGAGGATTTGCCGTGATCCTCCGCGTATTTGTACCGAAAATTGCTCCGATCCATCACCATGGTGAGATGGCCCTGCCCGATGATGAGGGCCAGCATATGGTAAGGCTTGCCGTCCTGCGCTTCCCCCTCCGCCGGAACCATGCTGTCGATGGAGTATTTGGCCATGAGCTTGGCCACATCCGGCCCGTCGATGACGTAAATTTTGTTCTGCGTCCAGGAGGGGTTGGTGAAAAGCTCAAGGTCGTTGTAGTGCCGCGCGACGGCCGTGCCGATCATGAGATCGGCGTCGGCAAAATCAAAATGGCGCGCGTACGCCGCGTTGGCCTGCGGCAGATTTTGGACCAAAAGGGTCGCCTCATCCAGGGTCAGCGGCGCCAGGCCGGCCCAAAGCGCGTCGGACACGATGGGCGGTTCTTGGGCCTCCGCCGCGGGCTGTTGGACGGGCACGGCGATGGGCAGGGGCGCGGGAACAAACGGCGTGCGGGAAAAGCGCAGGGCGCCCATCCCTGAGCCGTCGAAGCTTTGCGCGGAAAAAATAGTTCCGAGACGAACGGCCTGAGGAAGCGCGGCGGCTTGGGCGGCTGCGGCGGCCCCCAAATACACTGCGATGGCGGCTGCGGCCCTTCGAAGGGTATAGGTCTTTTGTACCATGGTTGCTGGATTATACTCTGGTATCTTCAGCCGATACAAGTCCCTTTCGGCCTAAGGCGTACTCGGGGCTAAGGACCCAGAGGCGCGGATGAGGCGGGCACAAGCTCCCACTCGGCGAGCATGTCCTCGGCGCGGACGTCTTTCGCGTCGGATTTTGCGATGATCCGCGCCGGCCCGATTGCCTGCGGCGGGGTCCTCTCGGGTTCTCCGGGGGCATAGACGCCCAGGCAGGGAATGCCCAGGGCGTTGGCCAAGTGCAGGGGCCCTGAATCGTGGCCGACGAAGACGTCGCACAAAGATAGAGCGGCTGCGGCGACGAAGAGGGAGTTCGCCGTCAAATCATCTGCGTAATTCCAGGATGGCCGCGGATTCGGGGCGCTTCTAACTCGATTGAGTTCCGTCGCCGTTCCGAACCATAGGGTCGCAACGCCGCGATCTTCGAGCATGTTCGAGAGCCGAATCCACTCGGCCAAGGCGACGCAGCGTTCGGCCGCGCCGGCGAAGGGATGAAGCGCCGTCGTGCGGCGGGCGAAAAACGGCCTAAGCCGCAGGCGTTCCTGGGCCAGCGGTTCACGATTGAGAGAGCAGGCAAGATGGACGTTTTGCAGACCAAGCGGTTCCAAGAGCCGCGAGAGCTGCGTAAGAACCGGCTTGCCGGGATCCGCGGCCGGGAGCGCGTCCGTCAACCAGCGGGCGGTTCCGGGACGGTGGAAACCGATGCGCCGGGGGACGCCGGCCAGAGCGACGGCCGCCGCCGTCTTGGAGGATTGCGAGGCCAGCAGGGCCGCGTCGTATTTCGCGCGCCGAACCTCCAGCCAGCTTCTCAAAAAAGGAGCCAAAGGGCCTTGCCCGCGGCCGGGACTTCTGTCCCAAAAAGGATCGGCGGCGTGGCAGGCGCCGAGCCCGGGGATCAAGGGAGCGATGCCGGAGGCGTAGCTCTTGCACCAAATCCCGACGAAGGAGCCCGGGATCAGTGATTTGAGTTTGGGAACGAGGCTCGCGGCGAACACGAGGTCGCCCAGATTGTCCAGGCTGACGACGAGAAAGCGCCGGGGCGCGGCGGGCGGCGTTTAGGAGTCCTCCCAGGCTTTTTTGAGCAACTTGCCCTGATCCTTGATGAGCACCTCCACCTTGGCCTTGGCTTCCTCGAGCTGGCGGCTCAAGTCCTTGGCCAGGGCGACGCCTTTCTCGAAGGTTTCCAGCGACTGTTCGAGCCCGTGCTCGCCCGATTCAAGATCAACGACCAGCTCCTCGAGTTTTTTCAACCGCTCCTCGAAAGAATCTTTCTTAATGTTTTTCATCACGGTTTGCCCCCTATATCCTTCGGAGGCAAACCATTCCCTTCGGTCATGGCCACCTCGCATTCGATTCGGCCTTCGGCCAGGCGCAGGCGCAGCCGATCTCCGGGCCGCACCTGACCGGCGCTGCGGATGATTTCCAGATGAGGAAGCTTTTCGGCGATGGCGTAGCCGCGCCCGAGAACCTTGAGCGGGCTGTAGGCCTCAAGCTTCGCCGCGCCCATCGCCAGGGCCTGCTTGGCCCTGAGCAGCGCCTGCGCCGCGCCGTCCTCGAGCCGCATCCAGAGATCGTCCAGGAATCGGGTCCTGTCCTCGTAAATTCGCTCCGGGCTCTGCAACAGGGGGTGCGATGCCGCGCGCGAGAGGCGTTCCGACAAGACTTGTATTTTTTCGCGCAGGGCCGCGGCCAGTTCCTGCTCCCGCGACTCGATTTGCCCGAGCACGGCGCGCCGGTCCGGAGCCGCCAGTTCGGCCGCGGCCGACGGCGTGGGCGCGCGCTGGTCCGCGACGAAGTCGGCGATGGTGAAATCCGTCTCGTGCCCCACGCAGGACACCACGGGAATCTTCGACTCGGCGACGGCGCGGGCCGCGGTTTCCTCGTTGAAGGCCCACAAATCCTCCATCGAGCCTCCGCCGCGGCCGACCAGGAGGACGTCCGTTTCCGGAAAAAACTCGTTGAAATCGCGCACCGCGCCGGCGATTTCCTCGGCGGCGCCCTCGCCCTGGACCTTGACCGGATAAATCAGGACGCGGGCCAGGGGCCAGCGCCGCCCCAGCACCGAGATCATGTCGTGGACCGCGGCGCCCTGCCCGGAGGTCACCACGCCGACGCAGGAAGGGAAGGCCGGCAGGGGCTTCTTGCGCGACTCGTCGAAAAGGCCTTCCGCGGCCAACCGGGCCTTTAGCTGCTCGAAGGCGAGCTGCAGCGCCCCTTTCTCGCGCGGCTCCATCCAGGAGACGACGAACTGCAAATCGCCCCGCTTGACGTAGGACGACGCCCGGCCGCGGACCAGGACCTTGAGCCCGTCCTCGGGCTTGAACTTGAGGCCCAGCGCCGCGCCTTTGAAGAGGACCGCGCGGATTTGCGCCTCCTCGTCCTTGAGCGTCAGGTAGGTGTGGCCGGAGGGGTAGAGTTTGCAGTTGGAAACTTCGCCCTCCATCCAGATTTCCGGCAGGCTGTTCTCCAGCAGATCATGGATGAGGCCGTTGACCTCGGAGACGGTGTAAATCCTGGCGCCGGCCGACGGCGCGGCGCTAGCCTTCGCCATGCCCGTCTTCCTTAATACGCGCGCGCAGCGCTTCCAGGCGCTTCTTGATTTCCGCCTCGCCGCCGAGGCTTCCGGGCTCGTAGAATTTGGCGGGGTCCGGCATGTAGTTCTGCGCCACATGGTGCCCGGGATAATCGTGAGGATATTTGTATCCCGCGCCGTGCCCGCGGCTTTCGGCGTCCATGTTCGCGTCCCGCAGGTGCAGCGGCACCTCGCGGCGCGCGCCGTTTTTGACCTCGGACAAGGCGGCGTCGACGGCCAGATAGGCCGAGTTGGATTTAGGCGCCGACGCGATGTAGACCACGGCCTCGGCCAAGGGGATGCGGGCCTCCGGCATGCCCAGAGACTCGACCGCGCGGAAAGCCGCGTCGGCGATCAAAAGGGCACGGAAGTCGGCCAATCCCACGTCCTCGGCCGCGCAGATGAGCGCGCGGCGGGCGATGAAGCGCGGGTCCTCGCCCGCCGCGAGCATCTTGGCCATCCAATAGAGCGCCGCGTCGGGGTCGGAGCCGCGCATGGACTTGATGAAGGCGGAGATGTGATCGTAGTGATCGTCGGACTTCTTGTCGTAGCGGATTTGCCGCCGCTGAATGGACTCCTCCGCGACCTCAAGACCCACGCGCCGGCGGCCGCTCACGGGCGCGGTGGACAAGACCGCGAGCTCAAGGGAGTTCAGCAGACGGCGCGCGTCTCCGCCGGAAAATCTCAGCAGGTGCTTGGCCGCCTCGGGCGAAAGCTCGGCCTTCAAGGCGCCGAGCCCGCGCGTCTCGTCCTTGAGCGCGCGGTCCATCAGGCGCTTGAGATCGTCCTCGGAGAGCGGCTCGAACTCGAAGGCGGTCACGCGGGACAAAAGCGCGGCGTTGACGGAAAAGGACGGGTTTTCGGTGGTGAGTCCGATCATCATGACTTCGCCGCGCTCGACCGCGGGCAAAAGCGCGTCTTGCTGGCTGCGGTTGAAGTGGTGGATCTCATCGACGACCAGAAGCGTCGGCTTGCCCAGGCTCAGATCGTAGCGGGCCGCGTCCAGGGCTTTTTTGATGTCGGCCACGCCGGCGGCGACGGCGTTAAGGCTCGTGACCTTGGCGTCGATGGATTTGGAGACAATCGCGGCCAAGCCCGTCTTGCCGCAGCCGGGAGGCCCGAAAAAAACGGCGGATGAGAATTTTCCCGATTCGACGAGGCGGCGCAGCATGCGCCCGGGCCCGAGGATTTTTTCCTGGCCGAAAAACTCGTCCAGGGTTTGCGGGGCCATGCGCGCGGCCAAGGGCCGGCGATCGGAGGCCGCGGCGCTCTGGAAAAGCTCGTTCTGCGCTGAATCCTGCGGCATCAAGAGGCGGCGCCCGCGGCCGACAGGGCGGACTCCAGGGTCCGGGAGAGCTCCTCGATTTTCTTCTCGAAAAAGAGCCGCTCCGTCTCGCGGCCTTCTTTTTCGCGGGCCAGTTCCGCGGCGTAGGCCAGCGCGGCCAGCACCGCGAGCTTGGAGCTGTCCGCGATTTTTTCGTTCTGCTCGGAAATCTCTCGGATTTTCTCGTCCACTTTCTGGGCCAGGGAGCTGATCTCGATGGGGGTCAGGCCCTCGATTTCGACCGTCAGGCGGCGGCGGAAAATTTCGACGTCGACCTTGTCGTTCACGGCTTGCCTCTAGTCATCCTATTTTCTCCAGCTTGCGGGAAATCTTGAGCAGCCGCGCGCGCAGCCGGGCCTGCGCGGAGGCTCCTGCCGTCAGGCGCTTGACCTGCTCCTTCAAGCTCTTGTTCTCGGCTTCGAGCTTGGCCGCGTCCTTGGCCAGGCGCGCGTTGTCCTCGGCGAGTTGGCGCAGCCTTTTGGCCGACGATTCGGCCAGGGATTCCAGCTTCTTGAGCCCGTGGAGCGTCATTTACCGCGCAGGCGCGCGCCCAGGTTTTTCTCGAGAGCGCTCACGATGCCTTGGACGGCCGCGGCGACTTCGCCGTCCGTCAGGGTGCGGTCGGCGCGTCCGAAAAAAAGACGCAGCGTCATGCTGGTTTTTCCGGCCCCGATGGAGCTCCCGGCAAAAACGTCGGTTAGGGCGACGCCTTGGAAGCTTTCCCCGGCCGCCGAGCGGACCGTTTTCTCGACCTGCTCGTAGCGGGAATTTTCCGGCAGGACCATGGAAATGTCCCGCCAGGAGCCGGGGAATTGGCTGTAGGGCTCGAATCTGAACGTCCGTCCGCCATCCACCAGGCCCGTGAGCGTCTCCAAGTCGATTTCGAAGAGACAAATTGCCCGCGGCCCGAAGTCCCAAGCCGCGGCGGCTTGGGGATGCAAAGTGCCGACCAGTCCGAGCAGGGATTGGCTTTCGGTTTTGGCGGCGATGTCCGCGCTAATTCCAGGGTGGAAAAGCCGGCGAAGATCGTTCCAGCCAGGATTTAGGGAGCTTCCGGCGCCGTTCTCAGCGCGGAAGGTGGCGGCTGTTCCCGCCAGCAAATTTTCCATGACGCCCTTGGCGCGGTAGAAGTCGTATTCAGCGTTGGCCTCGCCGCGCCAGAAAGTCTCGCAGATCGGGCCGCTCAGCACGCCGGCCGCGCGCCAATTTTCCGCGATGACGCCATTTTTCTCGATCCGATAGGCTTTGCCGATTTCAAAGAGCCTGACCGTGCGCGCGCCCCGGCTCAAATTCAAGGCGGCGTTTTGCAGCAGGCCAGGGAGAAGGCTCGGCCGCAGCACCGCGCCCTCTTCGGAGAGGGGATTGGCCGGACGAGCCCAGGCGCTGGACTCCGCTTGCCGCGCGGCGGCGAGAGTTTTTTCCGAAACGAAATCCTGGTTGTACGCCTCCGAAAGCCCGGCCGCGGCCAAGCGCGCGCGGCTGCGAATGACGGTTGCGGCGATGGGCGGGAGTTTGGAAGCCGCAGGGGCCGAGTGCGGAGCGCGGGCGGGAATGCGCCCGTAGCCAAGAAGCCTGGCGGTCTCTTCCGCTAAGTCCCATTCCGTGGCCAAGTCCCGCCGGTAGCTCGGGGGATAAAAAACGATGCCGCTTGCGGAGGATGTTTTTCGCGCCGAAATGCGGTCCAGGGCCTGGGAAATTTCCGCCGGGGCGAAATTGGAGCCTAGGATTTTGTTGATGCGCTCGGCCGAGACTGAAATGGGCTCGGGGGCGGAAGGAATATTGCCCACGCTCATCGCGGATTCCGTCCGGGTGGATTTCCCGCACAGCTCGCGGAGCAGAGTCTCCGCCAGGGCCGCGGCCGCGGGCGGGGCCGCCGGGTCGGTCCCGCGCTCGAAGCGGTAGGAGGAGTCCGAGCGCAGGCGCAGGATTTGCGAGCCGCGCCGCACCACGACGGGGGAAAAGCACGCGCTCTCCAGAAGCGCCCGCTTGGTCTTGTCCGTGATGGAGCTCTCCGTGCCGCCCATGACTCCGGCGATGGCCGCGGGCCTTTGGGCGTCGGCGACGACCAGGCATTCCGGCGCGAGCTCGTAGGTTTTTCCGTCCAAGGCCGCGATGCTCTCGCCCTTTTTGGCGAAGCGCACCGTGATTTCGCCGCCCGCGATTTTGTCGTAGTCGAAAGCATGCAGGGGCTGACCGACGTCCATCAAGACGTAGTTGGTGATGTCCACGAGCGCGTTGATGGGGCGCAGCCCCACGGCCTCCAGCCTGGCGCAGAGCCACCCGGGGCTGGGCCTGATGTCCAGGCCGGAAAAAACTTTGCCGATGTAAAGCGGGCAGGCACCCGCGTCCGCCACGCTGATTTTAAGCGGAGCCGCGGCCTCGAGAGAGGGCTCCGGCCGGCGGGCCTGCAAGGGCAGGGACAGCGCCGCCGAGAGTTCCCGCGCCAGCCCCAGGTGGGACAGGCAGTCCGGCCGATTGGGCGTGACTTCGACTTCCAGGACCAGGTCCGGCTTGGCCAGCAAGGAGCTTAGGTCCGCGCCGCTTGGGGTGTCGGACTTTAAAATAAGGATGCCGCCATGATCCGAGCCCAGGCCCAGTTCCGCCGCGGAGCAGAGCATGCCGTGGGATTCCACGCCGCGGATGACGGTCTTGGCCAAGGTCCGCCCGCCGGGGAGCGTGGCGCCGGGCCTGGCCAGGGGAACTATTTGCCCGGCCGCGATGTTCTTGGCGCCGCAGACCACGGGAAAGACTTCCCCGCCGGACTCAACCGAGCAAACCGAGAGCCGGTCCGCGTTGGGATGCTTGCCGACCGACAAAATTTTGGCGGCCGCGACGCCCGAGAAGGCCGCGCCCCGCTGCTCGATGGAGGACACCTCGAGGCCTAGGTTCAGCAGCGCCTTGGCCAAATCCTCGGCGCCGAGGTTTAAGGACGGCAGGTGCTCTTTGAGCCAGTCAAGCGAAATTTTCATCAAATTGAACGAGAAAGCGCTGATCGTTTTCGTAGAAGAGCCTCATGTCATTGACGCCCAGGCGCAGCATGGCCACGCGTTCGACGCCCACGCCGAAGGCGAATCCCGACCATTGCGCGGGATCCAGGTCCACGGCCTTGAGCACGTTGGGGTTCACGACGCCGGCGCCCAAAATTTCCATCCAGCCCGAGCGCTTGCAGGCCGGGCAGCCGGCGCCCGAGCAGAATAGGCACCGGACGTCGACCTCGGTCGAGGGCTCGGTGAAAGGGAAATAGGAGGGGCGGTAGCGGGTTTGGGTCTTCGGGCCGAAGAGCTCCTTCAAGAAGAAATCTAGCGTGCCCTTCAAGTCAGCGAACGAAACCTCCTTGTCCACGGCCAGTCCCTCGATTTGATGGAACACGGAGGAGTGCGAGGCGTCCACTTCTTCGTGGCGGAAGACGCGGCCCGGGCAGATGATGCGCAGGGGCGGCTTTTGCTTTTCCATGACGCGGATCTGCACCGGCGAGGTGTGGGTGCGCAGGACGCCGGGAGCGTCCTTGAGGTAGAACGTGTCGAGCATGTCCCGGGCCGGATGATGCTTGGGGATGTTGAGCGCCTCGAAGTTGTGATGTTCCGTTTCCACGTGCGGGCCTTGCGCCAGCGAAAACCCCATCAGGGTGAGGATGCGCGTCATCTCATCCATGACTAAAGTCAGGGGGTGCAGTTGTCCGCGCGGCTCGCGGTAGGACGGCAGGCTGACGTCGATTTTTTGGCCCGACAATTTGGATTGAAGAAGAGTTTCTTCGAGCTCCGCTTGGCGGCGCGCGATGGCGGCCTCGAAATGTTCCTTGGTTTGCTGGGCCTTGGGGCCTAGCTCGCGTTTTTCCGCGATGGGGAAGTCTTTAAGGAGCTTGAGGAGCTCGGTCAGTTCGCCCTTGCGGCCCAAGAACCGCACGCGGATGTCGTCTAGGGCCTTTGCCTCGGCCGCGGCCAGCGGCGCGGCCGCCGTGAAAGCCGCGCGCACGGCTTCCAGCTGGGATTCCCACTTGTCGCGATCGGTTTCGGGCATGGAAAAAACTACTCTAAAACCCTCTCCACACGTCGCTCCGGCAATCCGTAAGCCGGAGCCCAGTCACATGGATTGCGGCTTGCGCCGGAATGACGGGCGCGGGCTCTACGCGCCGCCGGACGCCAAAGACACCAGCTTCTTGAACGAGGCGCCGTCCCGAATCGCCATTTCGGAAAGCATCTTGCGGTTCAAGGTCACGCCGGCTTTCTTTAGGCCCGAGATGAACCGGCCGTAGGAGACGCCGTGCTCCCGGCAGGCGGCGTTGATGCGGGTGATCCACAGGGAGCGGAAATCGCCCTTGCGGTCCTTGCGTCCGACGTAGGAAACCGCCAGCGAACGCTCGACGGCCTGCTTGACTTGGCGCCATTTGCGGCTCTTATCGGAATAAAAGCCCTTGGCGAGCTTGAACTTCTTCTTCTTGTGGCGGCGGGTGGTAACTCCGGATTTTATTCTCATGGCTTATGCGTAGGGCAGGAACCGAGACATCGTCCGTCCCTCGGTCCTGGTCAACTCGTTTTTTTGATTGAGAGAACGCCTCCGATCATTCTTCATGGGGGCGATAAGGTGGCGCCGGCCTGGCCTATAGTGCCGCCATTTGCCGGAGGCCGATTTGGAAAAGCGCTTTTTGGCGCCGCTGTGCGATTTTATTTTCGGCATGTGATTCTCCCAGAATCCTATCGTTTGGGCATTAAAGTCATGGACAGGCGGTTGCGATCGGTCAGCGGCGCCTGCTCCACCGCCGCGAGCTCGGCCAGCCGCTCCTGGATGGACTTGAGCAGCTTCATGCCCAAGTCCTGGTGGGCCATCTCGCGTCCGCGAAAAACAACGGTGATGCGGACCTTGTCTCGAGCCGTCAAAAAGCCCGTCATCTGCCTGATTTTGACGTCAAGGTCGTGCTGCCCGATGTGCGGCTTGATGCGCACTTCCTTGAGGAACCCGGATTTCTGGTTCCGGTGGGATTCGCGCTCCTTTTTCTCCTGCTCATAGCGGTACTTGGAATAGTCTAGAACTTTGCAGACGGGAGGGTTGGCCTGCGGCGCGATTTCGATCAGGTCCATCCCGCGGGTTCTGGCCAGCGCCAGGGCTTCGCTGATGGGCCGAATTCCGATTTGAGTGCCGTCCGAATCGATGAGCCGTACCGTCGCCGCTGAAATTCTGTTGTTGATGCGGACGGTTTCGGTGGGCCTGCCTCCGAATCTGTTGTTGTGGTTGTTGATGGCTTTCCTCTTCCGTTTTAAAATGCGGCCCGCCGACGATGCCTCCGGATGGCCGAGGCTGATGATATCAACTTCGCCTCTTCGCGTCAAGCGCGGGACGCCGCCTTTCCGAGTCGGGGCCGCGGTTTGACAGGAGGTCCTGCAGTTTTCTATCCTTGCAAAGCAGTTTCGTCGGATGGGGGTATTGATGAAAAAAGCGCTCGTCGTATCCATCGTCATCGCGTCCGCGGCGGCCGTAGCGCAAGCCGGTCCCGTCCCGACGCTTTCCCAAGCTTTCTCGCAGTTGAGCCAAGCTCTTAAGCCCGCGGCGTCCCGCTTAGCCGCGGCGGCCGGCGCCGGTTTCCATTCGGTCGCCGTCCCGCAAAACGTGACATTCAATCTGGAGTGGCATAACGGCCGCTGGCATCTGATGCCCGATCCAAATCCGCCGTTTTCCGGCCTGCGCATCGCCGTGTATGCGGGCCAGCATGTCCGCTTGAATTTGACCAATCCGGTTCTGGCGGACCAAGACGACGGCGCCAGCTTCGACGTGGACGGCCTTGATGCCCTGGTCGACGGAAAGCCGACCCACGGCATTCATGTCTGGCTTCCCGTCGCCGTCGGACAAATCACAGTGGATTTCGTCGCGCCGTCCAAGGAGAGCCTCTTCCCGATTTACGCCACCTATTCGGGAGCTTCCGACGGCCCCGTCGGCCAGATTGTGGTCTTGAAACCCTAGCGGATTGAATCCTCTTCTCTCCGCTTTCCTGCGCGGAATCCTCTTCGCCCTCGGCTCGGCCGTCAGCCTTTTGCCCCGAAGCCTTGAATTGCCCTTGGGCCGCGCGCTGGGCCGCTTGGCGGCTCATGTGCTGGTTGCCCGCCGCCGCATCGCGGAGGACAACATCCGGCGCTGCCTTCCGGAGTTGACGCCGGAGCAGCAAAAAAAGCTCCTGCGGGAAAATTTCGAGCACTACGGCATCCTGGCTCTCGAGATCCTGCACATGTTCTCCCCGATTCCCGGCCATTATCGCCGCTATACCGCCCGCGTCACCCGACTGGATAACTTCGAGCATTGGAAGCGGGCGGCGGATAGAGGCAAGGGCGTTCTTTTCGTTTCGGCGCACCTGGCGAATTGGGAATTCGCGGCCGGCGCCGCCGCCTTGAACGGCATAGCGATCACCATTACGACCAGGTATTTGAAGCCTAAATGGCTGCACCGCAAGATGGAGGCGACGCGGCTCTCCACCGGGGTGCGCGCCCTATATCAGCCGCGAACCCTGCCCGGAGTCCTGCGGGCGCTTCGGGCCAACGAAGCCGTAACCTTTGTCATGGATCAATATGCTCCTCCCCCCATGGGGACATGGGCCGTCTTTTTCGGCGCCAAAGTCCACACCCTCGCCGCCGTCGGGAGCATCGCCCAACGCACCGGAGCGGCGATTATTCCGGCCAAACAGCGCCGGACGCCCGACGGCATCGTGCACATCGTCTTTGATCCCGCGGTGGACCTGGGCGACGCCGCCGGCGATCCGGACAAGGCCACGCAGATTCTGGTCTCGCGCGTCGAGAAATGGATCCGCGAGGAGCCGAGCCAATGGCTTTGGGTGCACAGGCGGTTCAAGAACGCCGTGTGGCCGGATTCAGGTCCGGCCGTTTCTTCGCGGGCCTCTTGATGGCGGACGCGCGGTCTTTCCGGACGGCCGACGGCTCGCTCCATCTCCGGGTTTGGCCATCAGAGGGAAAGCGGCCGCTTCTGATGGTGCACGGGATGGCCGGCAACTCCCATTGGTGGGATTGCGCCGCCCCGCTTCTGGCCCGCGATTTTGAGCCGGTCGCCCTGGATTTGGGCGGCCACGGGGACAGCTCTTGGCATGAGGACGGCGATTATCCCGGCGAGGGATTCGTCGAGGACATCGAGCGGGCCCGCTTGGCGTTGGGGTGGGAGAAATTTTTTCTTTGCGGGCATTCCTTCGGGGCGCGGATGTCGCTGGACTACGCGATCAAGCATCCGCAGCGGCTCGCGGGCCTCATCGCCGCCGACTTCATGCCGGAATACCGGCAGCCCAATCCCAAGAAGAAGAGTTTTTTAGCCCGGTTCAAGCCGCGGCAGCCTTTCTATAAGGAACGCGAGGAAATCATCGGACGTTTCCACCTTCAGCCTCCGGGAAATCGCATGGATGCCGCGCAACTCCGCGCCTTGGCCCAATCGTGCGTGCGCCAAACGGAAAGAGGCTTTACCTGGAAGACGGACTGGCGGATTTTTACGTTCATCTACGAGAGCGCGTGGCCCGTTTTCCCGAAGCTGAGCATGCCCTGCTTTATTATCCGCGGGGAGTTCAGCACGGTCATGGAACGGCAGGACTTCGAGGGAGTGGTCAAGGCCGTGCCGGGCGCCCGAGGCCTGGAGATTCCCGAGTCCTTCCACCACGTTTCCCTGGACACTCCGCGGGAGTTTTCTTCGGCCGTGTCCGACTTCGCCCTGGGGCTTGAAAAGAAGGCCATGGCTTCATGAACAACGCGAAACCCAAGCATTTCGTGGCCACGGGCTACGTGGTCCGCGGCGGCAAGACCCTGCTGCTGTTCCATAAAAAACTGCAAATGTGGCTGCCGCCCGGCGGCCATATCGAGGAGAACGAAACGCCGGAAGAGGCGCTGCGGCGCGAAATTCTCGAGGAGACCGGCTTGAAGGTGAAAATCCTTTCGCCCCGGGTGGCTCCCAATCCTCCGGAGCCCGAAGTCCGCTACCTGCACATCCCAAACCATGTCCAGTTGGAGCATATCCCCGGCCACGAGGATCACGTCGATTTGGTCTATTTTTGCCGCGCGCTGGACGGCGAGCCCGTTTTTTCCGTTCGAGAGCACGAGGCCATGCGCTGGCACGGCCCTGCGGACTTGAAAAAGCCCCATGTTCGGACCGAAGTGCGCCGCACCGGTCTTGAAGCCATCCGCTACGCCAGGGGCCGCGTCTCTTGACCTCGACCGGCGAAAATAGACACAATGGAGCCGTTCAACCGGCTTGGGCCGCTTTCAAGCTTAGCCCCGGCACGGACTTCCGTCATCATGGAGAAAAGAGCAAATGCCTAAAGCCGCCAACGCCGCATTCATGAAGGAGCTGACGATCAGCCCCGCTTTGGCCAAAATCGTCGGCGCCAAGCCCCTGCCCCGGACCCAAGTCGTCAAGAAGCTCTGGGAGTACATCAAGAAGAACAAGCTTCAGGACACGAAGAACAAGCGCAACATCAACGCGGACGAAAACTTGAAGGCCGTTTTCGGCGGCAAGTCCACCGTCAGCATGTTCGAGATGACCAAGCTCGTCAGCAAGCACTTGAGCTAAACCCTTGTCAGTCCGAGCAGTCGCGGGGAAGGCGGCGGCGCTGGCCCTGGCCGCCGCTTTCCTCGGAGGTTGCGGCATCCTTTATACGGGCATCGCGGAGCCCTATTCCTACCGTTCGGCCTCGCCCGTGGACGTCAAGGCCAGCGAGACGGATCCACTGGTCACCGGAGAATCCTGCAACCAAAGCGTGCTGTTTTTGTTCAGTTGGGGGGACGGCGGCTACGCGGACGCAGTCTCTTCGGCGCTCAAGGGCGATACCAAAGACGTCCTCTATGACGTGAAGGCGGACGTCAAAGTCCGCGCCTATCTGCTGGGTCTCTACACCAAGACCTGCACCGTCGTCACCGGGAAAATCGGCCGTCTCTAATTGCCGCGGCCGTCCGCGGCCGTCCCCAATCCCATCTTCGCATAGGTCTTAAGTCCCACCAGCCCTTGGGCCTATTGCCAGGCTCCGGCTGGAACTATCGACCCTATTTAGGGAAGCTCTTATATATCAGAATAACGCCGGCTCGGACGCGCGAGCGCGCGTCCGCGTTATATTTTGGACTAGACAAGGATACCGGCTACATGGAGATTGCGTCGCGGCGCTTGGCGGTCAAAATTTTGGCGTTGGGGCTTTCATCCGCGCTCGTCCTGGTGTCTCCGGGGCTGGGCTGCTACGGCGCCCTGGCTGCTGGCTTCGAGGCTCCCGAGGCCGGAGCCGAGGCCCCCGCGAATTTTTCTCTTGCGCCGCTTTCCACTCTGAATAATGCCGTTTTGCCTGGGGGTGCGCCCCTGGGAAGCATCGGCGGCGTCAATATCCCCGAGTTGCTTTCCGGCCTTGAGCGCGCGCCGTCTCTGACTCCCGAGGAGGCAGACGTCCTTCGCGGCGTTGAGGCCGCGGGAACTTCCCAGGAGCGGGCCACGGTTGCCGTGGCGCGGCTGGCGGAACTCGCCGCGCGCGTCCGCGCGCAAGCCAACGCGCTGCCTGAACTGGCGCTTGGGGCGAAAAAGAGCGGCGACGCTCTCGGCTTTGAGCGCGCCGTCACCCAGGTGAGCGCCTACCGTAATTTCTTGAACGTCCCGAACCTGGAGAAATTGAACGCCGCCCAAAAGAGCTTGGCCGGCATGAAGACGGCGCAGGCGCAAGGTTTGGTGGCCCAGGCGCGGAGGCTTTGGGGCAAGCCGGCGCCAGCGATCGTCAAAGCCGGCGCCGATGTCGATGCGGCGCGGGGTCTTCCGTCCGGGCTTCTTGAGCCTTCAGGCGCTTCCGGCGTTCAGCGCGGCACGGAGATCCCGGCGCCGCGGCATGCGTCGGCTGTCGTGAGTTTGGCGCGAAAAATTTCCTCCGTCGGCCCGGGCCGCTGGCGCCGGCTCTTAAGCGCGGCGGCCGTCATCGGCGGCGCCGCGGCTCTCATCCTCACTCACGGCGCGGCGTTAAGCGTCAACTCGGTTCTTTACGGCGCGGCGCTGATGTCCGGCATTCTTCTCCATGAGACGGGCCACCTCTACTTGGCCCGCCGCCTGGGAGACGACACGGCCCGGCGTTTTAGCCAGGGGAGCCTCAACCCCTTCAAGCACGTCGATCCCTGGGGCACCGTCGTGCTGCCCTTCTTGAGCTTGGTCGCAAGCTCGACTTTCCTCCATGTTCCGTTGCTGCTGGGCTGGGCCAAGCCCATCCCGGTCGATTACAACAAGCTGGCCGACCCCAAGCGAGACGCGGCCAAGGTCGCCTTCGCTGGTCCCGCGGCGAACGCGGCGGCGGCGGCATTGGCGTGGGGCGCCCGCTTGGCGCTGGTCTCGACCGGAGTCATCGTCGCCGGAGGCTTGGCGGCGTCCGCGCTCCAAGCCGCGGCCGTGGTCAATCTGGCTCTGGCCGCGTTCAATCTCTTGGCGCCGCTGCCCCACGCCGACGGGTTCAAGATCGGCATCCGCTGGTGGCCGACCCGCGTCTACCGTTCCGCGTGGGCGCGCAATCCGGAACTGCCCAACGGAGCCTATCAAGGCATTTTCCGGCGGCTCTACGAAGGCCCGGCCAATCCGCTGGCTTGGCTTTCGCGCCACGGCTTTTCTCCGCGCCGCGTCCAGCGCCTGACTTGGGGGCTCGGCTTGGCGGCGTTTTCGGCCGCTTCCTTGGCCGGCTATTTCTGGCTGGGCCTGCCGGTGGTGGGCATCGCCTTGGCTTGCAGCCAGGCGTACTACTGCATCTACGAAAAGGTACAGAACGAAGAGGCGGTTAAGTCCCTGCGCGGCATCCTGGGCGGCTGGGCCCGCTGGGCGGCGGATTTGGCGGAAAAGGGCGAGCTGCGCTCGGAAGTCGACAGCGAGCGCTTCGAGAACATCATGGCCGAGGTGCTGGACGGCGACTTGATGGACGAGGTTATCGGCTCCGAGGGCTTCGATTCGCTTTCCAACGACGAGAAATGGAGCCGTTTCCAGGACGCGTTTATCGGCCGCGCCGCCGAGGCCCTGCACGCGGATCCGCGCGGATTGCCGGACGACGACGTGCAAAGCATCCGCCAGAAACTTTTTGAAAGCCAGGACGGCCAGGCCAGGCTCGCGGAGCTGCGCCGCTGGATGGAGCAGCGATGGGACGGCCGCGACATCTGGTCGCGTTGGCGCACGGAAAAACGCAAAGGCCAGGACGGTCGGGCCGGGGGTTCGCAGGGCGAGCAAGCCGTCAAGAAAGCCGGAACGATGCTGGGCCTCATCGCCGTGGCGGCGCTGGGCGGCCTCGCTTTGCCGCATATTCTGGGCGCGCACGTCGCGTTGAGCGCCATGGGTCCGCTGGGCCTTTTGCTGGGCTCCATCGAGGACTCCTCAACGCCGCCTGCCGCGGCCGCGCGCCTGCCGCAAAAGCCTTTCCTCGAAGCCGCCGAAGATCCGGCCGTGGATCTCTCGCGCGAGGACAAAAAGTTTTTGACGGCCATGTTCGGCCGGCGCGCGATCGAGGAGATTGTTCCCGACGAGACTCCCGTCATCGGAAGGCTCGAGGAAATGAACAAGATGGTTCCCGTCATCGCCGCTCCTTCCGGCGACGCCAACGGCGTGGTGCTGGTGGGCAAGGCGGGCGTGGGCAAGACCGCGGTTCTCCGGAAAGTGATCCAGGCGGTCGGTATCTCTCGCGGGCAGGAGGGCGAGGGCAGCACCTTCCGCCTCTCCACCTTGGACGAACGCTATTACTTGTCGCTGGATCCCACCCAAATCCTGGACCAAATGGCGCAGGATAATTCAACGGCGGTGCTTTCGAGCCTGCTCCGCATCCTGGCTAAATTCAACGTTTTGCAGCGCGGCCGGGGCGCCAAGGTCGTCTTGGTCGTCGACGAGGTGCACACCCTTTTCCAGGACGCGCAATACGGCCCCCGCATAAAGAATCTGATCAAAAAACCTCTGGAGCGCGGCGATGTCGCCATCGTGGGCGGCACCACCAAAGGGGAGTACGACAAGTACATCAGGCCCGACGAGGCCATCAAGCGCCGCTTGAAGCCCGTCGAGGTGCCGGAATATGACGAGGCGCAGTCCCTGCGCGCCTTGCAGGAGTCGCGGTCCTACTATGAGCGGCGCTACGGGGTGAAAATCGAACCCTCCGCGCTCAAGGCCGCGGCCGAGAATTCCAAGGTTGATCAGGAAATCTTTCTGCCGGGCCGAGCCTTCCATTATCTCATCGAGGCGCTGCGGGTCGCCGATTTCCAGAGCCGCCGCGATCGCCTGTCCTTGGCCATCCAGGACAAGATGAGCGAACTGGAGTACGCGTTCAAGCGCTTGGAAGAAGAGAAGGCCAAACTGTTCCAGGCCGAACCCGGGGCCGTCGCCGAAGAAGAGGCGTCCCAAGCGCCCAGCGTCATCGACTTGGAGAACGCGGCGGCGCGGCTGGTCGAGGACCTGGTGGCGCTCTATCGCCAGCGCCAGGCGATTCCTTCCGGCGGCGTCCCGACCGTTGATGAACATCTGGTCAACGACAAGATCGTCGAGGAAACCGGCGTCGCCACCAACCAGCTGACTTTGGGCCGCGAGGACATGCATAAGTACGTCGAGATGGAGCAGTCCCTAAACAAGATCGTGGTGGGCCAGGAAGAGGCGGTCCACGTGATTTCCGACGCCGTGCGCCGCAGCAAGTCCGGCATGCACGACTCCGAGGACGAGCCTATCGGCGTCTTTTTGCTGACCGGCCCCACCGGCACGGGCAAGACCTATTTCGCCAAGAAGCTCGCGGACTTCCTCTTCGGCAGCGAGAACGCCATGATTCGCCTCGACATGTCGGAGTACATGCAGCCGCACGAGGTCGCCAAGATGACGGGCGCGCCTCCGGGCTACGTGGGCTTCGAGCAGGGCGGGACGCTGACCGAGGCGGTCCGCAAGCACCCCTACAGCGTGGTGCTTTTCGACGAAATTGAGAAGGCCAACCCGGCCGCGTGGCTTATTCTGCTGCAGGTTTTGGCCGACGGCCGCCTGACCGACGGCCACGGGCGGACCGTGAGCTTCAAGAACACTATCGTGCTCATGAGCTCCAACGTGGGCATGATGAGCCTCGATTTGGGGCCCTACGAAAAAGCTTACGCGGTGTTGAAGGCGCAGTGGGACGCGTCGGAGGGCGACGAAGCCCGGCGCGCCGAGGTGGAGGCTCAGCTTTCCGAGTTCGGCGTCCGGATGGCGCGCGAAATCCGGGAGAAGGCCGTCGCCGCGACCAACGAGGCCATGACCGGGATGTTCCCGCCTGAGTTCCGCGGGCGCCTGCAGTACGATCCCATCGTCTTTAATCCCATGACCATGGCGATGATGGAAAAAATCGCGCCGCTGGAATTGGAAAAGGTGCGTCGCAAGGTCGGGCAGAGGGGAAACGAGCTGGAATGGACTCCCGAGGTCGTCAAGCTTCTCGTTCATGAGGGCTACAGCGTGGACAAAGGCGCGCGGCCGTTGCGCAATGCCATCAAGAACCTGGTGGAGTCGCCCATTTCCCGCGAAATCCTGGAATCCGCCGCGAAAGGCGGAGCCCAGCCCGGCCCCAAGCGTATCCGCTTAAGCGTGCAAAAGGGCAAAATCAACGTGGCCGTGGAGCCTTTGCCCGTCAAGCCCGCGCTCAAGGCTCCTCCCGCCGAGGCGATGAGCCGCGAGATATTCGATCGCCTGGTGACTCTGGTGGAGCAGGCGGTCGAGGAAAACGCGGAGATGGGCCTGACCCGGGAAATCCTCGATCGGTGGATTCTGGATGAAATCAAGAGCCATCCCGCGGAGGAAGACGCAAAGCCTGCGGCCCCCGCGACGGTCGCCGAGGGAGCCGCTGAGAAAACTCAGGGAACAGCCATTGCGGCTCCCGCCGCCCCGGCGCCATCGCAGGAGGCTTCTTTGCTGGCTCAGAATGAGGCGCCTGGGTTGGGCGCGCAAGACCCGATAATCACCCAGGGCGATCAGGAAACCGCCAAGGAATTCCGGACCGGCGTCGCGCGGCAAATCAAGGAAGCGCTCGAGCGCGAGCATTATCCCGAAAGCGTCCAGGAGGCCCTGCTGCGATCCGTGCCCTCGGAAGCCGAGCCCTATGAAGGATGGCTCAAGGTATTTTTGCGCCAAGCCGGCGTCGGCCGCGAGGGAGGGCTTCAAGTCCGCTACCGGATTAATCCGCAATCGGCCGTGGTCTCGATTCACGCCAGCGGCCCCTTGAGCGAATCGGAGGCGGCGTTTCTGCGCGCGCATTTCACCGGCCGCGTCCCGGCCAGCGCCCAGGAGTCGCTCGATCGGGCGGAAGGCGGCAACATTCTCAAGCAGGACAGCTCGAGCCGCCTCTGTTTCGAGCTCTACCGCATCCTTTCCGCGATTCCCGGGGCGCGCCTGGGGTATTCAACCGGCGCTTCCGGAACGGATTATTGGCTCGAACTTCCCAATCCCGCGGCGCATGAATCGAGATAGCCGGGCAGTTCGGGCTCTCTCGCTGCTTTTGAGCGCGGGCCTCCTGCTGGCGTCGCCGGGCGCGGGCGTTTACGCCGCCTTGGCCGCGGAAGTCCTCCCGGCCGAAGGTCCTTCCGTGGAGGGGTCCGCTCCAGCCTTGATTTCGCCCGAAATCCTTTCCCAAGCCCGGGGGATGGTGTTCAACGGGCTGGATGCCGGCGATCTTTTGGAGGGCCTCGCTCGGCCGAGCCAGCTCTCGCCGGAACTCGCGCAGGCGCTGGCTCCGGTGGTCAGTGCCGCGGCAGGGAACGCGCCGGAGGCCGAAAGCGCCCGCCGGAAAGCGTTGGAGGCTTTGACGCGCAAAGCCGCGCAGGAGCGGCGCCGCGCGGATAAGATACTGGCTTCGGAGCCGGAGGGAATCGCGAAAGCGAACGCGTCCGGCCTGGAGAAGGCTTTAAGCCGTCTTAAGCCTTACGAGCCGTTGCTGGACGCGTCGCGGCGGGAAAAAATCGCGGTGCTGGAGCGGAGGATCACTCTATATAAGGAAGAACGGATTAAAATGGGAGTCAGCCAAGCCGCTGAAGCCTGGGGCGCCCGCGCGGCCCTGGCGCAGGCGGTTTCCATCGGCGCGGCGCCGCCCAAAATAGCGCTTGCGGATTCTTTGACGCCGCCCAAGACCTTGCCCGGACGGCTGCGGGTTTACGGCGCGGAGCGCGGCGCTCTCGGGTCAGCCCTTCTTAAGCTCAATATGCCGGTGGCTCCGGCCTATTTGCGCTCCGGAGGAGCCTTCATCGATTTTAAGAACGCGGAGGAGGCCGCCAAGGCGGCCGTGGCTTTGGCGGGGCTTGATATCGTCTCTTCGGTGGCGGTTCATCCGGACGTCGTATCTTATTTTCCGAAGACGTCCGCTTCAAAAGCGCCGGCGGCGGATGAGAACGCGCCGGTCCAATCCGTGCCGCCGATCTTGATGGCGGACCGGCTCACGGCCAAGGAAGAGCTTTCCGGCAATCGCTTGGACGCGCACTTTGGCTCCCAGGAAGCGCTCGCTCGCTGGGGAGGTAAAAATGCCGATGAGCCTCGCCTCTATTTTTTCATGTCGAGCCGCGAAGCGGCCATCGAGAGAGCGCTGGAGCTGCTTGCTGATCCCAATCTAACCCGATTGGAGGTTCCAGCCGCCTTGAAGCCGCTCCTTGATCGGCGCCTCGATTTAGCTCCGTCGGAGCCGATGCCTCTTTCCGAAGAACTCCTGCGCCGCTTGCGGGTTCGGCCCGGCATGGCGGAAGCAAGGAGCGTCAACGTCCATTTCGCCGATCCTTTGTCGGCCGATTCAATCCGGTCGTTTCTGGAGCGTTTCGGCGTTGAGAAGCCGGCGATCAACGTGGGCGAATACATCGCCACGCCGGATTTATTCTCCTCTCTGGAGGATGCGGCGGAAAAAACCATCGCGCTCCTGCGCCAAAAGGAAATCGCCTGCATCCGGGTCGCCAAGTCGCTGGCGGACTTGATCGCGGAGCGCCTGCGCGGCCCGCAAGGATCTCCCGGAGAAGCGGCGCAGGGCGAAGCCTCGGACGCGGTCCTGCCCATGCCGGAGAATTTTTCCGTCGGCTGGAACGGCCCTGGGAAGAGCGTTGAAATCGTCAACGGGAACGCGGCGAGCGAAACAGCGGCTTTGCAGTCCTACGGGGAGGACTCCGGGCGTTCCGGCTTGCCGCGCTTCCAGCGCGTAGCCGCGGCCCAAGCCTACCGCGAGGCGATTTCCATCGTCAAGTCCTTAATCGAAGAGGGGCGGACCATCGACGTAAATTGGCGGATGGGATCCGGGCGCATCGTGATCCGGGTCCAGGCGTCGGCGCTCACTCTTTCCGCGGACGCCGTTCGCTATCTCAAGGCCGCCTTCGCGCCGCAAACCGTGGTGGGGCATAATTTCAGGGCCGGCGGCGGGCGGCTTTATTACGCGGCCGGGGAATCTCCCGCCGTCATCTGGATCGAAATTCCCGGAGGAGGCGACTCGTCTTCTCCAGCGTCCGCCCCGGAGGGCCATGCTCCGGAACCGCAGGCGCAGCCCGCCGCCGAAACTTTTTCACCGGCGTCCAAGGTGGCGGCCTTCGACGCGGCCCTCCACCCGCGGGCTTCCGCCGGACGCGTGTTCGTCTCGGCCGCTTCCGGCGCCGAGGCGCGCGCGGCCTTAAGCGCGGCGCTTGAAGCCGAAGGGTTCGGAGGCGTGCCGGTGATGACGATGCGGCCCGGCGCCGCGTCCTCATCATACCAAGCCTTCGTGACCATGACGAGCGCGCGGGACGCGGCGCGGTTGGCTCTAGCCGCGGCCGCGTCCGACGCGATTTCAGCCGTGACCGTGCATCCGGAGGCTTATGCCCGAGTCGTTAACCTCAGTTTGGACGGCGATATCCAGGCGTCCCGGGCTCCAGCCGATGCGCAAGGCGTGCCGTCAGCCTCCGCAGGACTTCAAACTTCATTCCTTTCTCCTGAGGACGCGGACAAGATTTCCGAATCCGCGGATATAACGGCGGAAAACACCATTTGGATTTGGGGCGACGATATTTCAAAAAAGAGGGAAGTAGAGGATTTGGCGAGCCGCGCGGGCCTCTCCATTTTCCTGCACGGAACATCCAATGTCAGCCCGCGGTTTACTCTCAAGGGCTCGGCTCCGGACACGGCCGCTGTCATGCGCGTCGTGCTGGCGTTGCTTCGCGTGGAGGGCGTTTCCAAAATTCTGGTCCATCCCGGATTGATGCGCAGTCTGCGGCGCGGCACGGATAAAATCGCCGTTTTTGTCCCGCATGATTCAGCTTGGGATCCCGCCGATAAGGCCAGGATAGTCTTGTTTAGTTTCGAGGACCGGCCCGGATCCTCGGAGCATTATGATCGCATCGTCTCGCGTTTCGGCCGCCAGCCGGACTATTGGGTGCGCGAAAAAGACGGCGTCCATTATCATGGCGTGGCTCTGCCGGACGATCAGGCGGCCGCCCGATTCGCCCTGGAACTGGCGGCGGAGCCTGGAACCGAGGTACGGGTTTCTCCGGAGGTGCTGAGCCTGCTCAAGAGCCAACGGACCGCGGTTGATGCCCCCGCATCCGCGCCGCAGACGCAGGCGGCTTCGACGCCAAGGGGCTCTTATTTTCCCGCCAGCAATGACGACAGAGGCGGACTCAAGGAATTTCTCTTAAGGCTTCTGGCGCAGGAAGACACCCGCAGCCCCGGCGTGCGCTACGCCGCGGCGGAAACCTTAGCCGCCGCCGCGCCAAACGATGCCGAATGGGCCAGGGAAATTCTTTCCTCAGCTGAAAAACTGTCCGCGCTTCACCGGCATTATCCCGAGGTCGTCGCCGCGGCCGGCATCTTGGCCCGCTCGGGCGGCGGGGCGGAAGACGCGCGGCTGGTGACCGAGGCCATCAGGCGTGCCGAAGACGGCAGTCTTGGAGGGGATAATTATAATCCTCTCAGGCTGGCTCTGGCGGAATCCCTGGCCGCGCTTTTGAAGCCCGAGACTCGGGATGAGGAAGCCGAGCTGATGCGCCGCTACCAGGCGGCGCGCCAAAACCGAACGACGGAGAAAGAAGCTCTTTTCAGCGCGGCCGCGCGCTGGGGCGGGCCCGAATTCAAGGAAATGCTGATGCAGGATTGGGCTGGCGTCACTGGCGCCTCCTACTCCATCAGCATCGGCATCGCCCAAGCGGAGCGGGCGAAAGTGCTTTACCGCTATCTCAAGCGCGTTGATCCGAGGTGTTTGGAGGAGTTCTATCGAGCCTGGCGCGAACGCGGCGCATGGGAGGCTCCGCCTGCCGATTCATCTCATGAGGTGAGGCGTGACGAGGCGCTCTCTCTCTACGCCGCTGCGGACTTGAGCTCCAGCCAGAACGCGGACGCCGACGCGAAGAAAATGCGGGACATGATTAACGGATTTTCCTCTGTCGAGGCGCACATGTTTTTTGGCGTCGCCGCGGGGCAGGCCTTGGAAAAACTCCTGGCGGCTCGGCGCATCTATGACGGCTCCGGGGGCGACTTGCGCCGCCATCTGGGCCACTATCTGGCCGTCAGCGGCAGTTTGAATGTCGCTAAATTAGTCATGGTTTTGTCCGCGATTTCAGCGTCCCCGGCGGCGGAAGACGAGGCGATGGTGTTTCGCATCCTAGACGGCGTGTCCTTCGGCTACGGCGAGCTCGCCCAGCACGAGGCCGCGCAGGCTTGGGCCAAGATGGCGGTGCGCTCGGGCCGCATCCGGGACTATCTGGCGGAGAACGAAACCGACGAGAACGGCCGGCCCATCTCAAAGATAGAGAAAATGCTCACGGATCCAAGGCCCTTCGTCAACAAGGCGGCGCTGGAGGCGGTGAAGTTCCATCTTCAGTACCAAGCGGCTTCAAGGCGGCGGCGCTAACCTTAAGATGGCGGGAAAAAACTGGTGGCGCGTACGGGATTTGAACCCGTGATCTCCGCCTTGAGAGGGCGATGTCCTAGGCCGCTAGACGAACGCGCCACGAAATTTGAGGCCGGGCGACCGACGAGGCGTATTTTATCAGTTGCGGCCGAAAAGGGCAAATGAGCCGAACCTCCGGAGCCGCCAAGCCGCCCCTGCCCCGCCGGATTCCCCGCGAGCTCATTTTCGGCAATCCCGAGAAAGCCTCGCCGCGGATTTCCCCGGACGGGACGAAGCTGGCCTTTTTGGCCGAGGACGAGGGCGTCTTGAACATCTGGGCCGGGCCTCTTGAGGGGCCGGCCCGGCCCGTGACGCGCGACCGCGGCCGGGGAATCCGCAGCTATTTTTGGAGCGGCGATAGCCGGACCCTCCTTTACGTCCAGGACAAGGACGGGGACGAGAACTGGCATCTCTACCGCGCGGATTGGAAGGGCGGCTCGGTCGCCGACTTGACGCCTTTTCCCGGCGTCCAGGCCCAGATTATCGGCACGCATCCTGATTTTCCCCAGGACGCGCTCATCGGCCTCAACCGCCGCGACGCGCGCGTTCACGACGTCTACAGGCTCAACGTGGCCTCGGGCACGATGGACTTGGTCGAGCAGAACCCGGGCGACGTCATCGGCTGGCTGCCGGACGTCCGCTTCGATTTGCGCTGCGCCCGGGCCATGAGACCGGACGGCGGCGGAGAGCTGCGCGTCAAGGACGGCGCCGGGGCTTCCTGGCGCGCGTTCCTTTCGTGGGGGCCGGACGACGCCGCCGGCGCGCACGGCTTTACGCCTTCCAACGACGCGCTCTACGTGGAATCGAGCCTCGATTCGGACGCTACGCAGATGTGGGAGATGAGCCTGGACGGAAAGTCGCGCAAGCTTCTGGCTTCCTGCGCGGGGGCCGACGTCGCGGGCCTTCTGATTCATCCCACCAAATTTCACGCCCAAGCCTGCGCCTTTGAAAAAGAGCGCCTGGTTTGGAAGCCCATCGGCGGCGACCTCGGCCCCGATTTCGAGGCGCTGGCCAAGACGCTTGAGGGGGACGTTCACCTCGCCTCGCGGGACGACGCGGACCGCCGTTGGATTGTCTCCTGCATCAGCGATCAGCGGCCGGCTTCCTACTACCGCTACGACCGCGCGACGCGCGAAGCGGCCTTCCTTTTCAGCACGCGCCCGGCGCTGGAGCCTTACGCTCTTTCTCCCATGAAGCCGGTTGAAATCGAGGCGCGGGACGGCCTGAAGCTGACGGCCTATCTCACGATTCCCGCGGGCGCCGGCGCCGAGCCGCGCGGGCTTCCGCTCGTCCTTCACGTTCACGGCGGGCCTTGGGCGCGCGACTCGTGGGGATTTCATCCGGAAGTCCAATGGCTTGCCAACCAAGGCTACGCGGTCCTGCAGGTCAACTTCCGCGGCTCGGCGGGCTTCGGCAAGCGCTTTCTCCACGCCGGCGACAGGGAGTGGGGCGCGCGCATGCA
>DATLSD010000060.1:0-41899 GCA_035534315.1 Elusimicrobiota bacterium
GACGGGTTCTATCCCACCCACGTTGCCCCGGCCAAGGCCAACGGCGCGGTCGTGCTGGAAAAAGACGAGTACCCGTTTTTGCGCGAGGACCTGGTGCAGAAGCCCGAGCGCATGGGCAAGGCGCCGGTGCTCTTCGACAACACCGCCTATTCCCTGAAGGATTTCTACCGCGACTTCGGCAAATACATGGACGGCAAGGCCTACAAGGACGGCGACCACGGCACTGTGACGCTGTTCAACTCCTGCGCCCGCTCAGACGGCGCCGCCGCCATCATCGTGGCCGAGGAGTCCAAGGCCAAGGCGCTGGGCCTGGAGATTTTGGGCGAAATCAAGGGCTGGGGATTCTACGGCAACAACCCCGCGCACATGGGCGTGGCGCCGGCCCTGGCCGCGCCCGTGGCGCTCGAAAAAGCGGGCGCCAAATTCGAGGATTTGGACGACATCGAGCTGCACGAGCCCTTCGCCGCCACGGTGCTCTCCATCTTCAAGGTGGGCAAGGAAAAATTCGGGCACGACTGGCGCAAAAAATACGACGAGGGCCGGTTGAACCCCCACGGCGGCTCCATCGCCTTGGGCCATCCTTTAGGCGCCACCGGCGCGCGGCTCATGCTCAACGCTCTCTACGCCCTGAAGAAGGACCCCAAGTCGCGCCTGGGCCTCATCGCGGCCTGCGCGGGCGGCGGCATGGGCGGCGCGATGGTCGTCGAGAAGCGCGGCTGACCGCGGCCGGACTAGCCGCGCGGGTGGTGCTTTTGATGCGCGGCCTTCAAGCCCGCCGGATCGAGGTGGGTGTAAATCTGCGTGGTGGACAAGCTCGCGTGCCCCAGGAGCTCCTGGACCACGCGCAAATCCGCGCCGCCGCGCAAAAGGTGCGTGGCGAAGGTGTGGCGGACCAGGTGCGGGTGGAGCTTTGCCGAGAGGCCCTCGCGCCGGCCCAGGTCTTTTAATTCCCGCCAGAACTGCACGCGAGAGAGCGGCTTGCCGCCCTGCCCCAGGAAAAGCCGCGGCGGCGCGCCGGCGGGAAATTTTTTCTCGCGGAAGGACAGGTAGCGCTTGAGCGCGTCCAGCGCCCGCGCGTGGACCGGGACCATGCGCTCGCGGCTGCCCTTGCCCAGCACGCGGATCCAGCCGTCCTGCATGTTGACGTCCTCGGGCTTAAGCGCCAGAAGCTCCGAGACCCGCGCGCCCGTGGCGTAGAGCAGCTCCAGCATGGCCGCCAAGCGCGCCGACTTCCAGTCCGAGCCCAGGGCCGCGCGCAGCAGCCCGAACATCTCGTCCTCGTCCAAGTGGCGGGGCAGGCGCCGCGGCAGGCGCAGGCGCCCCAAGCCATCGGCGGGATTTTCCGCGATGCGGCGCTCGGCCGCCTGGAAGGCGTAGAACGACTTGACGGCCTCGATTTTGCGGAACAAGGAGGCGGGTTTCAAGCCCGCCTCCTTCTGGACCCACAGGTAGTCGGAGACGTCCTGGCGCGCGGCGTCCAGCGGCCCCTTGCCCGCCTTGGCCAAGAAGGCCAGGAACGCGCCCACGTCCCCGGCGTAGGCCTTGCAGGTGTTCGGCGAGAGCCCGCGCTCCAGGGACAAATACTTGAGGTATTCGTCGATGATGGGCCGGCGCTCCGCTTGCCTGTTTACGCGCGCGCGGCGGCTGTGCCGGCGGCGGCTTCCACCCGAGGCGTCCGAGTCCGAGTCGGCGCCGGAGCCTTCTCGACTGCGGGCGTTTTTTCCTCCGCCGGAGCGGTCTTTTCCGTCTTCCCGTCTTCCGGCGCGGCCGGGGTCAAAAATTTCTCCCGGAGAACGGCCTCGATTTTTTCGGCCGTGTCCGCGTGCTGCTTTAAGTAGGCCTTGGCGTTTTCCCGGCCCTGGCCCAGGCGCTCGCCGCCGTAGAGAAACCAGGAGCCTGATTTCTCGACCACGCCGGCGTCCACGCCCAAGTCGAGGATGCAGCCTTCGCGTGAGACGCCCTCGCCCGCGCGCATCTCGAACTCCGCGGTGCGGTACGGCGGCGCCACCTTGTTCTTGACCACCTTGACGCGCGCGCGCACGCCGACGATCTGGTCGCCTTCCTTGATATTCTCGGTGCGGCGGATATCCAGGCGCACGCTCGAGTAAAACTTGAGCGCCAGCCCGCCCGTGGTGGTCTCGGGATTGCCGAACATGACGCCTATTTTGTGGCGAATCTGGTTGATGAAGATAAGGCACGTGCGGCTCTTGGCGGTCGAGGCCGTGAGCTTGCGCAGGGCCTGGCTCATCAGGCGCGCCTGCAGGCCCATGTGGGAGTCGCCCATCTCGCCCTCGATTTCGGCCTTGGGCACGAGCGCGGCGACGGAGTCGACCACGATGACGTCCAGGGCGCTCGAGCGCACGAGCTTCTCGGTGATTTCAAGCGCTTCCTCGCCGGAGTCGGGCTGGGCGATGAGCAGATTATCGATGTCCACGCCCAAAAGCTTGGCGTAGGCCGGGTCCATGGCGTGCTCCGCGTCCACGTAGGCGGCGGAGCCGCCCAGGCGCTGGGCCGCGGCCGCGGCCTGCAGGGCCAAGGTCGTCTTGCCAGAGGACTCGGGGCCGTAAATTTCGATGATGCGGCCGCGGGGAAAGCCGCCCACGCCCAGGGCCAAATCCAGGGACAAAATTCCCGTGGGAATCGCGTCCACCTTGATCTTCGCGGCGCGATCGCCCAGCTTCATGATCGCCTCGCGGCCGTAGGCCTTCTCGATTTGCGCCAGCGCCAGCTCCAAGGCTTTGCCCTTTCCGTTCTCAGTCGTCGTTGCCATGTTTTTATCTCCCCCGTGCTGCCCTGCCTTGGGCGCGCCGGATTAAATTCTACCACATCCCTTATTACGACCAGCCCCTTCAAAAAGTTCCCGCCCGCGGCCCGCGCCTTGGGCCGGGTCATATTAGAACATATTATAGAACACTTTGCAAGCCGTTCTATATTTTGCTATAATCTTTTCATGGCCCAAACGAAACTCAGCCCCCTGCAGGGCAAGCTGCTCAAGATTCTCTCGCGGCATTTGGAAGAGCCCCTCTCCTATAGGGAGCTGGCGCGCGAAATCGGCGTGGTCTCCACCAACACGGTCTCCTATCACCTGCGCCAACTCGAGCGCCTGGGACATTTGAAGCGCGACCCGGCCGACCCGCGCCATTACGCGGTCCTCGGCGCGCCCGAGACCGGCCTAGCGCGCCTCAATCTTTACGGTCTGGCCCGCTGCGGACCCAGCGGATCCTTGCTCGACGGCAATCCCGTCGACCGGATTCCCGTGTCCACGCGCCTCATCCCTTTTTCGGCGGCCGACGCCTTTTTGGTCAAGGCCAAGGGCGATTCCATGGAGCCGCGGGTTTACGACGGGGATTTGGTGCTGGCCAAGCGGCAGAACGCGGCCGAGAGCGGCGACATCGCGGTCTGCGTCAACAAGGGTGAAGCCCTGATCAAAAAGATCAAGAAGGACGCCGTCGGCGTGATCTTGATTTCGCTTAACCCCAAGTACGAGCCCTTCTTCGCCGCGCGAGACGACTTCCGCGTCGAGGGCGTGGTCAAGACCATCATCTCGCGCGCCCTCGCCTAAAGGCGCGGCTACTTCCGGAACAAGCTCGCGTCGACGAGCTGGAAGCTGGTGCGCAGGTCCACCGCGCCCGAATCCGCGGCGCCGCCGGGAACCTCGGCGTAGAAGACGCGCATGACCGTGTCCTGGTCGGCCCACCAGAACTTTCCCTCCGTGCGCCGCGGCGGGCCGTAGATCAGGGACACGTCCCCGGCCAAGGCGTCGGCCGGCGTTTGCTGCGTGAAGGCCGCGTCGTAGACGATCTGGATTTCCGCCACGCTGCCGCCCAAGAGGCCCTGCGGGTCTTCGAACCCGAGCCACATCTCCTGGACCCCTTTGGGCAGATTCTTGACGCATTTCGCGCTCAAATCAAACCGCGTCACCCGGCCGGAGAGCTCGCTTTGGGCCGGGCAGGACTTGAGGCCCGGGTAATCGCGGGCGGCGCGGCCGCGGCTTTCGCCCAAGGAGACGTTCAAGATGCCGCGCTGCACGGGGCGCAGCAGTCCGGGCGGCAGACTCTCTCCGGCGCAGGCCGCGCAGAGAAGCGCCGCTCCGAGAAAAAACCAAGCCCACCGAGGCCCCGGGCGCTGCGGCATCCGGACTAGGCCGAGACCTCTTGGGCTCGGCACAGATGCGGCTGAGGAAATTCCAATGGCATCTAGCGGACCTCGTCGCCCGCGGCGGCCCCGCGGCGCAACGCCTTGGCGTAGTAATTGCGGCGCCAGCGCAGAAGGCGCCCGCCGTAATAGGCGAAGGTCAGGTGCCCCAGCCGGGTGATGAAGTTCTTGGCCCGGTGGTAGCTCCGGTTTTGGCCGGTGAGCACGGTCAGCGTGTAGTCGCCGTAGGGCGTGAAAAAGATGGCGGAATCGTGGCAGGCGCGGCGCTCCAAGCCCGTCTTGTGCGCGATGACCCAGCCCCACGGCAGGCCCTTGGCCAGCCGCGAGACATAGTCCTTTTTGTAGCGCAAAATATCGAGCATCATGCGGCTGGCCTCCGGGCTGACCAGCTCGCCCCGGTAAATTTTAGTCAGGAGCATGTTCATTTCGCGCGCCGTGGTGTAGTTGTCGTCGGTGATGCGCCCGCTGCGCAGGCTCATGCCCGCCCGGTGGATGCAGGTGTGGACCAACCCCATCTCCCGGAATTTTTGCTGGGCGTAGCCCACGCCCACGGCGTTCAAGAGCATCTCGGCCGCGGTGTTGTCCGACTCGCTGATGAGGTGGATGAGCAGATCGCGGACCGTGAAGCTGGTGCCGTCGGGACTCCACTTGAGGGTGCCCGAGCCTCCGGTCCGGTTCTCGCGGGTCAAAACCAGGCGCTGGTCCAGGGAAAGTCCGCCGTCCTGGATCTTACAGAAGACCGCGGCCATGAGCGGCAGCTTGATGAGGCTGGCCGCGCGGAAAGCCTCATCCGGGTGATAGGCCCAAACGGCGCCGCTTTTCAAGTCCTGCAGATAAATCGCGACCGGCGACGGGTAGCGCTTGGCCATCTGATAGAGGCCCTCGGTCATCTCGCGCCACTTCTCCGGGGTCATGAGGCCGCTTGAAAATTCCGAGTTGGCGGACGCCTCGGCGCTTCCCGGCATGGCCAGGCCTCCGGCCGGGGCGGCGACCGGGGAATGCGCCTCGACGGCGGGCGCCTCGACGCGCGAAGACGCGGCCTTGCTCCAGTCAAGCTTGTAGCCGAGCGCGAAGGAAGAGAGCACCGCGAGGATGGCCGCCGCGATTAGCGCGCTGGGCCGCTCGCGCCCGTGCCGTTGTTTTGGCGGCGGCGACGTCGGGCGGCGCCCGGAAATCATCGCGGCCTCGGCGGGCTAGGGCTGCTTGACCTTGGCGACGGGGCTCGCGCTGAAGGCCAGCTTCTCGCCCGAGCCGTCCACGTCCACGTAGATGGTGGACTCGGGGCTGAACTTCTTCATCAAGATGGCCTCGGCCAGGGGATCCTCGACCTCCCTCTGGATGGTCCGCGCCAGGGGCCGGGCGCCGTAGTTGGCGTCAAAGCCGGTCTTGACCAAAAACGCCTCGCTCTCCGGGGAGAACTCCATCTTGTAGCCCTGCGGCTCCATCTTGGCGCGCACGCGGCCGAGCATGATGGTGAGGATGCTCTTCATCTCATCCTCGCCCAGGGGCCTGAAGACCACGATTTCGTTGATGCGGTTGATGAACTCGGGGTTGAACACCCGGCGCACCTCGTCCATGACCGTGTCCTTCATCTTCTTGTAATCGCGCTCCTCGGGGTTGTCCGCGTCGGCGGTAAACCCGATGGACTTGCCGTGGGAGATGAGCCGCGCGCCCACGTTGGAGGTCATGATGACGACGGTGTTCTTGAAGCTCACCTTGTGCCCCAGGTTGTCGTTTAGGATGCCGTCGTCCATGACCTGAAGCAGGATGTTGAAAATATCGGGGTGCGCCTTCTCGATTTCATCCAGGAGCACCACGGAGTAGGGCTTACGCCGCACGGCCTCGGTCAACTGCCCGCCCTCCTCGTAGCCCACGTAGCCCGGGGGCGCGCCGATGAGGCGCGAGACCGCGAATTTCTCCATGTACTCGGACATGTCGATGCGCACCATGGCCTCCTCGTTGCCGAAGAGGAACTCCGCCACCGTGCGGGCGACCTCGGTCTTGCCCACGCCGGTGGGGCCCAAAAACAGGAAGCAGCCCACGGGCTTCTTGACGTCCTTCAAGCCCGCGCGCGAGCGGCGGATGGCCTGGGAGATGATGCGGATGGCCTCGTCCTGCCCGACCACGCGCTTGTGGAGGTTGTCCTCCATGTGCACGAGGCGCTCGGTCTCGGATTCGGTCAAGGAGGTCACGGGCACGCCGGTCCACTTGGAGACCACGGCCGCGATGTCCTCGTCGGTCAAGGTCGGCGTGTCCAAGTCGCGCTTCTCGCGCCACTTTTTCTTGCCGTCCTCAAGGGCCTTTCTGAGCTCCTTTTCCTTGTCGCGCAGGCGCGCGGCTTTTTCGTACTCCTGGTTCGAGATGGCGCCGGACTTATCCTTGACCACCTTCTCGATTTCCGCCTCCTTCTCCTTGAAGTGCGGCGGGACCTGGGAGGACTGCAGGCGCGAGCGCGAGCCGGCCTCGTCGATCAAATCGATGGCTTTATCCGGCAGGAAGCGCTCCGAGATGTAGCGGTCGGCGAGCTCGGCCGCGGCTTCGAGCGCCGCGTCGTCGTACTTGACCTTATGGTGCGCCTCGTATTTGTGGCGCAGGCCCTTCAAAATTTCGACCGTCTCCTCGACCGACGGCGGATCGACCACGATGGGCTGGAAGCGCCGCTCCAGGGCCGCGTCGTGCTCGATGTACTTGCGGTACTCGTCCAAGGTCGTGGCGCCGATGCACTGGAGCTCGCCGCGCGAGAGGGCGGGCTTGATCATGTTGGACGCGTCAATCGCGCCCTCGGCCGCGCCCGCGCCGATGACGGTGTGCAGCTCGTCGATGAAAAGGATGACCGAGCCCTTGGAGCGGCGGATTTCCTCGATGATGTTCTTCAGGCGCTGCTCGAACTCCCCGCGGTACTTGGTGCCGGCCACGACCAGCGCCAGGTCCAAGGTCAGCACGCGCTTGGAGGCCAAAATCTCCGGGATGTCGCCCGAGGAGATGCGCTGCGCCAAGCCTTCCACGATGGCGGTCTTGCCCACGCCCGGGTCCCCGATCAAGACGGGGTTGTTCTTGGTGCGCCTAGCCAAAATCTGGATCATGCGCTCGATTTCGTCGGCGCGGCCGATGACGGGGTCGAGCTTGCCTTCCCGCGCCATCATGGTCAAGTCCCGTCCAAACTCATCCAAGGTGGGCGTTTTCGATTTGGTGCGCGTGGGCGTGCTGGGCTGCTGGCCCGCGGCGTGCTGGCCCTGCTGTCCCTCGCCCAAAAGATTCAAGACTTCCTCGCGCACGCCGTCTAAACGCAAGCCCAAATTCTCAAGCACGCGCGCGGCCACGCCTTCCTCCTCGCGAATGAGGCCCAAAAGCAGGTGCTCAGTGCCCACATAGGAATGGCCCATGTGCTGGGCTTCCTCGACGGCATACTCCAAAACTTTCTTGGCCCGGGGCGTGAAGGGAATCTCGCCCAGCAGCATGACGTTGTCGCCGGTGCCCACGATTTTCTCGATTTCGGATCGCACCCGGCGCAAGTCCACGCCCAGGTTGGCCAGCACTTGCGCGGCCACGCCCTCGCCCAGGGCGATGAGCCCCAGGAGAATGTGCTCGGTGCCCACGTAGTCGTGGTTGAGGCGCTTGGCCTCTTCCTGCGCGATCAAAATGACCCGCTGGGCGCGTTCGGTAAAGCGATTGGACATAAAGTTTTGCCTCGTGCCTTAAAATGGCCTGCTTTTTATTGTATCAGTTTTGCGTCCGCCGGGCCGGGCCGCAAGCCCTTCCTTATATATAGAGTATGCGGCCTTTGGGTTAAATATTCAAGTCTTTGCGGAGCGCACTTTCAAGAGCAGGCCTTGCGCCGCCACGACCTCGACGGCCGCGCCGGGCGCGACGCGGCCCGAGAGGCTCTGCGCGTCCCACAAGGCGCCCTCGACCGAAACCTTGCCGGCGGGATCAAGCTCCGTCGCGGCCGTGCCGCGCGCTCCGACTAAGCTCTCGCCGCCGGTGCGGGCGGGGTGGCGCAGGGCCCGGCCCACGATCCAGGACAAGCTTCCGAAAACCAGCGCCAGAACGGCCAGGCTTTCGGCCAAGAAGGCCCACGGCGTGGGCAGCCCGCTGCCCCGAAAAATTATCGCGGAACCGACGAGCGCCGCGGCCGCGCCGGAGACGGCCAGAAGCCCGAAGCCGTGGAACTTAAACTCTAGGAGAAAAAGAACCAGGCCTAGGCCGAGGAGCAAAAATCCCGCGGCGCCGATGGAGAGCGTCTGGAAGGAATAAAACGCCAGGATGAGCGCGGCCGCGCCCGCGACGCCGGGAAACACCAACCCCGGGTGGTAGAGCTCGATGAGCAGCCCCGAGACCCCCAGGGTCATCAAGACCGCGGCCACGCTTGGATCGGCCAGGGCGCAGAGAATTTTCTCGCGCCCGGTCATGGGAAAAAATTCGACCGCCGCATTGCGCGTATCAAGCGGCCGGATAAATCCCGGAATTTTCCGGCCGTTGAGCCGCCGCAGCAGATCGGGCAAATCGTCCGCCTCCAGGTCGACGACCTTTTTTTGGACGGCCTCTTCCGCGGTGATGGAAACGCTTTGCGCCACCGCGGCCGCGGCCCACGCCTGGTTGCGCCCGCGCTTCTGCGCGATGGCCCGCAAATAGGCCACCGCGTCGTTCTTAATCTTCACGGCCTCGGGTCCCGCGGGCTTCGCCGACCCGCTGCCGCCGAGCTCGACCGGGTGCGCGGCGCCGATGTTGGTGCCGGGCGCCATGGCCGCGACGGAGGCCGCCATGGTGATAAAGACGCCGGCCGAGGCCGCGCGGGCGCCCGCGGGCGCCACGTAGACGACGACCGGAACCTTCGCGGCAAAAATCGCCTGCACGATGTCGCGCATGGAGGCGTCCAAGCCCCCCGGGGTGTCGAGCTCGATGACGGCGGCCTCGTCGCCGCCGGCTTGCGCCGCGGACAGGGCGCGCCCGAAATATTCCGCCGCGGGAGGGCTGATCACGCCGGCGTAGCGCGCGAGCAAAATTCGCGGCGGCGCGGCCGCGGCCGGCGCCGCGCACGCCAGCAGTGCCGGCAGGAGCAGGCGGGAAAATCGCATGGGCGCCGGGCGCCTTTAGTGAATCAGGCCCACGCGCGAGGGCGGCCAGTAAATGAACCAGGCCTTGCCCCGGATGTCCCGGCTCTCGGCCGGCCCCCAGTAGCGCGAATCGCAGGAGCGGTCGCGGTTGTCGCCCATCGCGAAATAGTCCCCGGGCGGCACGGTCACGGGGCCGAAGTAGTCCCGCTGCACGTCCTGGAGCACGGCGTCCAACCGGTGGGTCTGCCACAGGGTTTGGTACTCCTGGCCGGAGAGGCTCTTGGCCAGCAGCGACTCCGGCTGGCGGTTGGGCCCGTCCACGTACTTTGCTTCGGGCGGCGTCGCCTGCTTCCGGCCGTCGACATAAAGGACGCCGTCCTTGACTTGGACCACGTCGCCCGGCACGCCCACGACCCGCTTGATGAAGTCCTTGCCGTATTGGCTTGAGCCGCAGTGCTGCGCGTTGGGGTTGTCGTCCGGAAAGCGGAACACGATGACGTCGCCGCGCTTGACCGAGCGCAGGGCCAGCACGCGCTTGTCCGTGAACGGAATTTGGAACCCGTAGATGAACTTATTGACGAAGAGGTGATCCCCGATCAGCAGCGTGTTCTCCATGGATCCGGAGGGAATCTTGAAAGCCTGAAGGACGAAGTACATGAGCACCGCGGCGAGCAAGACGGCGGAGAAGACGGTCTCGGACCATTCCATGTCCTCGGCCAGATAGTAGTCCTGCGTGTCCGCTTTGTTTCCGGCCCTGCGCCCGCGCCAAAAGCCCAGCAACGCCGCGGCCGCCGCGGCGGCTAGGCTCAAATAAATCTCGGAGGAGGACATCAGGCCGGGCGAAGCTGCGAACTGGGTCCGATCCTGCATCGAGACCATCAGGACCAGGACCGCGGAGAAGGCGGCGATGGCGCAGAACAGCGCGTGCCACAGGCCGATCTTGTTGGGCGTGTCGAGGCTTTCCGCCTTTTCAAATCGGCGGCTCGCCCACGCGTAGGCCCCCATGGCCAAGCCGATTAAAAAAAGGCGCCCTTCCATCAGGATAGACGCTAGCTTTTACGGGAAGGACAAATCAAGGCGGGCCGGACCGCTCGCCGCCTCTAGCGCCCGGAATCGTCCAAGCGCAGGACGGCCAGGAAAGCGTCGGGCGGAACCTCGACCGAGCCGAGAAGCTTGGCCCGGCGCTTGCCCTCTTTCTGTTTTTCCAGAAGCTTTCTCTTGCGCGTAATGTCGCCGCCGTAGCACTTGGCGAGCACGTCCTTTCTCTTGGCCGCGATGGTTTCCCGCGCGATGATGCGCCCATCCACCCGGGCCTGCACGGCCACCTCGAACATCTGCCGGTCGATGAGCTCTTTGAGCTTCGAGCACAGCGCGCGCCCGAGGTAATACGCCTTGTCCCGATGCGCGATTTGCGAGAGCGCGTCGACCGGATCGCCGTGGATGAGGATTTCCACCTTGACCAGGTCGGAGGGCCGAAAACCCTGCGGCGCGTAGTCCAGGGAGGCGTAGCCCTTGGAAACGGATTTCAAACGGTCGTAGAAATTAAGAATCATCTCCGAGAAGGGCAGCAGATATTTGACGAGCAGGCGCTGGCCGGGCAGGTAGTCGATGGAGACGTACTCGCCGCGCTTTTCCTTAAGAAGGTTCAAGACGCCCTCCTGGTGCTGGGCCGGAACCATGATGGTCGCCTGCACGAAGGGCTCCTCGATGCTCTCGACGTCGCCGTAGTCGGGGAAGTCGGCCGGGTTGTCCACCTCGACGACCTCCCCCGTGCTGCGCCGGCGGATGCGGTAGACCACATTGGGGCTGGTCGCAATGAGAGAAAGCCCGAACTCGCGCTCCAGGCGCTCCTTGACGATGTCCAGGTGCAGCAGGCCTAAAAAACCCAGGCGGAAGCCGAAGCCCAGGGCCTGGGATTTTTCCGGCTGGTGGCTGAAGGACGAATCCTCCAGATTTAGCTTTTCCAGCGCGGCCGAGAGATTCTCGTAGTCGGACGCGTTCAAGGGAAAGACGCCGGCAAAGACCACGGGCTTTGCGTCGCGGTAGCCCGGCAGGGGCGCCGAAAGCGGCCGGGCCGACTCCATGATGGTGTCGCCCACCTTCACCTGATGGACGTCCTTGATGCCGCACAAGACGTAGCCCACCTCGCCGCTGGAAAGCTTCGGGGCCGGGACGGGCTTGGGCTTGAGGTAGCCCACTTCCTCCACCTGCATCTCGTGGCCGGTGGAGAAAAACTTAATCTTAGCGCCGGCGCACAGGCTTCCGTCCTTGACCCGGACCAGAAGAATGACGCCGCGGTAAGAGTTGTAGCTCGAGTCGAAAATCAGCGCCGAGAGCGGCGCGGCCGGATCTCCCTGCGGCGGCGGAATCTTCTCGATGACGGCGCGCAGAACCTCCTCGGTGCCCACGCCCTGCTTGGCGCTGGCCAGCACGGGCTCGTCGTCTATCTGCAGCGTCTGCCGGATTTGCTCGGCCACGCCCGCGACGTCGGCCGAGGGCAAATCGACCTTGTTGATGACGGGGATGACGCGCAGCCCCAGCTCCTGCGCCAGGGCGGCATGGGCTAATGTCTGCGCCTCGACGCCTTGGGTCGCGTCGACCACGAGGAGCGCGCCCTCGCAGGCAGCCAGGGCGCGGGAAACCTCGTAGGAGAAATCCACGTGGCCGGGCGTGTCGATAAGGTTCAAGGCGTAGGCCGCGCCCTCAAAGGAATATTCCAGGCGCACGGCCTTGGCCTTGATGGTGATGCCGCGCTCCCGCTCGAGTTCCATCGAATCCATCATCTGCGCCTGCATCCGCCGCGGCTCGACGGCGCCGGTCTTCTCCAAAATACGGTCGGCCAGCGTGGATTTGCCGTGATCGATGTGCGCGATGATGGAAAAATTGCGCAGCGTCTCGGTGCCCACCGCCGTCATTCCCCGGGCGCGCGCGAGGACAAAAACGGCGCCGCCTCCGTGATGGCGCGGCGCACTTCCTCCGACTCGGCGCAGGACAGCGCCTTCTGCACCGCCGCGGCCACGGCGTCGTAGCGCAGGCCGCGCAAGGTCTGCTTGACGCGCAAAAACAGGCGCGGCGAAACCGAGAGGCTGTCGACTCCCAGGCCCGCCGCAAGCGGCACCGCCTGCGGGTCGGAGCCCATGCCGCCGCACAGGCTCACGGGCTTGTTCTGCCGGCGCGCGGCCTTGATGATGATGTCCAAGATGCGCACCACCGCGGGGTGGAACGGATCGTAGAGCTGTGCGACGTAGTCGTTGACGCGGTCGACCGCCAGGACGTATTGGATCAAATCGTTGGTGCCGATGGACACGAAGTCGACCATGGGAAGAAAGGCGTCCAGGAGCAGCGCGGCCGAAGGCACCTCGACCATGATGCCGACCTTGAGGCTCTTCGTCGCCGGGATGCCCAGGGCCTTCAACTCGTCCTGGGCCCGCTGCAGGATGTCGCGCGCGCTTCGAATTTCCTCTCCCGAAGAAATCATGGGAAAAAGAATCTTGACGTCCTTTCCCGCGGCCGCGCGCAGAATGGCGCGCAACTGCGTCTTCAAAACGTCGGGGTGGCGCAGGAAAAGCCGGATGCCGCGCAGGCCCAAAAACGGGTTGGTCTCGCTCTTGGGCGCCTCCAGGCCCAGCTGGGCCATCCGATCGCCGCCCAGATCCGCGATGCGGATGACCACGGGCTTGGGCTCGAAGGCCTTTAAGACCTCCGCGTAGGCATCGGCCTGTTCCCGCTCTCCCGGCGGCTCGGTGCGGTTGAGGAAAAGGCTCTCCGTGCGGAAAAGCCCGATGCCGTCGGGGTTGAGCGCGGCCACGCCCTTGATGTCCTCCAAAGAGTCCAGGTTGGCCTCCAGGCGGAAGGTCCGGCCGTCCAGGGTCGCCGCGGGAAGCCCGCGCAGGCCCAGGAGCTCCTTTTTTGTCTCCTCTTCCGCCTGCTGGACGCGGCGGTAGCGGGCGACGGTTTCCGGGCTGGGGTTGACGATGACCACGCCCTGCTCGCCGTCCAAAATTATGGCGTCGCCGGTCTTGACCGAGCGGCTCGCGTTGGAGAGCCCGACCACGGCCGGAAGCTCGAGGCTCTGCGCCAAAATCGCGGTGTGGCTGGATTTGCCGCCCAAATCCGTGGCGAAGCCCATGATCTTCGCGTCCTGAAGACCTAGGGCCTCCGAGGGCAGGATGTTCTTGGCGACCACGACGGCGCCCGGCGGCGCGTCGGAAATGCTTTTGTGCGTGAGCTTCATGAGGTGGCCCAAGAGCCGCCGGCCCACGTCCAAAAGATCGTGCCGCCGCTCCCGGAAAAATTCGTCGTCCATTTTCTCGAACTGCTTGTTGACAGCTTCCATGGTCTCGGACAGGGCGAACTCGGCGTTGACGCCTTCGCGCATGATGCGCTGGGGAACCTCGCGGACGATGAGCGGATCCTTTAAAATCAGGCGGTGGGCGTCGATGAGCTTGGCGTGGGTCTTGCCCAGCAGCTTTAGGACCTTGGCCTCGGCCGCGTCCAGATCCAGGTATGTCGCTTTCTGCGCGGCGCGGAAGCGCCGGACCTCTCCCGGGCGCATCTCCCGCGAGACGTCCAAGCGCGTGATGACGAGTTCCTCGTCCTCCAGGACGTAGGCCCGGCCGATGGACACGCCCGGGCTGGCGCCGATTCCCTTCAAGACGATCATCGCCGCGGCCTTTGCATCCTAGTCTTCCTGAAACTTATCCGCGAAAAGGCGGGCGATGGCGGCCAGGGCCTCCTTCTCGTCCGGGCCCTCCGCGCGGACGCGCAGGCGCGTGCCGCTTTCCGCCGCCAGCATCAAAAGGCCCAGCACGCTCTTGCCGTTGATCTCAAGGCCGTCCTTGCAAACGGTGATGGAACTCCTGTACTTGGCGGCTTCCTTGGCAAAAAGGGCCGCGGGCCGCGCGTGAAAGCCGAGCCGGTTCTTGATCTCTAGCTCTTGTTCCTGCATGGCTTTAGCGGCGCACGTCCCGGTGAAATTCCTGGACCGGGTGCCCTTTTTTCTTGAGCTCCCGGGCGAGTTGATGCGTCAGGCACACGCTGCGGTGGCGGCCCCCGGTGCACCCGACCGCGACCGTCAAGTAGGACTTGCCTTCCTTCATGTACTGGGGAATGAGGGAGGAAACCAGATCGAGATACTTGGTCAAAAATTCCCGGGCGCCGGGCCTGGCGAGGACGTAGCGCTCGACCGCGGAGTCCAAGCCCGTTTTATGGCGCAGCCCCGGGACGTAGTTCGGGTTGGGCAAAAAGCGCACGTCCATGACGAGGTCGGCGTCGATGGGCAGGCCGTACTTGTAGCCGAAGGAGACGACCGAGAGCGTCATCTCGCGCGGACGGGAGAGCTCCAGCGTGGCGGAGACCGCTTCTTTAAGCTCGCCCAGCGTCATGGCGCTGGTGTCGATGACCCTGTCCGCGATGGCCTTGATGGGCATCAGCCGGCGGCGCTCTTCCCGGATGGCCTCGGGAAGCTTCAGGCCCAGCGGGTGCCGGTGCCTGGTCTCGGAGAAGCGCTGGATGATGGCCGCGTCCGCGGCCTCCAGGAATAAAATTCGGTGCTCGATGCCGCGGCGCTTGAGGCCGCCGAGCACGTCGGGCAGCGTCTCGATGAGCCGGCCTTCGCGGATGTCCATGCCCAGGGCGACCAGGCGCCAATCGCGAGAGGAGGCCATGAGCGTCGCGAAGCCCTTCAAGAGGGCGACAGGCAGGTTGTCGACGCAGAAAAATCCCAGATCCTCAAAGGCTTTTAACGCCTGGCTCTTGCCGGCGCCGGAAATCCCGCTGATGACGAAAATTTTGCGCGCGCCGGAGGCCGCCGCCTTGTTCGCGCCGTTTTTGCCGGCCGCCCTCATTTGGCCCTCGCCCTGGTTTTTTGGATAAGGCGCCGGTTGAACGCCTGGGCGGCGAAATACCCCTGGCGCTTCAAGCGCTCGTTGAGCGCGGCGATTTCGATGAGGATGGCGAGGTTGCGCCCGGGGCTCACCGGCAGCCGCAAAAGCGGGACGGGGACGTCCAAGATTTTTGTTTCCTCGCGGTCCAAGCCCATGCGGTCAAGTCCCGATGCCTTTTCCCAGGGCTCCAGGCGGACGGCCAGCTCGATGCGGGATTTGTCGAGGGCGGCGCCCACGCCGAAGAGCAATCCCACGTCGATGAGGCCCAAGCCGCGGACCTCCATGTGGTGCTTCAAGGCCTCGGGGCAGGTGCCCTGGAGGATGCCGCCTCGGCGGCGCTGAACCCGGACCACGTCGTCGGCGATGAGGATGTGCCCGCGCTTCAAGAGTTCGACGGCGCATTCGGACTTTCCAGTGCCGGCGTCGCCCTGGATAAGGACGCCCAGGCCGTAGACGTCGACCAGAACGCCGTGAATCACCGCGGACGGCGCGAGGCGCGCCTCCAAAACGTCGCTCAACTCGTCGACCAGGGACGCGGTGTCCAGCGCGGAGCAAAACAGCGGCACGCCGTGCCGGCGGCACGCCTCGGCGAGCGCCTGGGGCGCCTTTTTGCCGTGCGTGAGCACGAGGCAGGGAATGCCCGGGCAGGAAAGCATGGCGGAAAGGGAACGGGCGAGGCTTTGCCGCGGAGCCTTGAGGCAGTAGGCCCGCTCGCCTTGCCCGATAATTTGGATGCGCTCGGCGCGGAAATGATCCAGGAAGCCGCCCAGCGCCAGGCCGGGACGGTTAAGCTCCGAAACCGCGATGGCGCGGTTCAAGCCCCGGCTGCCGCTGGTCAGCCGCAGCCGCAGGGCCCGCCCTTGCTCGCGGAAAAGATCGCCGACGGTGAAGCTCACCGTCTTTTATCCGCCGTTTTTTTGGACCGGGCGCAGGATCGCCAGGGACTCGTCGTCGCGGCGGAAAACGACGTGGATTTGCTTGGAGGCGCGATCTTGGAAAATCCGAAAATTGTGCCCTAGGGACTCCATCTCTCGGGCCGCTTCCTCGGGCGTCATGGGCGCGACTAGCTGCCTGATGACGGGCAAGGCCGGCAACGGCGCGGGCGGCTCGGACAGGGCGGGCGCCAACTCCGGGGGCGGCGCGGCGCGCACGGACCGGTGCTTCGCCTTGAGGCGCTCCTTGAACTTCTTTAGTTGGGCGTCTATCTTGTCCGCGGCCAAATCCACGGCGGAGTAAAGATCCGCGGCCATGGCCAGGGCGCGAATGGTCTGCCCAGGAGCGTGCACGACGATTTCCGCGTTGTGAAAGCGCTTCTGCACGGATAAGAAGACCTGCGCGTTGATGATATGATCGAAATACCGCTGCGTCTTGCCGACCTTCTCCTCAACGTAAGCCCGGATGGCCGGTGTAATCTTAATCTGCTTGGCGGTTAAATGTATGTCCATGGCGCAAATATCCCGTATAGATTGAAGCACTTTCCTGGTCGCCTGTCAATTTCACGCCGGCGTTTTTCGCGTTGACTTTTCCGGGCTAAATAAGATACTATAACGTCGTTCCCGATTCTTCCGGACGAGGGCAGGAATGGTTTTTCTGGTTTTAAAAATATCTTTATTTTTACAATAATAATTTGATTCTTTGCCCTCTATACACATCTGTGGACAAGCTGTGAATATCCAGGATCCAAAAACCGCCTGGGCCGGCGCCGTCGCGCAAATCCGCTCCGAGATCGGCGAGGATCAGGCGGATCTGTGGTTCAAGCCCGTCGAGGCCATGGATCTGCAGGACAGCATCCTGCGCCTCAAGGTTCCCAACAAGTTTTTTTCGAACTGGATCCGCCAGAACTACCAGAAGCGGCTCGTGGAAATTCTCGCGTCCCAAGGCTGCGGCGACGTGGGCCTGGAGTACGAAATTTCCCGCAACCTGGAGGAAGTCGCTCCGCCCGCCGATCCTATCCCGGCGCCGCGGCCGCAGACCGATTTCTCATCGAGCGAGTTCAATCCGCGCTACACTTTTTCCAACTTCGTGGTCGGGGACTCCAACCGCTTCGCGCACGCCACCGCCGAGGCCGTGGCCAAGAGCCCGGGATCTCAGTTCAATCCTTACTTCATCTACGGCGGCGTGGGCCTAGGCAAGACGCACCTCCTAAACGCCATCGGCAACGCCGTGCGCGGCAACAACGCGCGCGCGCGCGTGCTCTACATCAGCTCGGAGCAGTTCGTCAACGAGTACATCGACTCCATCCGCCACGGCAACCCGGACGGCTTTCGGGCCAAGTTTCGCACTCTCGACTGTCTGCTCATCGACGATATCCAGTTTCTCATCTCCAAGGAAAAAAGCGAAGAGGAATTTCTGCACACCTTCAACTCGCTCTTTAACGCCAGAAAGCAGGTCGTCATCTCCTCGGACCGCTCGCCCAAAGAGATGTCGCAGACCGAGCAGCGGCTTATCTCCCGCTTCGAGTGGGGCGTAGTCGCGGACATCAAGCCGCCGGATTTGGAAACCCGCATCGCGATATTGCGCAAAAAGGCCGAAATGGAAGTCTTCTACGTCCCCGAGGACGTCGTCATTTTCGTGGCCTCCTCGGTCAAGACCAATATCCGCACGCTGGAAGGATGCCTTATCCGCTTGAAGGCCTTCTCCCTCTTGACCCGGGCGCCGCTCTCGGTCGATTCCGCCAAGGACATCCTGAAGGATTGCTTGGGCCAGGAGGAGGCCTCGCCGGTCCGCGTCGAGACCATCCTGCGCGTCGTGGCCTACAAATATTCGCTCGACATCAAGGATATCAAGGGGCACCAGCGTTCGGCCTCCGTGGCCCTGCCCCGGCAGTTGGCGATGTATTTGGCCTGCATCATGACCGATTTGTCATTAAAGGAAATCGGCCGCGCGTTCGGCGGCAAGGATCACGCGACCGTCATTCACGCTCGCGAAAAAATAAAGAAGCAGTTGGCCGAAGATCCCTTTTTCCTGGAGATGGCCAACAAGCTGAAATCCGATATCCTCGCTGTGGAAAACCATTGAATTTAATGGCTCGCGCGTGTGAATTGGATTCTAAGCGCCGATTCGTGGACAGGCTGTGGAGAGATTTAATAGAAAAAGTCGGGCAACGGCCTTGCTTTTTCGAGTTGTTCACCTAAAAGGACCTTTGAATACGAGGGACGAATGAAAATACACTGTACTAAAGAAGAGCTGGCGCAAAGCGTGGAAACCATCCAGTCCGCTCTCTCTGCCCGGACCACGTTGCCTATTCTCTACAACTTTTTAATGGAAACGGAGCGCTCTAAAATAAAATTCGTCTCCACCGACTTGGAGATGGGCATCAAGCACTACTGCAAAGCGGAAGTCGAGCAGGAAGGAAGCGTGACTATTCCGGCCAAGAAGTTCTCTGATATACTGCGCAGCCTGCCTGACGGCCAAGATGTGACCCTAACGGTCCAAGAGGGTAGCCGAATCCTCCTTAAATGCGGGCGCTCACGCTTTAATATTCTGGGCGCGCCTAAATCGGAATATCCTCTTCTCCCCGAGTTCAACCAGAAAAATGCCTTCGACGCGCCCGCGGCGATTTTAAAGGACATGATCCAAAAGACCGTCTTCGCTGCTTCCACGGACGAGACCAGGCACGCCTTGAACGGCGTTTTTTGGAGGGCGCGAAAAGGTCTCTTGGAAATGGTCGCGACCGACGGCCGGCGCCTGGCCTTCGCCGCCAAGCCCGGAATCGTCCCCAAGGAGACGGAATTCCAGGTCATTGTTCCGGCCAAGGCCTTAAACGAGCTGCAGAAGCTTTTGAACACTCTTGGAATAGAGTCCGGTTCCACGGAGAAAATCCGCGTCGGCGTCACCGAGAACCAGATTTGGTTTCAAATCCAGGAAACAACCATTCTTTCCCGGCTGGTGACGGGGACGTTCCCCCAATACGAGAACGTCATTCCATCTAAAAAAGACGTCTCCATTGCCGTCGGCGCCAAGGACCTTATCGCGGTCACCAAGCGCGCGGCCTTATGCGCGGTTGAGCGCGGGGGTTCGGTTAAATACGCCTTTAAAAAAGGAAGCCTGGAAATTTCCGCGGCGAGCCAGAACTTGGAGTTTTTCGATGAGATGCCCTTGGAATACGCCGGCGGGGACATCCAGGTCGGCTTTAACTCCCATTTTATTCTAGAGGCCTTGAAGCATATCGACTCCGATAGGGTCGCGATCGGCATGACCGTGCCGGCCAACCCCGTGCTTCTCGAGCCCGAGGGCGGCAGCGACTACCGTTTCGTGGTCATGCCGATGAGGGCCTAGGGCCTTGAGGGCGAACGCCTTGCTTCGCGATCCAAAGAAGCCCGCCCGCGTGCCGTGGAAAAACGCCGCGGACCTGGTCCGCGCGGTCCACGCCCGGGTGGGCGTCTCAAGCGACAAGGTGTCCATCTTGAACTCGGTTTGGGAACGGGAATTGGGACATTTGTCCCGGCATTGGAGCCTCGTCGGGCTGCGCGGCGGCGTCTTGTACGTGCGGCCCGGCTCCGCCGCCGCGGCGCAGGAACTGCAGCTGCGCGCCCCTGAACTGGCCCGCAGGCTCAATAAATATTTCAACAGGCCGTGGATTAAATCCGTGAGGGCCGCGGCGAAGTGACGGCGGCGAAATCGTCTAAAAAAAATAAGCCCGCGGGCGCGAAAAGCAAAGGCGCCGCGGGCCAAAGGCGGGAGATTATGTCAGAGACCACGACGCAACCAACGCAGAACTACGACGCCTCAAAAATCCAGGTTTTAGAGGGCTTGGAGGCCGTGCGCAAACGCCCGGCCATGTACATCGGCTCGACCGGACCCTCCGGGCTCCACCATTTGGTCTACGAGGCGGTGGACAACTCCGTCGATGAAATTTTAGCCGGGCGCTGCACCTCGGTCGAGGTAATTTTGCATCAGGGCAATTCCGTGACGGTCCTGGACGACGGCTCGGGCATCCCGGTCGATCCGATGAAGGATCCCAAGCTTCCGTCCTCCATCCGCGGCAAGTCGGCCCTGGAGGTCGTCATGACCGTGCTCCACGCCGGCGGCAAGTTCGACAAGAGCGCGTACAAGGTCTCGGGCGGCCTGCACGGCGTGGGCATCTCCTGCGTCAACGCCTTGTCGGAGACTTTAAAGGTCGAGGTCTACCGCGAGGGCAAGATTTGGACCCAGTCCTACAAGCGCGGCAAGCCCGAGCACGAGGTCAAGCCGGCGGGCAAGACCGACGAGCACGGCACCCGCGTCACCTTTAAGCCCGACCCCGACATATTCAACGGCCATCAGTTTTCCTACGACACGCTCTCCAACCGCCTGCGCGAGCTGGCCTTCTTGAACGCCGGCGCAAAAATCACCATCATCGATGAGCGCGAGGACAAAAAGCACACCTTTCACTACGAAGGCGGCATCAAGCAGTTCGTGCAGTACTTGAACGCCAATAAAAAGACCGTTCACGCCGAGCCCATCACGTTCTCCAGGACCAAGGACGACGTGGCCGTGGACTTTGCCATCCAGTACAACGACGATTATTCCGAGAACGTCTTCACCTTCGTCAATAACATCAAGACGCCCGAAGGCGGCACGCACCTGGCGGGCTTCCGTTCTGCCCTGACCCGCGTCATCAACGAATACATCAAGAAGTACGACATGTTGAAGGGCAAAAACTACTCGGTCACGGGCGACGACTGCCGCGAGGGCCTGTGCTCCATCCTGTCGGCGAAGATTCCCAACCCGCAGTTCGAGGGCCAGACCAAGGCCAAGTTGGGCAACGCCGAGGTGGAGGGCATCGTCAAGTCCATCGTGGGCGACGCCCTGGTCACGTTCTTCGAGGAAAATCCGGCCACGGCCAAAGCCATCTGCCAGAAAGCCATGCAGGCCGGCGAGGCCCGCGAGGCGGCCAGAAAGGCCCGCGACCTGACGCGGCGCAAAGGAGTCCTGGACGGTTCGTCCTTGCCCGGCAAGCTGGCCGACTGCCAGGAGCGCGACCCCGAGCACGCCGAGCTCTTCGTCGTCGAAGGCGATTCCGCCGGCGGCAGCGCCAAGCAGGGCCGAGATCGAGCCTTCCAGGCGATTTTGCCCATCAAGGGAAAAATTTTAAACGTCGAGAAGGCGCGCCTGGTCAAGGTCCTTTCCAACGAGGAGGTGAGAACGCTCATCTCCGCGATCGGCACGGGCATCGGCGTCGAGGGCGACGAGGGCTTCAAGCTCGACAAACTGCGCTACCACAAGCTCATCATCATGGCCGACGCCGACGTCGACGGGCAGCACATCCGCACGCTGCTTTTGACCTTCTTCTACCGCCAGATGAAGGCGCTCATCGAGCGCGGCCACGTCTATATCGCCCAGCCGCCGCTTTACAAGGTGAAGAAAGGCAAGAGCGAGATGTACGTCGAGACCGATGAGAAGATGGAGCAGTGGCTCTTGAACGAGGGCCGCGCGGCGGTCGAGGTCACGGCGATAAACCCCGCTAACGGAAAATCCAAAAAGCTCGCCGCGGAGGATTTGCGCGACCTGCTCAAGCTTTTAGCCGAGACCGAGAGCCTGCTGCGGCATATGGAGAGAAAGAGCCTGCACCTGGAGGATTTCGTGTCCTTCTACGAGGGCAAGAAACTTCCCCTCTATCGCGTCGAGGAGACCGCCGGCAACCACGTGTTCTTCTACAGCGACAAGGAATGGAAAGAGTACCGGGACAAGCATGTCGCCGAGCAGAAGGCCAAGCTCGCCGAGGAAAACAAGAAGGGCAAGGCCGCCGAGGACGAGGGCGCGGCCTCGGAAGTGGACGAGGAGTCCTTGGAGCCGGACATGCAGGAGCTCTGGGAAATCGGCCGGCTCGCCAAGGTGGCCGACGAGTTGAAGGCCATGGGCCTGGACCTGCGCTGGTATGAGGTCATGCGCGACGAGAAGACCAAACCGCTTTTCCGAGCCAAGACCGAGCGCTCCGAAACCGAGGGCTACAGTTTGAAGGAGCTTCTGGAGGTCGTCAAGGACTCCGGCCGGCAGGGCGCGACCGTTCAGCGCTACAAAGGCTTGGGCGAAATGAATCCCGAGCAGCTTTGGGAGACCACCATGGATCCCAAGCGCCGCAAGCTCTTGAAGGTGACGCTGGAGGACCCGGCGGACACGGAGCAGGCCTTTACCACGCTGATGGGCGACAAGGTCGGCCCCCGGCGCGCCTTCATCGAGCGCCACGCCAAGGAAGTCAGGAACCTGGATATTTGATTAAGGAGAGCAATATACCATGACCGCGAAGCAGCCAGAACTCACGCCCGAGCCCCTGGGCAACACCATTCCCCGCGACATCGGCGCGGAAATGAGGTCTTCCTACATCGATTATTCCATGTCCGTCATCGTGGGGCGCGCGCTCCCGGACATCCGCGACGGCTTGAAACCCGTGCACCGGCGCATCCTTTACGCCATGCATGACGAGGGTTTGGCCTCCAATAAAAAATACTCCAAGTGCGCCGGCGTGGTCGGCGAGGTCTTGAAGAAATACCATCCCCACGGCGACTCGGCGGTCTACGACGCCATGGTGCGCATGGTTCAGAATTTTTCACTTTTGCATCCCCTCATCGACGGGCAGGGCAACTTCGGCTCGGTCGACGGCGATCCGGCCGCGGCCTACCGCTACACCGAGTGCCGCCTCTCCAAGATCGCGGAAGAGGTTTTGGCGGACATCGATCAGGAGACGGTGGACTTCGTGGCCAATTTTGACGGCACCACCACCGAGCCGGTGGTCATGCCGGCCAAAATCCCCAACCTTCTGGTCAACGGATCTTCGGGCATCGCGGTGGGCATGGCGACGAACATTCCCCCGCACAACCTCGCCGAAATCTGCGAGGCGGCCGTGGCCCTTATTAAGGACCCGAAGCTTGATACCAAGGAATTCTTCAAGATCGTCAAGGGCCCTGATTTTCCCACCGGCGGCATCGTGCGCGGCAAGGCCGGCATCCGGGATTACTTCGAGACCGGGCGCGGCAGCGTGCGCGTGCAGGCCAAGACCGACATCGAGGACATCAAGGGCAACCGCCAAGCCATCATCGTGACGGAGCTTCCCTACCAGGTCAACAAGGCCTCGCTTCTGGAGACCATCGCGGATTTGGTGCGCGACAAGAAGATTCCCGACATCTCCGACATCCGCGACGAGTCGGACCGCAAGGGCATGCGCGTGGTCATCGAGGTCAAACGCGACGGCAACGCCAACGTGGTCTTGAACCAGCTCTTCAAGCACACGCCCATGGAAAGCTCCTTCGGCGTCATTCTGCTCTCTTTAGTCGACGGCCGCCCGCGCGTTCTGCCCCTGCGCGAGATGGTGGGCCACTTCATCCAGCACCGCAAGACCGTGGTGGTGCGCCGCACCAAGTACCAGTTGAAAAAAGCGCTGGACCGGGCGCACATCCTGGAAGGATTTTTAATCGCGCTCAAGAACCTGGACCGCGTCATCAAGATCATCCGCGGCGCCAAGGACGTCGACGAGGCCAGGACCAAGCTCATGGCCGAGTTCGAGCTTTCCAAGGCCCAGACCCAAGCCATTTTGGACATGCGCCTGCACCAGCTCACCAAGCTCTCGGTCGACGAGCTCAAGGAGGAGTACGACGGTCTCGTTAAGCGCATCGCGGAATTAAAGGCCATCCTGGCCGACGTCAAGAAGGTCATGGCCATCATCGTCAAGGAATTGGACGAGGTCAAGGAAAAGTTCGGCAAGACCCGCCAGACCCAGATCACGACCGAGGCCGCCGAAATGACCCTGGAAGATCTAATCGCCAAGGAAGAGGTCGTCATTTCGCTTTCCAGCGGCGGGTACATCAAGCGCATCCCGGTCTCGACCTATTCGGCCCAGGGCCGGGGCGGCAAGGGCGTCATGGGCGCGGAGCTCAAGGAAGACGACTTCATCGAAAACTTTTTCGTGACCGACACCCACGCCACGCTGCTCTTCTTCACCACGCGCGGCCGGGTCTTTGCCTTGAAGGCCTACGAGGTCCCGGAGGCCAACCGCACGTCGCGCGGCAAGGCCGTGGTCAACCTCCTGGCGCTCACCGGCGAGGAGAAAACCTCCTCGGTCATCGCGATCCGCTCCTTCGAGGAGAAAAAGGGCCAGGAAACCTACCTAATCATGTGCACGCGAGCGGGCACCATCAAGAAGACGCCCTTGTCCGACTTCGAGAACATCCGCCGCAGCGGCATCATCGCCATCACGCTCGACGAGGGCGACATTCTGGTCGAGGTGCAGCACACGGCCGGCAAGGACGACGTGCTCATCGCCACCAAGTCCGGCATGTCCATCCGCTTCCAGGAGTCCGACGTGCGCTCCATGGGCCGCGCGGCCCGGGGCGTGCGCGGCATCCGCCTCGACAAGAAGGATCAGGTCATCGGCATGGAATCCTTCCCGCCGGAGAGCAAGAAGACGCTTTTGACCGTGTGCGAGAACGGCTACGGCAAGCGCACCAACCTCTCCGAATACCGCGGGCAGCACCGCGGCGGCGGCGGGGTCATCACCATCAAGGCCACGGAGAGAAACGGATCGGTCGCGGGAGTCAAGCTCGTCACCAACGAGGATGATCTCATGATCATGACCGAGCAGGGCAAGGCCGTGCGCCTGCGCTGCAAAGACATCAAGGCCATTTCCCGCAATACCCAGGGCGTGCGGTTGGTGCGCCTGGAGGAAAGCGACAAGATCGCGCGCGTGGCACCCATCGCGGCCGAACCCGCTGTCGCGCCCGCCGCTCCGGAACTGCCGCTGCAAAAGGACAAGGAATAAAACCCTTGTCCTTAAAGCTCGGGCGCTTCGCCGCGGCCCTGCTGGCCGCCGCGCTCGCGGCGCCGGCGGCGCCGGCGGCGCTGGCCGCCGCGAGCGCGGGGCGTGGCGTGGTCTTAAAGCCCGCGGGCTGGTTTGCGATCCGTCCGCGCCGGGGCTTAAAGACCCTGGATCTCCGCCACGCGCAGTTCGTCCTCATTAAATCACTTGAGATATCAGCTCCACGCGACGCGGAGCGCATACGGCCGCGGATTGAGGCCGTCAACAATGGGTCAGCGCCGGCCGAAGGCATCCTTATCCGCTACGATTTCGCGCTTGAAGTGGCGCCCAAGGCCGACGCGAAAAAAGCGGCCTGGGCCGTTCCCTTCATGATGGACGAATGGCGCATCCCGAGGCTCCTGCCCGGCGCCTCCAAGGACGTCGCGCTGGATCCGGAAATTTTGCGCCAGGCCCTGGCGCGGCTCAACGCCGCGGGCTTTACGGCCGTGCGCCTGCGCTTTGACGCGATGCTGGAGCCCCGGCGCGGCGACGCGCGCCCGCTGCAGAGCGCCTCCGGCGACATCGCCTTCGCGCCATGATTGATCCGGCTCTCATCCGCAAAGCCCCCGAGGCCGTGCGCGCGGGCCTCAAAAACCGCGGCGGCGCCGCGCTGCCCGCTCTCGAAGAGTGGCTGCGCCTGGATATTAAGCACCGGGAAATTTTAAAGGCCGTCGAGGACTCCCGCGCGAAAATCAACGCGCTTTCCAAGGACATCGGCAAGGCCAAGGCCGCCAAGGACGAAGCCCGAGCCGCGGCGCTCATGACCGAGGTGGCCAAGGCCAAGGCCGAAGCGGGCGGCGTCGATGCGCAGGAGGCAGAGAAAGTTTTCGCGGCCCTGCGCCGCGCCGCGCTCGAAATGCCCAACTTGCCCCACGAGAGCGTGCCCCTCGGCAAGAGCGAGGCGGATAACCCCGTGGTGCGCGCCGGCCGCGCGCCCGTTCAATTCGACTTCAAGCCGCTGGATCATCAGGCGCTGGGCGAGAAACTCGGCCTCCTGGATTTCGCGGCCGCGGCCAAACTCTCCGGCGCCCGGTTTTCTCTTTGGCGCGGCGCCGGCGCGCGGCTCATGCGCGCGATTACCGCCTTCCTGCTTGATTTGCACGCCAAGGCGGGGTACGAGGAAATTCTCCCGCCGTATCTGGTTCTCCCAGAGGTGATGGAAGGCACGGGCCAGCTGCCCAAGTTCGAGTCGGATCTCTACAAGACCACGGAGGACGGCGGCGAGCAGAGCCGGCCGCTCTATCTCATTCCCACGGCCGAGGTGCCGTTGACGAATTTAGTGCGTGGCGAGATTCTTCCGCCCGAAAAGCTTCCCTTGAAGATGACGGCGTATACGCCGTGCTTCAGACAAGAAGCCGGCTCCTACGGCAAGGACGTGCGGGGACTCATCCGCAATCACCAATTCGACAAGGTCGAGCTGGTCTGGATCACCAGGCCCGAGGAATCCTTGGCGGCCTTGGAGCGCCTGACCGCGGACGCCGAGGCCGCGCTGACGTCGCTTGAAATTCCCCACCGCGTCATTCATCTCTGCACCGGCGACATGGGATTTTCCAGCCGCAAGACCTACGATTTGGAAGTGTGGATGCCTTCCGAGAGCCGCTACAGGGAAATTTCCTCGTGTTCCGACTGCGGCGACTTCCAGGCGCGGCGGATGAACGCGCGCTTTAGGCCCGCGCCGCAGGCGGCGCCCCAGTTCGTGCACACCTTAAACGGCAGCGGCGTGGCGGTCGGCCGGCTCTTCGCAGCGATTCTGGAGAACTTCCAGGATAAGGACGGCCGCGTGCGCATCCCCAAAGCGCTGGTTCCATTTTTTGGCGCCGACGTTTTATCCTGAACCCAAACCTATCAAGGAGGCGGACATGAAGACTCTCGTGCTCTTAGCGGTCGTCGGGGTCGGGGCGTGGTTTGTCTACACGCACATCAAGCAGGTGGACCAGGTGCAGAAGGCGGCCGCGGCGTACGTGCAGGGTTTGAATGGCGACGCGCAGGGCGCGCAGGCCGCGGCGCAAGGCGCCCAAGCGGCGGCGCAAAACGCCAATGCACAGACCCAGGCGCTGGAAAAAAATATTAAGAAGGCCGCGGCGCAGTAAAAACCGGCCGCGCGCCTAGAGCCAGCCGCGGCGCAGGAGCTCTTGGGCGATTTGCAGGGAATTTGACGCCGCGCCCTTGAGCAGGTTGTCGGAGACCACCCACAGCGCCAACTCGTCGGGCCGCGCGCCGCGCCGCAGCCGCCCCACGAAAACGTCCGCGCGTCCGGCGACGCCCGCGGGCGTGGGGTAGCTCGGAGAGTCCACAAAGACCACGCCGGGCGCTTTCTTTAAAACGGCGCGCGCCCCGGCCGGAGACAGCGGCCTTTTAAGGCGCAGCCAGACGGCCAGCGCGTGGCCGCGCAGCGTGGGCACGCGCACGGCCGTCACGCTGACCGCGAGCTTGGGCGCGGCAAGCACCTTGCGCAATTCGGCCGCGACCTTGTTTTCTTCACCCGAATAGCCGTCCGCGGCGAAGCCCCCCACCTGCGGAACGACGTTGTAGGCGATGGCGCGCGGCAGGACGTTGGGCCGCAGGGAGCGCAGCTCCTTAGCGAAGAGATCCGCGCGGGCGGCGCGCAAGCGGCCCGACACGGCCCGCGCCTGGGATAAAAATTCTTCCAGCGCCGACAGGCCCGCGCCCGAGACGGCTTGGTAGGACGCGGCCCGGATTTCCAAAACGCCCGCGGCCCGGTGCAGCGCCGCGGCGGCCAGGCCCAGCCCGGACATGGTGCAGTTAGGCCCGGCGATGAGCCGCCGCTTGGGCGAGAGTTCGGCGGCGTTTATTTCCGGGATGACGAGCGGGACCGACGGGTCCAGGCGGAAGGCAGAGCTGTCGTCGATGACCCACGCGCCTGCTTGGGCCAGGGCCGGCGCCCAACGGCGCGAGACCTCGTCCGAGCTCACGAAAAACACCACGCGGCAGGCGCGCAGGGCGGACAGGCTCGGCGCCGCGAGAGGCAGGCGGCGCCCGCGGAACAAGACGCTGCGGGCTTTTTTGCCCGAGGAAAAAACGGCCAACCGCCCGACGGGAAAGCGGCTCTTGGCCAGGACGTTCAAGAGTTCGCGGCCCACCATGCCGCTGGCGCCCACCACGCCGACCGCGAGGCCCGCCGCTTTTTTAGGGCGCGGCATAGGGGACGCTGTGGCCCTCGTCTCCGTCGATGTCCTGCGCGGCGGCGCGCAGGTACTGCCCGGATTTGGGAGCTTGGCTGGAATCAAGAGTGAAGATAAACGGAGGGCTTTCCAGAAACGGCCCAACGCGCTGCCAGTCGAGATCGTCCTGGGAAATTTCCAGCCAGGCCCGGGAAATATTCTGGCCCGAGACCGAGAAGCGGACCAGCGCGCCCGCGCCCTGTGGCGAGACCGTGAGATCGAAGACTTTGACGGCCGGGCGCTCGCCGACAGGGACGAGTTCTATAGCCAGCGCGGGCATGAGGTTGCTCAAAGGAGTCTGCAGCGAGCCGTCCGCCTGCCGCGGCGGCGCGCCCTGAATTGAGTTGTTGTTCCAGGCGCAGCCGTTTGGATCGCAGGAAAATGAGGAGCGGTCGGACGCCGCCAAGATTGGTGCGTTTGTTGCCGCGCTCAGGTCCGGGCTGGGCGACCAGATAATCAGGTAGTTGGGGCCGGAAAAATTGATCTGGTCCAGCGGCACCTCAGCCCAGAACCAGCGCGACGCGCCCACGCCCAAAACGTTTGATTGCGGGTCGGCCTCGCGCGGAATGTCCTCGGTCTGCGCCAAAAAATAGCTCTGCTCCGGCGAGAACGCGGGCGCGGGCGAGATGGCCATGTAGATTTGTCCGTCGACCACGTCGCGCCGCCAGGGCGCGTCGGGATCCGGCTGGGTTTTGGCGCGGCCGAGCTTCGCGCCGACGAAGGCTCGCGAGAATTGCCCGGCGGGCGCGGTGGGAAGCTTGACGATCCAGGCGTTGTTGAAGCCCACGTACCAGTTGGAGTCCGGGCCGCCGTCCGCGAAGAGGTTGAAGTTGTGGATGTCCGGCTCTAGGGCCAGATAAGAAGGCAAGACGGCGTCGGTCGAGACGACGGGCGGATTTTCCTGGGCGTGCGCCGCCGGAGCGAACAAGAGCGCGATGGTTAAAAAAATCATTATTTTTTAATGATTTTTAGTATGCGGTCAAAGTCCTCGAGGGAATAAAAATGGATGCTGACGCGACCCCGATTCTGCTGGGCATTGGTCCGGATTTCCACCTTGGTGCCCAGCTGCTCCTGCAGGGAATTTTCCAGCGCGCGAATGTCCGCGGGCTTTTCCGCGCGGGCCGGCGCGGGCGCCGCCTTGGTGCTTCGGGCCAGGGCCTCGGCCGCGCGCACCGAAAGTTTTTGCTCGAGCATCTCCGCGAAGGCGCGGCGGCGCGCGGCTTCGTTCTCAACGGCGAGCAGCGCGCGCGCGTGGCCCTCAGTGATTTTTCCCTCGGCCAGCGCCCGCTGCATGTCGTCTGGGAGATCCAGCAGGCGCAGGGTATTGGAAACGGCGGATTTCGATTTGCCCAGAATCTTGGTGAGGTCCGCCTGGGAAAAACCGAAATCCTGGATCATCTTAAGATAGCTTTGCGCGGTCTCGACGGGATTTAAATCCTCGCGCTGGATGTTCTCGGTGATGGCCAGGGCGAGGCGATCTTTGTCGGATGCCGGATTTTTAATGATAATCTCAATTTCATTTAATCCCGCGAGTTCGGCCGCGCGCAGCCGGCGCTCGCCGGCGATGAGTTCGTAGGTTTCGCTAATTTCGTCGTAAGAAACCAGGATGGGCTGGGCCACGCCATGCTCGCGGATGGATCCGGCCAGTTCCTGTAGCTTTTCCGAGTCAAAAAACTTGCGCGGCTGAAGGTGGTTGGGCCGGATTTTCGAAATCGGGATTTTTTGGGATGGGGTGGCCTCCCCCTTCTGTTGTGTTTCCGTAACCGGCATCGCTTGGGGAATTAGCGCGTCAAGGCCGCGGCCGAGAGCTTTTCTCATGTGGGCACTCCTGTTTCCTGCGCGTGTGGGGCGGGCTGCGGCGGCTGTTCGCAGCGACCGATTAGTTCCTTGGCCAGCGCGAGGTAGGCGTCCGCTCCCTTTGATTTAGCATCGTATTGGAAAATCGGTTGGCCGAACCCGGGCGCCTCCGCGAGCCTGATGCTGCGCGGAATGACCGAGCCGAAAATGTTCGGGCCGAAGAATTTTGAGATTTCGTCCTTGACTTGATTGGAAAGAATCATGCGTGCGTCGAACATGGTGATGATTCCCCCCTCGAGTTTGAGTGCCGGGTTGATGGTGGCGCGCACATGGTTGAAAGTCTCAATGAATTGGGCCAGACCTTCAAGAGCGTAGTACTCAGCTTGAATGGGTAGTAATAGCCGGTTGGCGGCGGTCAGGGCGTTAATGGTGAGCAGGCCCAGAGATGGCGGGCAATCGATGATAATATAGTCAAAATCCGAAGGCAGATTTTTTAGAGCTCCTTTGAGACGATTTTCCCGCCCCACGACTTGTGTTAATTCGATTTCCGCGCCAATAAGCTCTGGCCCGGCTCCGGCTAAAAATAGGTTTTTAACGCTTGTTTCTTTGATGGTTTTTTCCAAGGGCAGCAATTCCAGGAGTACGTGATAAATGCTGGGGGCGTATTCCTTCTTGTTAAATCCGAGCCCGGAACTGGCGTTTCCCTGGGGATCGAGGTCTATAAGGAGCGCTTTTTTTTCGCAGAGGGCCAGGCCGGCGGCGAGATTCACTGCCGTGGTTGTTTTTCCAACCCCCCCTTTTTGATTGGTAATGGCGATGATTTCAGCCATGATTTTCCTGTTTTTGAGTTTTCACGTGGAAACTTTCGGTTTTTGGGGCTACGTCCAGTATATAAAATACCCCGAATTCTGTCAAGCGCCCTCGTGCGCGGCACGCCAGGCGATACGGCCCTGGTTCCACAACGTTATTTATTATTATATATTATTTAATAATATATATATATTATCTTTTATTATCATATTTTATTGTATCTTGAAACCCGGCGGCGTTTTAGATACAATCAGGCCATGGCGGGAGGAACCTGGACAGTCGCCGAGCTCGCGCGCGCGGTTCGCGCCGGAAAAATCCACACGGTGGTCATGGTTTTCCCGGACATGCAGGGCCGCTGGATGGGCAAGCGCGCCACGGGCCGGCATTTTCTGGACGTCTGCCGCGCGCATGGCACGCACGCCTGCGCGTACCTGCTTACCGTGGACATGGAGATGGACCCGGTGCCCGGCTACGCGCTCACCAGTTGGGACAAGGGCTACCAGGACATCGCGCTTATCCCCGATTTTTCCACGCTGCGGCCGCTGGCTTGGAGCCCGGGTACGGCGCTGGTGGTCTGCGACGCGGCCGACGAGCAGAACCGCCCCGTGGCCGTCTCGCCCCGGCAGATATTGAAGGACCAAATCGCGCGGGCTCGCGCCGCGGGCTTTTCCCTGAAGATGGCCTCGGAGCTAGAGTTCTATTTGTTCCGCGAAACCTACGAGTCCGCCAAGGCCAAGGGCTACCGCGGCCTCGAGCACTTCGGCGCCTATATCGAGGACTACCACATTTTGCAGGGAAGCAAGGAAGAGTTCGTGGTCGGAGAAATTCGCAATTTGATGGAGAAATCCGGAATTCCCGTCGAGACCTCCAAGGGCGAGTGGGGCCCGGGCCAGCATGAAATCAACCTCGACTACGCGCCGGCGCTTGAGATGGCCGACCGCCATGTGATCTACAAGCACGGCGCCAAGGAAATCGCCATGGCCAAGGGAGTGAGCCTCACCTTCATGGCCAAGTTCGACGCGCGCCTAGCGGGATCGAGCTGCCACATCCACGCGAGCCTCTGGGACGCGGCCGGCAAAAAAAATCTTTTCTGGGAGGGGGGAAAGCCCAGCCGGCTTTTCCGGCATTTTTTGGGCGGACAGATGGCGCTGGCCAAGGAACTGGCTTATTTCTACGCGCCCACCGTGAACTCCTACAAGCGCTACCAGTCCGCGACCTTCGCGCCGACGGCGGTGGCCTGGGCGCGGGACAACCGCACCTGCGGCTTCCGCGTGGTGGGGGAGAAAAACTCCCTGCGCATCGAAAACCGCATCCCGGGCGCGGACGCCAATCCCTACCTGGCTTTCGCCGCCGCGATCGGCGCGGGGCTCCACGGCATCAAGAAGAAAATCGAGCCGCCGGCCGAGTTCCGCGGCAACGCCTACGAGTCCGCCGCCGTGCCCGCCGTGCCCAAATCCTTATATAAGGCCATCCGGCTTCTGGAGGCCTCCAAGGCCGCGCGGGAGATTTTCGGAGACGAGGTCTTCGAGCACTACCTGCGCACGGCCCGCGCCGAGCAGGCCGCCTTCGACCGCAGCGTGACCGACTGGGAACGCGAGCGGAACTTCGAGAGAATCTAGCCCGCGGAGGGGCCCTGGGCCCTTTTTCCCGTCCGCGTCTGGGTCCTTAGACACGCGCCGCAGCCCGGTTTTTCCTCCATACTGGGCTCATGACAAAAGCAGAGCTGAAGGCCGGTTCGTTGGCGATGTTTTTAGCGCTGGGAACGGCGGTTTTCGCGCCGCCCGCGCGGGGGGGCGGCTTCGGCGCGTGGAGCGACGCCTCTTTCGCGTCGAGCTTGGGCGCCATCCAGCGAGGCGCCATCCAGAAATCGGCGGCCGCGTGGCGCCCCGCGGCGCGCCCGCAGGCGTCCTGGTGGCGGAAAAAAGCCCGGCAGCTTGAAATCGCTCCGCTGACCGTGCAAAAAACCGCGGGCGCGTCCGGCGACCCGCCGGACATGACCGCAAACCTTCTTCTCATTCCCTGCGATTTCGACGGCCACCAAGCCCGCTGCGTTCTGGACTCGGGCAACGCCACGACGTTCGTCAAGTACGACGCGTTTTCCAGGGGCCTCGATCGGGTCAGCGGCGCGGAGATGGAAGGAGCCTCGGGAAAGAAAGTCGAGACCGCCCTGGTCCAGGCGAATGATTTGAGCGCGGGGACCATCGATTTCGGATCGCCGCAGATTTTCCGCGTCCGCGAGCCCGAAAAGGCCGCAGGCAGCCCGTTCCGCTACGGGGCGGAGGGCTACCTCGGCATCGACGTGCTTTACTCGAAGGACAGCCTGGAGTTCGATTTCGGCGGGGCAAGCCGGCTCGTCGCGGACCGGCCGCCGTCGTTCGCCGCGGCCACAAACCGGCTCTCGCGCACCCCCACGGGGCACGTCGTCGTCTCCATCGGCGTGGGCGGCGGCGACATCCCGGCCCTGTGGGACACGGGCACGTCCTTGACCGCGGTGGACTTGAAGTACGCCAAAGCGCACCCGGACGTGTTCGTTCCGGCGGGGTTCACCAGGACCAGCGACGCCGCCGGCATCATCCAAAAAACGACGATCTACCGCGTCAAGGGCGGCGTCTCAATCGGAGGATACCGCCTGGACGGCTACGCCATCGGCATGGATTTGAGCCACCTCTCCGGCATCCTGCAGCGCCGCGGGATCAGCGTGATTCTCGGCGGCAACTTCATCACCCGCCTCGACTGGTACTTGAACCTGCGCCGGAAGACGTGGTCCGTGTCCCCTATCGGACTTTCGCCAGTCCCCGGCTCGCCAGCGTCCAGGCCGTGAGCTTGTAGAGCAGGCGCGCGCCTACGTTGGCGTCCCAGTCGCCCTGCCCGCGCGGCGGAGGGGAGATTTCCACCAGATCGAAACCCAGAATCTCCCGCCCCGAGACCGCGACCTCGCGCAGGATGCGGTTGGCCTCGAAAAAGGAGAGTCCGCCCGGCACGGGCGTGCCGGTGTGCGGACACAAGGACGGATCCAGGCCGTCCACATCAAAGGTTATCCAGACTTTTTGGGGCAGATGGGAGACGATATCCCGCGCAATTTCATCCCACGGCTCGCCCGCGAACATCCGGCGGCGCACGGCCTCTTCGTAAAAGACCGCCGCGCGCGGGCCCAGCATCTCGGCGTAATCGGCTTCTTCTTCGCAGAAATCCCGGATACCGACCTGCACGATTCTTGAGATCGCCGGGATGCCGTCCAGGGCGTTTCTCATGATGGAGGCGTGTGACCACCGGAAGCCCTCGTAGTCCTTCCTCATGTCGTGGTGCGCGTCGAAGTGCAGCAGCCCGAAGTTTCCGTGTTTTTGGGCCGCGGCCGCGAAGGCGCCATAGGGAACCGCGTGGTCGCCGCCCAGCACCGCCGGTATTTTCCCCGCGTCCAGGATGTCCGCGACAGATTTTTTCACGCGGGCGTTCAACTCCGCACCCAAGGCGTTGACCAAGGCCGCGGGCTTTTGCAGCGATTTTTTGCCTTCCGCGCCGCCGGCCGCGATGATTTTGCGCGCGGCCGCGCGGGCCCGGGCGTTAATAGCACGGATTTTCGGGTCTTCGCGCCGCCAAAAAAGCCCCGCGGCGTAGGGCTTTTCCACGTCGCCATCAAAGAGGTCGACCTGGCGGCTGGCGCGCAATACGGCGGCCGGAGCCTTGGCCGTCCCGCCGCCGTAGGAAACCGTCGCCTCCCACGGGACCGGGACGCAGACCAGGGCCGCGTCCTTCTCTATATAAGGAAGGCCGAACACCCCCGACTCCGGCGTCGACGCCGAGTTGGGGTCGAACGCCGGCGCCGGGGGCATGCGCGCGCGCAACTTAAAAAGACCGGGCCGCTATTTGGCGGCGAGGTTCTTCGCGGCGTAGTCCCAGTTGACCAGCGCCCAGTAGGCGTCCATGTACTTGGGCCGGGAGTTGCGATAGTCGATGTAGTAGGCATGCTCCCACACGTCGCAGGTCAAGAGCGTCTTCTCGCCGTACTTGAGCGGATCGTCCGCGTTGGCCGTGTTGCGGATGGCCAAAGAGCCGTCCTGCTTCTTGACCAGCCAAGTCCAGCCCGAGCCGAAGAGGGTGGTGGCGGACTTGGTGAAGGCCTCTTTGAACTTGTCGAAGGAGCCGAAGTGCTTGTTGAGCGCCTGCAGGAGATCCCCGGTCGGGGTCTTGGTCCGCTTGGGAGAAAGGCTCTCCCAGTAGACGCTGTGGTTCCAGAACTGGGCCGCGTTGTTGAAGATGCCGCCGTCCGCCTTCCTTATGATATCCTCCAGGGGCATGTTCTCCCATGAGGTTCCGGCGATGAGCTTGTTCAAGTTGTCGCAATAGGCTTGATGGTGCTTGCCGTAGTGGTACTCCAGGCACTCCTTGGAGAGCTCGGGCGCCAGGGCGTCCAAGGCGTAGGTGAGCTTGGGAAGCGTGTACTTCGCGGTCGATTTTTCTGCGGTCTTTTCCATGAATCGTCCTCCGGGCCGTAAGATTTTTCAGGGCCGGTTTTGATCATACCTCTTTGCGCTCGCGGCAAGCCAGCGGCGGCTGTTTCGTAGTATAATGGGGCTGACGGGACGCCGCCCGTCCCGATCCCGAAAAAAGGAGAAAAGACCATGCCCGCGACCACGACCCGCAAGCATCCGACCACCACCCGCAAGACGACGACCTACGCCCCGACGCCGGCCCAAGCCGCCGCCTATTTTTCCGCCAAGCTCGCCTATGAGACTACCCCGCACCAGTTGAAGAAGGACTGGGACGAGGGCAAGGTCGCCATCCTCGACGTGCGCGATCCGCAGTCCTACGCCGCCGAGCACATCGCGGGCGCCAAAAACGTGCCGCTGCCCGAGCTCGACAAGCACATCGCGACGCTGCCCAAGAACAAGACGCTGGTGACCTACTGCTGGAACATCACCTGCGCCATGGCCCCCAAGGCCGCGCTCACGCTGGCCCAAAAGGGCTTCAACGTGCAGGAGCTCTCCGGCGGCATCGCCGAGTGGAAGGCCAAGTCTTTCCCGACCGAAGGACAGGCCAGCTAAGACTCGAATCCGCATTCTCGTCCGGCCCTCCCCCGTTTGCCGGGGGAGGGCCCGGGCGGGGAGAAAATAAAGGAGATAAAACCGACATGAAAAAATTTTCCATCCTGGCCGCTTCGGCGGCCGCCGTCCTGGCCGCGGCCGCTCTGGCGCCTGCGTCCGCGCGCGCCTTCTTCATTCAGCCCTCGCTTACCCAGCTTTCCGGTTCGCACGGCTACGAGGGCACCGACGCCTCCGTGGACGTGGGCGGAGCCTTTCACCTCATGCCGGCCTTCTCCGAGTACCACTCCGATTTGAGCGGCGGGCAGACCTACAAGACCTACTCCATGCGCGCGGCTTACGACACCGGCCTCTGGGGCGTGGGCCTGACCGGCGGGGCGACCCCGGGCGTTTCCGGCCAGACCTCCAGCTTCAAGCAGAACTTTTACGGCGTGGACGGGACGCTCAGCTTCGGACCGGGCACCGGCAAAGTCTCGCGCCTGCGCCAGTACCAGGCCCAGGGCGCGGCGGGCCTGACCAACATGAGCTCGGCTCCCGAGGGCCTGGCCGGCGTGGACTTGGGCGCCGGGATCATGCACTACGACGAGACCAACGCGAATTTGCACGGTACAGGCCTCTCGCGCATCGGGCAGACCAATCTGCGCGGATCGGCCGGCGCGGCGTTTTTGGACAACATCCTGACTTTGGACATCACCAAGTCGGTCTACAACGGCAGCATCGCCGGCTCCGCGGCCGATCAGGCCCAGATCATCCAGGGCGTCAACGCGGTGGTCCAGGGCTTCCCGGATACATCGGTGAGCCTGAAGCTCGCCATGGGCTTGCTGCCCCTGGTCACGCCGTATATCTCCTACACGCACACTACCTTCAAAAACGGCGCGGGCGCCTCGGGCGCCTACGTGGTCGGCGGCGCGGTCAACCTCCTGATGCTCAACGTCCACGCCTTCTACGAGCGCTACACCCAGGTGGGCGGGCAGAATCAGAACTTCGTGGGCATCGGCGCGGGGCTTAACTTCGGCCTTTGATCCGGAAGGGCGGACATAAAAGAACCGCCGGAGCCGCGGGCGTTTTTCACGCGCCCGCGGCTTCCTTTTTGGGCGCCGCAGCGCTCGTTCTTCTCGGCGCGGCCGCGGCCTACGCGCGGGCGGGCGGGGGCGGCGGCTATTCCGGGGGTTTTGGCGGCGGAGGATTCTCCGGCGGGGGCTTTTCCGGGGGCGGCGGCGGAGGCGGCGGAGGGCTTGGCCTCCTCCTGTATTGGTACATCGCCTTCGTCGCGCAGGACCCGGTCGTCGGCCTGCCGCTGACGCTGGTCATCGGCTACGTCCTTTGGCAGATTTACGGCCGGGCCGACCCGGTGCTGGCGACCACCGGGCAGATGCACCGGGCCATCGCGCAGGGGCAGGACTTCCAGGATCGGCAGGACCTGGAGGCGAGCCTCGCGGCCTTGAAGGCGCGCGACCCCAAGTTCGACGCGGAGGCCTTCTTGAAGCGCGCGCAGGACGCGTTCCTCAAAATCCAGTCGGCCTGGAGCCGGCAGGATCTCTCCCCGGCGAGGCCCTTCGTCTCGGACGGCGTGATGGAGCGCTTTCTCATTCAAATCGGCATGCAGCAGGCCCTGGGCGAGCGCGACGACATGAGCCAGGTCCAGGTCCTGGGCGCGGACATTTTGGAGATGGAGTCGGATCGCTGCTTCGACGCGCTGCACGTGCGTTTTTTGGCCTCGGCCGCGGATCAGATGGTCTCGACGCGGGACGGCCGCCGGATTTCCGGCTCCGCCTCCGCCCAGGAGTTCTCGGAAATCTGGACGTTTTTGCGCCGGCCGGGCGCCAAGACGCTCTCCGGCGCGGGCCTCATCGAGGGCTGCTGCCCCAACTGCGGCGCGCCGCTCTCCCTGGCCGACGCCGGGCGCTGCGAGAGCTGCAAATCGTGGGTCAACTCCGGCGAATACGACTGGGTCCTTTGCGAGATCACGCAGGAGTGCGAGTGGGCTCCGCGCGGCGCCGAGGCGGACATCCCGGGCTTCATGGACCTGGCCGCCAAGGACGCGGCCTTGAACGCGCAATTTTTGGAGGACAGGGCGTCGGTGGCGTTCTGGCGCTGGCAGATGGCGCTCTTCGAGGGCAGGACGGACGCGGCCATGGCCGTGGCCGCTCCGGAGTTTCTCTCCACGCTGGCCGCCGACATCGCGGCCAAAACGGAGAGCTACCGGGAGTCCGCCGTGGGCGCGGTCGAGGTCCGCTGCGTCGAAACCGGCGCGCCTTTCGACCGGGCGCACGTTCTGGTCAAATGGTCCGGCGATCGCTGGACGGGCCGGGGCTCCGGGGCGGCGTTTCAAGAAAACGTCCTCCGGCAGCACGTCTTCATCTTAAAGCGCAAAAGCGGCGTTTTGACCGAGGCGCGCTCCGGGCTTTGCTCCTTGCGCTGCCCCAACTGCGGCGCGCCGCAGACGCAGCGGGACCAAGTCCGGTGCGAATACTGCGGGACGCCGTTTAACGACGGGGCAAGCCACTGGGTCGTCGAGGACGTCCGCCCCATCGGCGAATGGTCTCCGCCGAAAAGCGCCCTGCAAACCCCGGCGGCCCCGGCGGCCGACGACTGGGCCCAGGCCCTCTCTCCCGCCGAGGCGCTGACCGTGGTGGCGCTGGTCGTCTCCGCGAACGGCCGGCAGACGCCGGAAACCGCAAGCATGATGGCGGCCCTGGCCAAGCGCTACGGCATCGCGCCAGAAAAGATTCCGGCGCTTCTGGCCGCGGCGCGGAGCGGGCAGGTGCAAATGCCGGTGCCGCAAAACAGGGAGGAGGCCCGGGCCTGCCTGCGCGGGCTCGCGCGCCTCATCCTCATGGAGGGGCCGGTCACGCGGCCCGAGGTGAAGCTCTTGAACGAGTTCGCGGCCCGCTACGGCTACTCGCGGGCGGACGTGCGGCTCGTTTTCCGCGCCGAGCGGCTCGCCCTCTACCGCCGCGCCAAAGCCGCGCTCCGCTCGTCCGAAGCTTAAGGAGAGCCCGCGGCCTTGACAGGCGCGAGCCAACGGGGCTACAGTTAAAGAACCATGGCCATCATCGATCGCGTTAAATACGACGGACCGGCGGATATTTTAGTCTGGAAGTTCCCGACGCAGGACTTGAGCTGGGGCACGCAGGTCATCGTCAACCAGGCCCAGGAGGCCGTGTTCTTTAAGGGCGGGCAGGCCCAGGACGTGCTGGGCCCCGGCACGCACACGCTCAAAACCGCCAACATCCCTCTCTTGCGCGGGCTCATCGAGGCGCCCTTCGGCGGGAACACGCCCTTTGCCGCGGAGATTTACTTCGTCAACAAGGCGACCCACCTGGACGTCAAGTGGGGCACCAAGACCCCCATTCCCGTCGAGGACCCCAAGTTCAACGTGTTCTTGCCGGTGCGCGCCTTCGGGCAGTTCGGCGTGCAGGTCGCGGACTCGCGCGCCTTCGTGACCCAGCTTTCCGCCACGCTCCCCGAGTTCACCCTGGACGCCCTGGAGGATTATTTCCGCGGCGCGCTTTTGGCCCGGGCCAAGGACTACATCGCGGAGACCATCGTCAACAAGAAGATAAACGTCCTGGAGATTTCCGCGCACCTGGAGGAGATGTCTTCCGCCATGGGCGCCAAGCTCTCCGGAGACTTTTCCGCCTACGGCGTGCGGCTGGTCAACTTCTTCTTGGACTCGGTCGACGTGCCCGCGGACGACGACACGGTCGTGCGCCTGAAAAAGGCCCTGGCCGACCGCGCCGAGTTCGACATCCTGGGCAACGCCTACAACACCAAGCGCACCTTCGACACGCTGGAAAAGGCCGCGGGCAACGAGGGCGGCGGCGCGGGCATCGGCATGGGCCTGGGCGCGGGATTGGGGGCGGGCGCCGGCATCGGCAACTTGATGTCCGGCCTGGTGGGCCAAGCCGCGGCGGGAGCGGGCAAGCCCGCTCCGGCGTCGGCGGGGCTCGTTTGTCCCGCGTGCCGCGCGCAAAACCCGGCCGGCGCGCGCTTTTGCTCCGCCTGCGGCAAGCCCCTGCAGTCGGTCTGCCCCAAGTGCGGCGCTCCGGCCGAAGCCGGCGCTCGTTTTTGCCCCTCGTGCGGGGCTAAAATCGCCTAAGACGCAGGCGGCGTCTTTCCGGGAGGGCGCATGAGATACTACGTCTACGACGACGCGGAAAAAAAGCCCCTGGGGCCCTTCGAGCCCGAGCTCCTGTGGCGCCTGGAGGGTTTTAACCCCGAGACCAAGGTCTGCCCGGAGGGCGCCAAGGCCTGGGCGCCGGCCAAAAGCGTGCCCGAGCTTTCCGGCGTTCTCGCGGCGCCGCGCCCGCGGCCGGCGCCGGCCATTTCCGCCGCAGCGCCGTCTTCCTCCGGCGCGCCGCCCGCAGGCCAGGCCCGCCGCCTGGGCGCGCTTCTCTCGGACGCGCTGTCTCTGGCGGCAAGCCGGCCGACGACCTTCATTGGCATCGTCTTATTGGCGCTCGCGGCGAAGATTCTGCTTGTGCACGCGGGTTCGCTCGTCAGCGGCATCCCGATTGGCAAGCAAGCCCTGACCCAGGCGCTTAAATCCGGGCGCTACGCCGCGGTCGCGGTCCTTATCTCCTGCGGTATGCTAGGCGCGCTCGCCGATTCCATCGGGTACGCCGCCCTGATTCTGGCGCTCGCGGCGCGCGCGCGCGGACAGGCCGCGGACCTGAGGCAGGCCCTGGGCCTGGCGTTGGCCGTCATTGTGCCGCTGCTCCTGGTCGAGCTCCAGGTGCTGGGGTGGATTGTTCTGGGCACCGTCCTGCTCTTAATTCCCGGCATCATTTGGGCCATCCGCTACATGCTCGCGCACCTCGCGGTCCTGCTGGAGGGCCGCCGCGGCGGCGAAGCGCTCGCGCGCAGCAAGGAGATCATGCTCGCCCATGTGGGCAAGGTAGTCGGCAACACCGCGGTCGCGGGCCTGGCGGCCTTCGCCGCAGTCGTTTTGGGCAAGGTCGTCCTGGCGGTGCCCTTGGCGCTTTTTCTGCGCGCGCTTCCCGCGCCCATGCAGGCGTGGGCCTTGACGCCCGCCGGCTTCGTGCTCGCCTTTCCCGCGGCGCTGGTTAAAATCTGGACCGCCGCCGTCTTCGTGCTTCTCTATCTGGACTTGGCCGCCCTGCACCCTCTTACGGCCTCGGCCAATTAATTAAAGAGAAAGGTCCGGCTCTAAATCGAGCCGGACCTTTCTATCCGAGCGGAAGGTTTGACGCCTAACGCAGCGGAGCGGGAATTTTAGACTTCTCGTCGTTTAAGAACTCGCTCCACTTGCGGGCCGCGCGGTTTTTCCACGAGCCTTTGTGGTAGGCGTAGGAGGCCAACAGAGGCAGCGCCATGGTGGCTTCGGAATAGACCATTTGCTCATGGACGGTGTCCACCTTGCCCCAGGAGCAGGCCTCGCGCAGCGTGGAGCCGGAGAGAGCGCCGTCGCGCTCGTCCGCGACCGTGATCTGCACGGCGTACTTGTGCATCTTGGTCTCAAGCCCGATCATCTCCGGGCCGACCGTGATGTCCTGGGCGAAGTTCTTGGGAACGCCGCCGCCGATCATCAAAAGGCCGGTCTCCTTGGCGTGGAGCTTGACGCGGACCAACTCCAGGAAGTCCTTGGCCGAATCGATGGAGGCGTGCTCCTCGGGGTTGTGCCACTGGTGGTGCAGGAGGCCAAAGCCCGCCGAGCAGTCGGAGAAGGCTGGCACGAAGATGGGCACGCTCTTCTGGTAGGCCGCGAGGACGACCGAGTCCTTGACCTTGCAGTTCTTGACTAGGTGCTTACCCATCTCCTCGATGAACTCGCGCGAGGAGTACGGCCGGGGCTTTAGGGTCCCGGCGATTTCGGAGAGGGTCGAGTCGCAGAGGCCCAACTCGTCCTCGTCGATGAAGGTGTCGTAGATGCGGTCGACGCGCAACGCGCGCATCTGCTTGTCGTCCACCCACTTGCTTCCCTTATAGTGCTTGAATCCCAGGGCCTCGAAGAAGTCCTGGTCCACGATGTTGGCGCCGGTCGAGACGATGGCGTCGACCATGTTGTGGGAGACCATGTCGAAGACGATTTTCTTCAAGCCCGCGGAGAACAAGGAACCGGCCAGGCAGAGAATGACGCCGCAGTCCTTGTCGGCGAGCATTTGATCGTAGATGGCGGCGGCGCGGGCGAGGTCCCTGGCCGAGAAAGCCATCTTGGACATCGCCTCCACCATCGCCACGGCGT
>DATLSD010000061.1:0-20871 GCA_035534315.1 Elusimicrobiota bacterium
CGTCCTTGGACACGCCGACCACGCGGCCGGGCGTCAGGCGCTTGAAGGCGTCGCGGGTCGCGAAATACGCCGCGTGCGGCCCGCCCGCGCCCATGGGCACGCCGAAGCGCTGCAGGCTGCCCACCGCGATGTCGGCGCCCAGATCCCCGGGCGACTTTAAAAGCACCAGGCTCAACGGATCGGCGGCCACGACGGCCAAGGTCCCGCGCTCGTGCGCGCGCGCGCAAATCTCGGCCGGGTCCGAGACGCGGCCGTCGGTCTCGGGGTACTGCAGCAGCACGCCGAAGGGCTTCTTGGAAAAATCGAAGCGCGACGCGTCGCCCACCTCGACCGCGATGCCCAGGGCCTGGGCGCGGGTCTTGACCACGGCGATGGTCTGCGGGTGGCAGGCGTCCGAGACCAGGAACAAATCGGTCTTGTTCTCGGAGGCGGCGTGGCAGACGTGCATGGCCTCGGCCGCGGCCGTGGCCTCGTCGAGCAGGGAGGCGTTGGCCACCGGCAGTCCGGTCAGCTCGACGACCAGCGTCTGAAAATTGAGCAGGGCCTCCAGGCGGCCTTGCGCGATTTCGGCCTGGTAGGGCGTGTAGGCCGTGTACCAGCCGGGATTTTCCAGGACGTTGCGGCGGATGACCGCGGGCGTGAGGCACTGGGAATAGCCTAGGCCGATGAAGGAGCGAAACACCTGGTTTTGCTCCGCCAAGCGCGAGAGGCGCTTGGCCGCGTCCGCCTCGGACAAGGCCGGCTCCAGGCGCAGGGGCGAGCCGGCGCGCAGCGCCGGGGCAATCGCGGCGTCGCAGAGCTCGGAGAGGGACTTAAATCCCACGGCCGCGAGCATGGCCGCGGTCTCGCCTTCGTCGGGGCCGATGTGGCGCGCGGAAAAATCGTCCTGCGCGAAGGGCGCCTGGGCGCCTTCGTTTTTGGCGGCCGGGGCCGGCGCGGGCTCAGTGATCGCCATGGGCCGCCGCGGTCTTCAAGTGCTCCTGGTAGCTCTTGAAATCCATGAGCGCGTCCGCCTCGGCGGGGTTCTCGGGCTTCATCTTGAAAAGCCAGCCCTCGCCGTGCGGGTCGCGGTTGACCAGGCCCGGGTCCTTGGCCAGGGCCTCGTTGGCCGCGAGCACCTCGCCCGAGACCGGCGCGTAGATGTCGAAGGCGGCCTTGACCGACTCGACCACCGCGCAGGCCTCGCCGCGCTTTAACTTGCGGCCGGGCTTGGGCGGGTCCACGAAGACCACGTCGGTGATTTCCTTCTGCGCGTGGTCGGAAAGCCCGACCGCGGCGCCGCCGCCGTCTTGGGCGATCCACTCGTGGGTCTGGGTGTAGCGGCAGGACTCAGGCTTTGGCATGCGCGTCTCCTTGGGAGCGGTAAAACGGCGTGGGAACGATTTGCGCGGGGACCTGCCGGCCGTGCACGTCCACGCTCACGCGGGCCTGCGCCGGCAAATCCGCGGCCAAGTACGCCGTGCCGATGCCCGCGCGCAGGCTGGGGGAATAGGTGGCGCTGGTAAAAGTCCCCAGCGCCCGGCCGTCCTGGAAAACCGCGTGGCCGGGGCGCGGCACGCCGCCTTCCAGCAGCTTGACGCCGCGCAGCTTCTGCTTGACGCCGTCCTTCATCTGCCGCTCCAAGACGGCGCGGCCCAGAAAATCTTTCTTGGCGAGCTTGACCACCCAGGAGTATCCCGCCTCGACGCTGGTGCGCGCGTCGTCCAAGTCCTGGCCGTAGAGCAGATAGCCGGCTTCCAGGCGCAGCGTGTCCCGGGCGCCCAGGCCGCAGGGCGCCGCGCCCAGGCCCGCGCCGCGGCGCAGCAAGTCGTCCCAGAGCGGGCCCGCGGCGGCGTTGGGCACGATGAACTCAAAGCCGTCCTCGCCGGTATATCCCGTGCGGGTGACGAGGCCGGGCGCGCCCAAGACGTCCGTCTCCAGCGCGCCAAAGCGCGGCAGGGCCGCGGCCGCGGGATGGGTCTCGCCCACGAGCTTGGCCGCGCGCGGGCCCTGGACCGCGATCATGGAATAGAAATCGCTCTTGTCCTCCAGGCGCGCGTCGAAGCCCGCGGCCTGGGACAAGAGCCAGGCGAAATCTTTCTCGCGCGTGGCGGCGTTGACCACCACGAAGTAGCGCGCCGGGGCCAGGCAGGAGATGATGACGTCGTCGACCACGCCGCCCTTTTCGTTGGGCAGGTGCGAGTAGAGCGCCTGGCCGGGCTTTAGGCGCGCCACGTCGTTGGTGTTGGTCTTTTGCAGAAAATCGAGGGCTTGGGGCCCGGCGACGACGAACTGGCCCATGTGCGAGACGTCGAAGAGCCCGACGTTTCGGCGCACGGCCTCGTGCTCTTTTAGGATGCTGGTGTACTGGACGGGCAGTTCCCAGCCGTGGAAATCGACCAGGCGGCCGCCCAGGGCCTGGTGCCGGGAATAAAGCGCGGTGCGCTTGATTTGCACGGCGGCCTGGGACATGACCCGATCATAGGAAATCGGACGGGAAATGCCAAACCCGCCCGTCGGGCAAAAAAAACGCCCCTTCCCGTTTAACGGGGAAGGGGCGTCGCGCCCGAATTTAGTAGACCGGGCAGCTCGCGACGTCCTGGTTGTAGTCCATCTGGCAGGTGCTGGTGCAGTCCTGGCTGTACTCGCTGCACTCGTCCTGGCAGTCGGAATCGAAGAAGCCGCAGGACGACTCGCAGTCGTTCTGCTCGTCTTGGCAGGCGTTCTCGCAGTTGTTGAGCTCGGCGCCGTAGTAGTTCTCGCAGGCGAATCGGTCGCCGGCGCCGCCCCAGATGAGCCAGCCCCACCAGTGCGGGACGCCGTCGTGATCCCAGTGCCAGCGGTTGGGCCCGTAATGATGCCCCCAATGATCGGGGATGCGGCCGGGACGCGGGCCGGGATGCGGATGGGGCCAAGGGCCGGGTCGCGGACCAGGGCGCGGGCCGGGACGAGGACCAGGACGCGGGCCAGGACGCGGGCCAGGCCACGGACCAGGTCGCGGGCCAGGGCGAGGACCAGGGCGAGGGCCAGGCCAAGGGCCGGGACGCGGACCGGGGCGAGGACCAGGACGGGGGCCGAAGCCGCCGTGCTGCCCGCCGCCGTGAAATCCGCCGTGGTCTCCGCCGCCGTGGAAGCCGCCGCGCTGCCCGCCGCCGTGGAATCCGCCGCCTCTAAAGCCGGCGTCCTCGGCGGAAAAAGTCTTGTGGAACTGCTGGACCGCGTCGTTGATGAGCTGCTGGAAGGTCGAGAGCTGGCTCTGCGCGCCGGCGGATTGCTGCTCGCTGGTGGCTTGCGCGCCCACCGGGCCCACGGCCAGCATCGCCGCGGCGAAATACGCCGCCGTCGCGACGAGGAAACGTTTTTCTTTCGGCATGTCCGTTATTCTCCTGTGTTTCTTAGAGCACTTCCGTAACAATATGGAAATAATAGCACGAATTTTCCTCTACGGAGCCAGCAGGTATTTTTGGACGGCGGCGTCGAGGCCGCGCGCGATGTCGGCCGGGTTCGCGTCCGGGATGCCGACCGCGCGGTAGACTTCCTTGCCGTTCTTGATAAGGATGAAGGTGGGCATGGCCCGGATGTCCGCCTTGCCCGCGAGCGGCGCCTGCGCGTCCGTGTCCACGCGGCCGAAGAACACGCGGCCCTTGTACTTCAAGGCCAGCCGCCGCACCACGGGCGCGGCCATGCGGCAGGGCCCGCACCACGTGGCGAAATAATCCAGGAAGACGGGAAGCTTGGAGTTTTGCACCAGGGCCCGGTAGTTTTGCGCGGTAATGTCCGCGACCGGCGGCTGGGCGCCGGGGGGCGCGTAGTCTTGCAGGGCTTCCTTGAAGGCGCGGAAATTGGCGGCGAGCACGAAGTCGGTCTTCAAGTCCTCGGGAAAGGGGGAGTTGAGCGTCATCGTCAGGGTCGTGTAGGCGTCGTACTCCTTGCGGGCCATCGCGGCCGCGGGCCATTGGGCGACGCTCTCGTACATGAAGGGCTCTTCGAGCGCGCGCTTAAGCGAGTCCGCGCGCCCGGTCTGGACGCACTCGTCCATCCAGGCCGCCGCCCAGTCGACGTCTTGCGCGGCCACCGCCTTGCCGGCGTAGACCGCGGCCATGAGCGCGCGAAATTTTTTCACCTGGGCCGCGTCGTGCGCGGCGGCCGCGGCCTTGGACTGCGCGGCCAAGCGCGGCTCGGCGGCGCTCAGCGCGGCGGACCATTGCGCCCGGCAGGGCGCGGCGGCCGAAACGATGGCCGCGGCCAGGCTCAGGGCCGCCAAAGACGCCGGCGCGCGGCGGATAAAATTTTTCATACGCTTAGTATGCGGCCGCCGGGGAGTTCTCTCCTGGGCCGATGGGGCAGGGCGCCCCAGTCTTTGGGCCCGGAACTTTGGGCCTAGGGCGCGCAAACCCTTAAAACGAAAGGCCCCGGTTGCCCGGGGCCTGGGTAGCTTGCATCCACCTGTCGTTTTCAGTGTATCAGGCGGACCCATTTTTGTCAATCGGGCGAAGGCCCGAACCCCACCTTAGAGGAGCCAGTCGAGCCTTCTTGCGGGCTGCCGGGGCGGGACTCGAACCCGCATCTCTCCATTTGACAGGTGGGTGCTTTACCCTTAAGCTACCCGGCAGTCGCATTCTTAAATACGATTGGACTGGCCGGAAAGTTCCCGCGGGCAAAGCGCCGCGGACAAGGCCCTTGACACGCCGTCGCCGATGAATATACTTAGCGTAGGATGCCCGCCATGACGACAAAATATCAACGCTCTCATAATGATCCAAGAGCGCATTCGCTCAAGAAAAAGGTCTACAAGATCAAGGACTTGCTCGCCGCCGTCAAGCCCGAGCACCTGCACCCGGAAACCGGCGGCGGCCGCCTGGCCGGCCGGGAACTCCTGTAAGCGCCAAGGCCTCGGCGCTTTTGGCGCGGGACTAGGGCGCGGTCCAGCCGAGCTTGGCTTGGACTTGGGGGTCTTGCAGGGCTAAAGCCGCGTCTATGGCGGCCTCGGCGAAAATCTTGTTCAAGGCCGCGTTTTCCGCCGCGGCGCCGCCGCCGGAACCCATGGGGACCGCGGCGCGGTAGGTTCCGTCGATGACGCGCCAGTCAAAGGCGCCCGAGCCCGCCTGGCGCGCGAAGACTTGGAGGTCCAGCGCCAAGGAGAGCGTCCCGCCCTCGGAGGCGCCCGCGTCCACCGAGGCCTCGTCGACCGAGCCCGTGACGTAGAGCCTGGCTCCCGCGGCCAGCGCCGCGGTGGCGTCGTCGTGCTCGGGGTCGTCCAGCACCTTGGCGGACGCGAGCAGGCCGTCGGCGGAAAATTCCGCGGCCAGGGCGCGCGAAAGGGCCTCGGGCGAAAGCTCGGGCCAGGCGCCGGCGCCAGCGCGGGCCAGGTCCGTCGCGCCGTCGGCGGGCTGGGTCATGTCCCTCAGCGGAGAGACGGCCGCCGTGGCCGCAAAGAGCGGCGCCTGGGCGTCGTGCCCGGGCCAGAGCGGCTTGTTGGGCTTATAAAGGAAGGGGCCTTTGCCGCCGCAGCCCGCGGCGAGCAGGGCCAAGGCCAGAGCGGCCAAGGGCTTGCGACAAGAGGCGCCGTTATTTACGCGCATGGGAGCGATATATTTTAACCCGGCGGCGGAGAAATTCGACGCCGCCCTAGTAGACGTAAGGAACAAGCCGCCAGGTGCGCGCGCAATAGGCGTCGTACTCGGCGCCGAAGTGCGAGCGCAAAAGAGCCTCTTCCGCGCGGATGCGGAAAAACAGCGGCACCAAGACGAGCGCGGCAACGGCCAAGCCCGCGCCCGCGCGAAAGGCCAGCGCCCAGCCGGTCATGAAAAGCAGAAGGCCCAGGTAGCTGGGGTTGCGGATGCGGCCGTAAATTCCGGTGGTGACGAGCTGGTGCCCGGGCTGGATGGCGACCAGGCCGCTAAAGCGCTTGCCCAGCACGAAGACGGGCCAGAGGCGCAGCGCGCCGCCCGCGGCGCAGAGGACGACGCCCGCCCAGCGCAGGGCCTCGCCGCCGAAGGTCCACACGCCCCGGCGGTCGGCCCAGGCGGGAAGATAGGCGTCGGCCAGGCCGAGGACGGCGAAGGCCGCGATGACCCAGCGGTTTTCGCGGTCCTCGCGCACGCCGCGCCGCAGGCCGCCCTCGGAAAAGCACGCCGCGGCCGCGAGCGCGAGGGTGACCAGGGCGAGCGCCGCAAACTGCGGGCGCGCCCAAAACGCCGCGAGCCCTCCGGCGCCCAGGGCGGCCAGGCCCAGATAGGCGAGCGAGGAGGCAAAGACCACGGCGGCCGTCGCGAGGGGCATTTTCATGGGTGCGCGGTGAGGCGAGGGGATCTATTGTACTGCGAAGAAGGGAGGGTTGGACAAGGCCACGTTTATGGTGCAACGCCCAGGATTAGGAGTGGAACAGGCGGATTTCCGCGGCCATGTCGAAGCACGTTGTGAACTTCTTTTTCGAACCAGGGCGGGCCAGAAGACATTTCATTTTGCATAGATTTCATGGGAACGATCTCAATGCCAATATTGATCAAACCGCTGCCGAAAAAGGATAAGTGTTTAACGAAGAGATCGTATGTTACGGCAAAATATTTTCCAAGCTGGACCTCAACGGCGACATGATTCTTGACGAAATCTGTCTGATTATACGAGTGCATTTTGGGGTAATTGATTTTATCCAAGTATTCTGCCTGAGCTTCAAAACTAAGCGGCTCTAGCGCCTCTACAATTTTTCTCTCCTGCGAAACATAAAAATCCCTTCGCGTTTCATGCCAGCCGCGGGCGTTAAAAAGTTTTTTATATTCTTCGTTTAACTCTACGGGATTCCAGAAAATCTTGCCTTTTTTCCGTCCTTTTTCTTCGCTAATTTTCGTTTTAAATTTGTAAGCATCAACAGCTTTGATAACTTCTAATATTTCCTTGTAAAGCTTCTTGTGGTGGACAATAAGAAATTCCTCGCCATTAAGATGTGAATATTTCCCAAGAACTTTCATGCGCTAATTAACTCCTTTCCAACCTTGCCCCGTACGCTCCGCTTCGAGCCTGACAGGCTCAGTTGGTCGCGCTCCTGATCCTTATACAACCCGCCATTTGACAATCCATTCTTCACAGTCTTCTTTGGGTCGTAGATGGGCCTGTTCATCGGACGAGTGCGCAATTGGCCGATAGCGGCTTTTTCGATTCGTTCCCGCGCGATTTTGATGTAGTCCGGCACGATTTCCGCGCCGGCGGCCCGGCGGCCGTGCAAAACGGCCGCGACGGCGGCCGTGCCCGCACCCAAGAATGGATCCAAAACTAAGTCGCCGGGGTTGGTCATGGATAAAACCAGCCGCTCGATGAGCTCCACCGGAAATTGGCAGGGGTGGATGGTTTTTTCCACGTGGTTGTGCTTGACGTTCGGGATGGCCCACAAGTCTCCCGGGTTTTTGCCCAGGGGATTGCAGGACAACTGGCCCGCCTTGGGGCCTTTGAAATATTTCTTGCCCGGATATTTCTGCGGGACTCGGACTGGGTCGAGATTGAAGATGTAGCGGTTTGATTTCGTGAACCAGTTGATCGTCTCGTAGCGGCCGGAAAAACGCTTGGTGCAATGCAGGCCGTGCTCAAAGTGCCAGACGACGCGGTTGCGCATCTTGAGGCCGAGGCTTTTGAAAATGGGATAGAGCGGGATGTCGAGGGGAATGATCTCGTCGTTGCCGACGTAGTTTCCCACCTGCCAGCAGAGGCTGCCGTCCGGAGCCAGGACGCGCGCGCATTCTTTGATAATAGCCTCTTGCTGCGCCAAATAGCGTTCCAGTGGCGCACGTTTCTCGTAGGCCTTGCCGATGTTGTAAGGAGGTGACGTGACGACAAGGCGCACGGATTCATCCGGCACGGATGCCAAAAGTTCCAGGCAGTCGCCCTGAAACAAGACGACATCCGCATTCGGCGAATAAGCCGAGCCGATAACGATGCGCTTGTCCGCTGGATTCATAGTCCGCTTTTTGCGGTGGTGATTTCGCCTACCCATTTATATTACGAAGCACCCGCGCTAAAAGTTCCCTATCATAGAGCCGATAGCCGTTGATGGGGTGTCTGCGGCAAGAAAGTTTGCCCGATTTATCCCAGCGCCGCAGGGTCAGGGCCGAGACTCCAAGGAGATTTGCCGCTTCCTTGACCGTGGCGTACTCCCGCAAGGTTTTCATGAAAGGTTAATCAACCTTGCTCATTATAACTTTCAGAAGTTTGCAAAAGCAATTTTCTGCGAAACAGGTGTGATCAAAGCCAAACTCAACGCGTAATATAGCCATCCGGCCAACCCAGAAAGTCTTAGGAGAAAAAATGGAAAATAACAAACATCCTTGCTCTCATCCCGCTGGATGTGATGGGGAATGGGTTAAACCCTATAAAGAGTGCCCCAAATGTGGATTAACCCTAGAACAAAGGAAGGCTCTTATACATTTTTCTTAAACTAAATTTCCTTAAGAGGCATTATTGGTGAGTTCCGCAGCCTTGACGTAATTGCTGTCCAACCGCGCAAAGCTTTTCCAACGGCGCGAACTCGCCTCCTGCGCTATAGCACGTTTGACATCTTGCAATATGATGAACAAAAGCCTCCCAAGCAGTCATAAATTTTTAAACCTCCCGTTGTTTGTAAGGTTATGTTTAGAGCCGCTCGGCTTAAACTAATTTATTTTTTTGCTTAAAATATTCCGCAAAATCCCCCCGCGCTTTCGCTGCATCATGAGGAAGAATCACCATCAATCTGCTGTACGTTTTAATTCAACCTAGTATCTATACCTCCATATGTGGCTTATTTCAATAGCTCGTGGAAACTTTCCGGCGGCCTCGCTCGTATTATGAGTGCGACTGCCGGTAGCTTAATCGGTAAAGCTGCCGTCCGCTCCGGACGGACGGGGATCGGGCCTCCGCCCATTTGACAAGAATGGTCTGCCCTGCTACACTTCATTTGACGGACGGCAGCAAGCTACCCAAGCCCCGGGAAACCGGGGCTTTTCGTTTTCCAGGCGGCGCATTTGGCCCATATTAAGGAAGCCATTTCCTCGCGTTTAAACGCGCTTTCCCACTGCCTAAAAAGGCTGTCCGTTAGCTGGAAGTCTTCTCGGAAAGGCTGGCAAATAGCTGGCATCAGGGTGTCTAGGCCCTATCAACCCCCTATCTAGGCCTAGGGTAGGCCTAGAAACGGAACGTTTAAACTAGCCATTTGATAGGCCTAGGCCTATAGGGGGCCTAGCTAGGCCTAGGTAGGCCTACCTAGGCCCTAGACACCTAGGTGGTAGGCCAGACCCTAGGCCTGGCCTACCCAGCGAAACTGATCCTTGCCTGTTTTTTGAACTCGGCCGTAGCGGATCATCTGCCCGATATGGCCGGTCACGACCGCGACGAGCTCGTCGCGCCCGAAGTTAAAGTGGGTCTGCACCTCGCGGAAGATAAAGGACCCCCGCGCGCGACAAAACGCCAGGGCGCGCTCGACCGTCTCGGGATTGGGAGGTTGCCGGTTGGGCGGCTGGGGCATAGGTCCCCCATTATGCCCGGCGATTGCCCCGATTTCAAGGCCCGGCGGGCGCGTCTAAAACCAGCGCAGTCGCGGCCTTGTCCAAACGAGCAAGAAATCACCCAGGAAATGGGCTGCCATTGGACACCACAGGGTTCCGGACCATTCCCTCAAGCAACCAAGCAAAATTCCGGAGATGAAAGTGGAGAAGAAGAACATGAAATCCGGATTTGGAGAGCGCCAAATCAGATGGGAAATGGAGAAATAAGCGGCGGTCGTCAAAATAGCCCCAAGCGCCGAAAATCGGCTCCGTAGCGCGGTGTATAAAACGCCGCGTTCGGTAAGTTCTTCAAGGAAGCCGCCCATAATGAGCCAGCAGACGTTGTCCCGCCAGAATAAGGGATGCGCAAAATACGAGGGCCTCCATGTCACTGAAAAACCCACGGGCCAGTGGCCGTAGAAAAAAAGTTTCTGCATGTGATAAAGAGCAAACCCAATCACGAAGACATCGACAACGGCCAGGCCCGCGCCCACGGCGATTTGCAGGAAAAGTTTAAGCAAAGAAATTTTCTTGAATCCGATGTCCGTGAGCGAGAAACCGAAAAGCCCCAAGCTCCAGTGCGCAATGCCGATATAGAGGATAGCGTTGCCGAACGTTGCCGCCATATCGTTATAAAAGTAAGCCCTGCGCTGGCCTAGGAGATGAATCAGCGGGTGATAAATAAGTGCGGAAATTAAGAAATCGCCGTATGGCACGGCATAAATGAGGATCATGACAAGCAGGAACTTGGGCCAGAAGCCCCAGCGGGGCCAGGGCGCTTTGAAAGCGCCCTGGCCCTCGGACGGCCTTTGCTGCGGCTTAAGCATCAACAATCAACGTTCCCAAGGCTCCGGATTCTGTCTCGGCACAACAACCCTCGGAGTATGCGGAGGCTGCGGCAACGGATGCGGCCCCTGATCGCTATTCCCGTTGTTCCCGTTGCCTCTGGCCGTGCCCGAGCTGTTGTTCACGTTGTTGTTCGAGTCGTTGCGATCGTGATAATCGCGTTGTTCCCGATTCCATCCTCGCTGGACATCCGGATCGTGCCTCGGATTTTCCGGCGGAGGGTTGTGCTGCTGATCGTCCACCATCCGCGCGAGGCCGGCCGCCAAGCCCAGCGCGGCCAAGGCTCCCGCGGCCGCGCCGACAGGCACGGAGTCCGCGCCGCGGCTGCCGCCGCCCAAGTCCGGCTCGGGCACCAGCGTGCGGCCCTGCCCGCCGCGGGCCGCGAAGGGCTTTAACCCCGCGCTCCCGCGGCCGCTCCCAACGACAAGGCCAGGGCCATGCCGAGGATTGTATGTCTTTTGTTCATGGATGTCGCCACCTGAAAAAGCAATGAGGAGGCGGGTGAAAAGGCGCAGCGCCTTTTTCCCGTCTCCTCTGGTCTCACCCCGTTGCGGCGGGGTCGTAGGAACCCCGGGGCCCATTCCCCGGGCTACAGAGCCCCGGAAAAATCCGGGGACCATCGCTTCCGGAAGGAGCATAGCCCCGGCGCGGGCCGCGCGCAGGGGTCCAAGGTCCTACCGATCTCGGGAAAACGGCCCGCCCGATTCTGGGGCTTTGGGCCCAGCGGGAAACGGCGGCCTAAAACTTCCTGAACATCCGGCCGATGAGCGCGCCCACGGCGTAGCCCGCGGCGGCGCCGATGCCGATAGCCCACCGGGAAACCAGGACGTCGGCGCTCTGGCAGAAGAGCACGGCCAAAATTCCCGCGCCCATGCCCGCGGCGGCGCCGCCCAGCTCTTCGGAAACTCTCGCGCCCGCGGACCGCGCCCCCTTTTCTTTGAAAAAAGCGAACAGGCCGGCGAGGCCCGCGCCGAAAAGAAGCAGGAACGGCAGAGTCCCGCCGCGCCCGAAGAACTGCCGGAGAGACAATAACACCGCGACAAGCGCCAAAAACGGCAGGCCTTGCCGCCAGGTCAATTCCGCAGCGCTCCCGCCCGCGCGCGGCGCGCCGCCGGGGACGGGCGGCGAAGCCGCGGCCTTGAGCTCGCGCAGGCGGCGCAGATACCACGCCGCGCCCGTCAGCGCCAGGAGCGGCGCCAAGGTCATGAAATAGTCCGAAAATCCAAAGTCGCCGCCCAGCGAATTCGTCAACGCCCAGTACAACATGATGGAGAACTGCGGCACGATTAGGAGCGAATCCAAAGTGAGCCACACCGCGCCGAATTTCGGGTAGAAGCACGCCAGGATGGAGATGGGCAGCACCGTCAGCAGCAGGGGTGTCGCCAGCGGCATGCCGCCCACCAACGCGGTGATGCTCATAAGCGCGTCAAACGCGCCGCCGAGAAGCCCAAGGACGAGCAAAAAGACCACGGCCGCGGTTTCCATGCGCCGGCTGTAGCGGTAGGGCGGCAGCGCGACCTTGAACTTGGCGGTGTACCAGGCCATGGGCGGCTCCATTATGCCCGGCGATTGCCCCGATTTCAAGCCCCGTCTCAGCCCTTGCCCCCCCGAAGCCCCGGGGTTTGCTAGAATGGAATTCCGCCATGAAGCCGGCCAACTCCGGGATGAAGATTCTGCTCGTCGACGACGAAGAGGACATGCGCCGCATCCTCAAGGCGGACTTGGAGGCGGAAGGCTACCGCGTCGTCGACGCGGGCAACGGCCAGGCCGCGCTGGATCTCTTCCACAAGGCCAAGCCCGATTTCGTCATCCTGGACGTCATGATTCCCCAAATTGACGGCCTGGAGGTCCTGCGCCGCATCCGCCTGGAAAGCCGGGTCCCGGTCGTCCTCTTGACCGCGAAAGCCAAGGAGGTCGACCGCATCCTGGGCATCCGCCTGGGCGCCGACGACTACGTCCTCAAGCCCTTCTCGGTGGGCGAGCTCATCGCCCGCGTCCAGGCCATCTGGCGCCGCGCGCGGGCCCCGGCCGACGGCGAGGCGCTCTCCTTTGCCGCGGGCGCGCTCTCGGTCGATTTTTCCCGCTGCGAGGTGCGCGTCGCCGGCCGCCGCGCCGCGCTCACCCCCAAGGAGCTCTCGCTCTTGAAGCTCCTCATCGAGGCCGAGGGCAAGGTGCTCTCGCGCGAGCTGCTCCTGGAGCGGATTTGGGGCTACGACGGCCAAGCCGACATCGACACGCGCACCGTGGACCAGCACGTCGCGCGGCTGCGGCGCAAGCTCAAGACCGAGGGCCGGCGCATCGCCACGGTCTCCAAGAGCGGCTACAGGTTCCTGGGCTCGAAAGTCATATAACGTTCACATCCGCGCCCGCTTTTCCGGCGCGGCCGCCGCGCTCAGTTCTTGCCGGAAACCGTCAGGTTTAGAAGCACGACTTTTTGCGCGCGCTCCTGGACTTCCTTGACCATGACCAGGCGGTCGAGCATCTGATTGGCGAGCGCCGCAATCGCCGGCATCTTGGCCAGGGCGGCGCGGTGCGCGGCGCGCTCGGACATGAGCGCGTTGATTTTGGCGTCCAACTCCGCGGCGGGCGCGTTGTCGGGCGAGGGAATCCGGCGCAGGCTCAAGACCAGAAAGCCGTCCTTCTTCAAGGCGTCCAAGGCGGCCTGCGCCTGGGCGCGCGAGAGCCGGTAGGAGAGCTGCTGGGTCTGGGCGATTTTGCTCGAGGCGAAATTGTCCAGCGGCTGGGAGAGCGCGGCGCCCTGCGCCTTGAAGGCCGCCAAGACCGTGGGCAGCGCCGCCTTGAGGTAGGGCACCCGCAGGGTCGCGCTCCAATCTTCCTTATAAGAGGACAAGTCGTAGAGCTTGAGCCAGTCGGTCTGCGGCGCGGCGGGCTTCTTGGCCGGCTGCGCCGCGGCGGGCAGGCAGAGAACGGAAAGCAAAAGAAGAGCCGGAAAAAAACGCAACGCCTTTGCGTTCACTGCCTTTCTCCCGGGCGCCCGTGCGTGTGGCGGTGGCGCCGCGCGACTTTGACCTGGGCCATGGCCCAGCGCATGGCGCCCTCGGCGCCGGCCAAGGCCGCGGGGTCGATGTCCTTGCGCGAGAGCTCGGCCTTGGCCTACTCCGCCGCCTGGTGCGCCTTTTCCAAATCGATTTCCGCGGCCAGCTCGGCGGTCTCCACGAAGAGCCGCACGCGCTCGGGCGAGACGTCCACGAAGCCGCCCGCGACCGCGAACATTTCCGTCACCTCGCCGGCGCGCAGGCGCACCTCGCCGGCGCGCAGCTGGGCCAGGTAGGGCTCGTGGCCCGGCAAAATCCCCATCTCGCCGTCCCAGGCCGGGACCACCACGGACTCGGCGCGGGTCTTGGAGACCTCGCGCTCGGGCGAGATGATTTCGACCGCGATGGATTTGGCCATGTTCTCTTGCGCCTACGCCTCGGCCTTCAAGGTCTCGGCCTTGGCCACGGCCTCTTCAATCGAGCCCACCATGTAGAAGGCCTGCTCCGGCAGAGCGTCGTGCTTGCCCTCCAGGAGCTCCTTGAAGCCCCGGATGGTGTCCTTCAAGGCCACGTACTTGCCGGGCATGCCGGTGAACTGCTGGGCCACGAAGAAGGGCTGGGACAAGAACTTCTGGATTTTGCGCGCGCGAGAGACCAGCATCTTGTCCTCGTCGGAGAGCTCGTCGATGCCCAGAATCGCGATGATGTCCTGCAGGTCCTTGTAGCGCTGCAGAATCTTCTGCACCGCGCCGGCCACGGCGTAGTGCTCCTCGCCCACGACCTTGGGATCCAGGATGCGCGAGGTGGAATCGAGCGGGTCCACGGCCGGGTAGATGCCCAGCTCCGCGATTTGGCGCGAGAGCACGGTCCGGGCGTCCAAGTGCGTGAAGGTGGTGGCCACGCCGGGGTCGGTCAGGTCGTCGGCCGGAACGTAGACGGCCTGGATGGAGGTAATCGAGCCCTTCTTGGTCGACGTGATGCGCTCCTGCAAATCGGCCACCTCGGTCAAGAGCGTGGGCTGGTAGCCCACGGCCGAGGGCATGCGGCCCAGGAGCGCCGAGACCTCGGCGCCGGCCAGCACGTAGCGGAACACGTTGTCGATGAAGAGCAGCACGTCCTGGCCTTCCTTGTCGCGGAAGTGCTCGGCCTGGGTCAAGGCGGTCAGGCCCACGCGGGCGCGCGCGCCCGGCGGCTCGTTCATCTGCCCGTAGACCAGCACGGCCTTGGACAAGACCGGGCTGCCGTCAGAAAGCTTGGCCTCCTGCATCTCGTGCCACAAGTCGTTGCCCTCGCGCGAGCGCTCGCCCACGCCGCCGAAGACCGAGACGCCGCCGTGCTGCTTGGCCACGTTGTTGATGAGCTCCATGATGATGACGGTCTTGCCGACGCCGGCGCCGCCGAAGAGGCCGACCTTGCCGCCCTTCATGTAGGGCTCCAGGAGATCGACGACCTTGATGCCGGTTTCGAAAATCTGCGGCGTGGTCACCTGATCGACGAGCGGCGGCGGCGCGCGGTGGATGGGAAGCTTGTCCTTGGCCTCGATGGCGCCGCGCCCGTCCTTGGGCGCGCCCAAGACGTCCATCAGGCGGCCCAGGCACGCGGTCCCGACCGGCACGGTGATGGGGGCGCCGGTGTCCTCGACCGTCATGCCGCGGGTCAAGCCCTCGGTCGGGCCCATGGCCACGGCGCGCACCGTGTTGTCGCCCAGGTGCGAGGCGGTCTCGACCACCAGCTCGGCCGTTCCCGAGCCGTTCTCGGCGTGCGGCGTCCTGATTTTCAGGGCGTTGGTGATGGCGGGAAGCTTGCCCGAGGGAAATTCCACGTCTAAAACGGGGCCGATGACCTGGACGATTTTTCCGGTGTTCATGCGATGCTCCTGTGCGTTACGCGCGCGGCTTCTGGAAGCTCGCGGCGATGAATTTTTGCGGCTTGGCCGAGTCCGGCGATGAAAATCCCATGCGGTGAAAGCGCACCCCGTAGCGGTGCAGGCCGGCGCGCGCGCCGGGCTTGACGCGGCGCACCTCGCCGCGCAGCTCCAGCGGAATGTTGACCCGCAGATACAAGGAAGAGCCTTCCTCCAAGACGGCGTCGGACTCGAAGGCCATGCCGCCCATGGAGAGATCCGCGATGACGCCCAGGCACCGGCGCACGCCCTCGCCCTTGGTCACCACGCCCAGGGACAATCCCATGGGGAAGCGCTCGTGCCGGCGCTTCTCGGCCGCGGGCTTCTGCTTTTTTTTCGTCATGACGCCAAGGCCTCCGCGCCGCCGACGAGCTCCGCGATTTCCTTGGTGATAAGGGCTTGCCTCTGGCGGTTTAAGTCCAAATTCAAATCGGCCTTGAGCTCGGAGGCGTTCTTGGCCGCCGCGTCCATCGCGTTCATGCGCGCGGCCAGCTCCGCGGCCTGGCTTTCCAGCAAAACGCGGTAAATCTCGGCCTTGACGAAGCGCCGCAGAAGCGCGTCCAAGAGCCGCTCGCGGCCCGGCTCGAACTCGCGCTCGGAAGAGGCGTTGCCCGCGAAATCCGGCCCGGGAAGGATGGGCAGCAGGGTCTTTAAGGAAAGCTTCTGCTGGGCCACGGACTTGAACTCGTTGTAGAGCACGCTCACTTCGCTCGCGCGCCCCGCCTCGAAGTCCGCGATGACGGAGTCGCCCAGGATTTCCGCGTGGGAAAAATGGACCTTGGGGAAGATGCCGGCCAACTCCGCGGTCACCTCGACGTCCTGGCCGCGCAGGCGGTGCAGGAAGTCCCGCCCCTTCTTGCCCGCGACCGCGACGCGCGCCTTGCCCGGGCGCCGGCGCAGCCATTCCAGCGCCGCCTTGAACAAGTTGGAGTTGAACGAGCCGCACAGGCCCTTGTCCGCGGTGACCAGAATCAAGAGCGGCGCGCCCGAGGCGGGCTTGCGGAAAAAGGGATGCGACCGCAGCAGCGCGCGGTCCTCGCCGCCGGAGAGGGTCCAGGCCAAGTCCTCCATGCCGCGGGCGAAGGGCCGGGCCGAGAGGATGGAGGACTGCGCGCGGCGCATGCGGGCCGCGGCCACCATCTTCATGGCGCGGGTGATCTGCTCGGTCGACTTGACCGACTTTATTTTGCGGCGGATTTCGCGCAGGGACGCCATGCTCAGACTCCCACCGGCACGGCCGGGCCTTCCAGGTAGTCCCGGATGGCGGCCTCCGCCGTGAATTTCGCCGAAAAGCCCAGGGCCTTCCTGGCCAGGGCCGGGTCGCCCAAGGTCTCGTTCTGATAAAAGGAATAGGGGTTCTTGAAATAGTCGGGCTCCAGGCGGGCGCCCAGCACGGCGTTTAAGGCCGCGATGATCTCGTTGAAGGTGGTCTTCCTTCCGGTGCAGACGTTGTAGGCGCCGCTCTTGGCCTTCTCGGCCAGAACGTTGGCCGCGACCACGTCCTTGACGTAGATAAAATCGCGGTACTGATCGCCGAACTCGAAGACCCGCGGGCGCTTGCCGGCCTTCATCTGCAGATAGAGCTGCCAAATCATGCTGGCCGCCTTGCCCTTGAAGCTCTCGCCGGGGCCAAAGACGTTGAAGTAGCGCAGGCCCACGATGTTCATTCGGCTCTTGGGATGCCGGCGCGGGAAATCCGCCGCGATGTTCTCCATCGTCGCCTTGGAGAAGGCGTAGATGTTCAGGGGCTTGTGCGCGGCGGTCTCGCGCATGGGCACGGGCGTGTCGCCGTAGACCCCGGCCGAGGAGGCGTAGACCACGCTCTTGACCTTGTTTTTGGCGGCCCACTCGAGCAAATTGTAGAAGGCCTCGGCGTTGACCCGCATCATCTTGGCCTGGTCCATGACCGTGGTGTCGGTGATGGCCGCCTGGTGGAAAACCGCGTCGACTTGGCCCACGCGCGGGCCCCAGACGGCGGCGTCAAAGACGTCCGCGGCGACAAAGTCGCCGGAGAAGCCGGCCAGGTTCTTGAAGCTGCCGGCGGAAAAATCGTCCAAGCCCGTCACGGCGCGGCCCTGGCGGGCGAGCGCCTTGCAGACGTTCGCGCCCACGAAGCCCGCGGCGCCGGTGACCAACGCTCGGGATTTCATCGCTTGACGTTTCTCCGCGCGGTCATTTGCTCCAAGCTCAGCGCCGGCGCGGCCGCAAGGGCGTTTAAGCGCTTTAAGTCCGAGGAGGAGGGCTTGTCCACCGTGGCCGCCGCGGCGGGCAGGGCGTAAATCGAGAGCGCGTAGGCCGCCACGCTGTGGTCCCACTGCGAGATGCCGCCGACGGACTTCACGTCGGCCTCGTCCTTGGCCATGAACTTGCGCAGCGCCGCCGGTTGGTGCACCACCAGATCGGCGAAGGCGGCGGCGGTGTCGGCGTCGGGCACGTAGGAGAAGATGCCGGAGAGCTCGGGCTCGCCCACGGCGGCCAGGGCTTCGAGGCAGTTGAGGTTCAAGATGTGCGAGGGCGGCAAATCCTGCGCCCGCGCCGCCGCGGGCGAGAAGGCGCACATCGCCGCCAGCAGCGCGCTTATCGCGCCGATTCCGATCGCTCGTTTGGCGGGTCCTGGCGTCGCGGTTTCCCATTTTCGGCATCGGCCCTTCGGGCCTGCTGGCGGAAAATGGGAGCCTTCCGCGACGCCGCCCGCCAAGCAATCCAAGGTCCGGGGTGACGACGGCCAGGGCTCCCGGCTGGCGCGCAGGCGAAGCCGAGCACCTGACGGGATGGCCGTCGCCAGGCCCTCGGACCGGGAGGTGGATGCGGAAATGCTCACGCCTTGGCTCCGGCGGCCAGAAAGCTCGCCTTGAACTCGGCCACGGCCGCGGTCAGCGCCGCCTTGGCCGCGTCGTCCATGACTTTTTTCTCGCGCAGAGAGCGCAGCAAATCCGCCTTCTCGATGGAGAGCTGCTCCAAGAGTTCCTTCTCGAAGCGGCGCACGTCCTTGGCCGGCACGTCGTCGATGAGGCCGTTGACGCCCGCGAAGATGACCGCGACCTGCTGCTCGAAGGGCATGGGGCGGTACTGATCCTGCTTGAGGATTTCCACCAGCCGCTCGCCGCGCGAGAGCTGCTTCTGCGACGCCTTGTCCAATTCCGAGCCGAACTGCGCGAAGGCGGCCAGCTCGTTGTACTGGGCCAAGTCCAGGCGCAGGCGGCCGGCCACGGACTTCATGGCCTTGGTCTGCGCGGCGCCGCCGACGCGGGACACGGACAAACCCACGTTGACGGCCGGGCGCACGCCGGAGTAGAACAGCCCGGTCTCCAGGTAAATCTGCCCGTCGGTAATGGAGATGACGTTGGTCGGGATGTAGGCCGAGACGTCGCCGGCCTGGGTCTCGATGATCGGCAGAGCCGTCAAGGAGCCGCCGCCGTTTTTATCCGAGAGCTTGCAGGCGCGCTCCAAGAGGCGCGAGTGGACGTAGAACACGTCGCCGGGATAAGCCTCGCGGCCCGGCGGGCGGCGCAGCAACAGCGAGAGCTGGCGGTAGGCCTGCGCGTGCTTGGACAAGTCGTCGTAGATGACCAGCACGTGCTTGCCGCCCCACAAAAATTCCTCGCCGATGGCGCAGCCGGCGTAGGGCGCGATGAACAGCAAGGGCGCCGGGTCCGCGGCCGAGGCCGAGACGATTATGGAGTAGTCCATCGCCCCGTTTTCTTCGAGCGTCTTGGCCACGTACGCCACGGTCGACTGCTTCTGGCCGATGGCCACATAAATGCAGATGGGCCGGTTGGGATCGTTTTTCTGGTTGATGATGGTATCAATCGCGATCGCGGTCTTGCCGGTCTGGCGGTCGCCGATGATGAGCTCCCGCTGGCCGCGGCCGATGGGAATCATGGCGTCGATGGCCTTGATGCCGGTCTGCAGCGGCTGCGTGACGGGCTGGCGCTCCATGATTCCCGGCGCCACGATTTCGATGTGGCGGGTCTTGGTGGTCTTAATCGCGCCCTTGCCGTCCAAGGGCTCGCCCAGGGGGTTGACCACGCGGCCGATCAGCGCTTCGCCCGCGGGCACGGACATGATGCGCCCGCTGCGCTTGACCGGGTCGCCTTCCTTGACCAGGTGGCCAGGGCCCAAAAGCACGCAGCCCACGTTCTCGCGCTCCAAGTTCAAAACCATGCCGGTCACGCCGTGCGGGAGCTCCAAGAGCTCGCCGGCCATGGCGTTTTCCAGGCCGTAGACGCGCGCGATGCCGTCGCCGACCTGCAGGACGGTGCCTTCCTCTTTAAGCTCGGTCTTCGCCTCGTAGCCTTCCAGCTGGCGCTTGATGACTTCCGTGATCTCTTCCGGTCTAATCGCCATTTAAAGTCTCCCCTAGGTTGCGCAGCTTGCCGCGCAGGCTTGAATCAAGCACCCAGTCGCCCAGGCGCACCACGACGCCCCCGATGATCTCGGGGTCCTGCTTGACGTCCATCTCCACGGTCTTGCCGAAAAATTTTTCCAGGCGCGCGCGCAGCGCCGTCTGCTCTCCCTCGGAGAGCGCCCGCGCCGTCCAGACCTTGGCGCGGCCGCGCTTGTTCTTCTCGTCCCACAGGCGGCCGAGCTGGCCCAGAATCGCGGGCAGAAGCGAAAAGCGCTTCTTGTCCAAAAGCAGCTTCAAGAAGGTGCGCGAGAGCGGCGAAGCGCCCTTGGCCAGGAGCTTGTCCACCAGGGCCTTTTTCTCCGCGACCGGAACCTGCGGGTTCTTCAGGAGCGGCAAAAATTCGCGCAGGGCCTCCTGCGCCGACGACAAATCCGAGACCGCGCGCGCGTCCTGGCCCGCGTCCCGCGCCGCCAGGAACAGGGCCTTGCCGTAGCGCCCGGCCAGGAGTTGATCGGAGGAGTTCATGGGGTCCCTAATTCCGCGGCGCGGCCTCCCGGCTCTCCAAATCCTTGAAAAACGAGTCCAGCACGGTCTTCTGCACGCCCTCGTCGACCGAGCGGCGCAAAAGCTTCTCGGCGGCCAGCACGGAGAGGCCGGCCACGTCCTTGCGGAGCCCCGCGACCAGGCGCTCTTTCTCGGCGGCCAGCTCGGCCGCGGTCTTTTCCTTGATCTTGCGCGCGTCTTCCTCGGCCGCGGCCTTGATCTGCGCGCTCAGGCCCTCGGCGTGGCCGCGCGCCTTGTCTATGAGCTCCCGGCCGGCGGCCTGCAGGCCCGCCATCTGGCTCTCGAGCTCCTTTTTAATCCGCTCGGCCTCGGCCCGCGCGCCCTCCGCGGCCTCGCGCTCGCTCTTCAAATGCTTCTCGCGCTCGTCGATGATGGCCAAGAGCGGGCCCCAGGCGAATTTCTTCATGAGCGCGACCAGCGCCAAGAACGTGACGATGGTCCAGATGATGATCCCCGGATTCGGGGTGAGAAGCTTGTTCATGCCGTGTCTCCAAATTTTCCCCCGCCCGCCCCCTCCTTATATAAGGAAGAGACGGGACGGGGGCGATTAATTACCGCTGCGCCGCGGCCGGAGCGGACGACGCGCCCGTCGCCGCCGGAACGCCCTTGCCCAAAGCCAGCGCGCCCAGAAGAACGATGACCAGGCCGAAAAAGCCCAGACCCTCGATCATGGCCGCCGGAATGATCATCTGCGTGAAGAGCGTGTTGGCCGCCTCAGGCTGCCGC